>CAKZHN010000517.1 GCA_936924235.1 uncultured Rhodoplanes sp. | reverse complement strand
CGGCTGCATCGCGCGCGCGGCGGCGTCGGTCGCGCCGCCCGCCGGGAACGGCACGATGAAGCGGAACGGCTTGCTCGGAAACGTCTCGGCTCGCGCGCCCGCAACCGCGACGCCGGCGACCAAGACACCGGCGAGCGCCAGCCGCAGCAATTTCGTTGCCATGCTCATGTCCTCCGAAACCATTCAGTTCGGCTTGCCGTCGCCGAAGCCCTGCAGCTTCTCGGCCTTGACGATTTCGCTGTCGAGAAAGGCCGAGAATTCCTCGGGCGTGGTCGGCGTCGGCTCCATGCCGACCAAGCGGATGCGCCGCGCCACCTCGGGATCTTTCAGAGCCTGCAGCACCGCGGCGTTGAGTTTCTCGATGATCGGCCGCGGGGTCGCGGCCGGCGCCGCGATGCCGAACCAGCCGGTGAGCTCGAAGTCCTTCAGGCCGAGCTCCTCGAAGGTCGGCACATCGGGAAACACCGAGAAGCGCTGCTTCGACGTCACTGCGACGGCCTTGAGCTTGCCCTCGCTGATCGAGCCCATGGCCGGCGGCGGATCGGCGATGGCGAGCTGCACGTGGCCCGCGATCGCGTCGGTCACGGCCGGCGCGGTGCCGCGATAGGGCACGAGGTTGATCTTCACGTCGGCCATGGTGACGAAGGTCAGCGCCGCAAGCTGCATCGCTGTGCCGTTGCCGCCGTGGCCGATGGCCATGCGGCCGGGCTCGGCCTTGGCCATCTTGATGATGTCGGGCAGCGTCTTCACGGCGAGGCTCGGCGCCGCCACGAGGATGAAGGGCGATTCCGCGGCGCGGCTGATCAGCGCCAGGTCCTTCTTCGGATCGTAGGGCCGCGACACCCGCTCGCCGATGTTGACGCCGAGCGCGCCCGCCCCTGCGATGCCAATCGTGTAGCCGTCGGGCTGGGCCTTCGCGATCATATCGACGCCGAGCATGCCGCCGGCCCCGGCCCGGTTCTCGACCACGACGGTCTGGCCGAGGAGCTTCTCCAGCGCCGGCGCCATCGCGCGGGCCACCGCGTCGGTCGAGCCGCCGGCCGGAAACGGCACGAAGAAGCGGATCGGCCGGTCCGGATAGGTCTCCGCGGCACATGGGCCTGCCGCGAGCATTCCCACGGCCCACAGGACGGCCACAGCGGCAAGCCGCCGCCCCAGATGCCGCCCAAGAGACCGCCATTGTCTCGGCATGCGATTCCTCCGGTATTTTTACCGGATCATAGGGGAGCCGCTTCGGATCGAATAGTCGTTCGGGGTGCGCGAAAAGCGCCCTCACAGTCAGCAGCAATCAGACGGAAGCCTTGCCAGACGCGAACGTTTTTGCTGGATTGGCCCCGGAGGTCCCATGGTCCCGTTCTTCGTCCAGATCAAATGCCAGCTCGGCAAATCCTACGAGGTGGCCAACCGGCTTGCCGACGCCGAAGTGGCGTCCGAAATCTATTCGACCGCGGGCGAATTCGATCTCCTGGTCAAGGTCTATGTCGACAACGGCGTCGACATCGGACATTTCGTCAACGAGAAAATCCAGATCATTCCGGGCATTCAGGACACGCGCACGATCATCACGTTCAAGGCGTTTTGATCGGCCAAATAGCGGCTGTGTCATCGTCCAGCCTGCGGCCTTCTGGCACTCTGCCGCTCCCACTCGGAGATGACGCCATGGACCGTCCGCCGTTGCCGCCATTCGATGCCACGACCGCCGCGCAAAAGGCGCGCGGCGCGGAAGATGCCTGGAACAGCCGGGACCCGGCCCGGGTCGCGCAGGCCTATACGGTCGACAGCCGCTGGCGAAACCGCTCGGAATTCATCCAGGGCCGCGAGGCGATCGAGGCGTTCCTCACCCGCAAATGGGCCAGGGAGCTCGACTACCGGCTGATCAAGGAGGTCTGGGCGTTTCGCGACAACCGCATCGCGGTGCGCTTCGCCTACGAGTGGCACGACGACAGCGGCAGCTGGTTCCGCAGCTACGGCAACGAGAACTGGGAGTTCGACGAGCACGGCTTGATGCAGCTGCGCATCGCCAGCATCAACGACCTGCCGATCAAGGAGAGCGACCGCAAGTATCACTGGCCGCTCGGCCGTCGCCCTGACGACCATCCCGGCCTCAGCGCACTCGGCCTATAGCTTCTTGCGCGGCCGGCGGAGCTGCCGCTCGCGCCAGATCACGAATAAGCCGGAGCCCGCGACGACCACCGCGCCGATATAGACGGTGACCGTCGGCAATTCGCCGAACAGCGCGTAGCCCAGGACATAGGCCCAGATCATCGTGGTGTAGTCGAGCGGCGCGACCAGCGACGCCGGCGCATGGTGATAGCTCGCGGTCAGGAAGATATGCGCGAGCCCGCCGATCACGCCGGACCCGACCAGGATCAGAAGCTGGAACGGCGTCGGCCACAGCCAGCCGAACGGCAAGGTCGCGAGGCCCGCGAGCGCGCAATACATCGAAAAATAGAACACGATCGCCGGCGTCGTTTCGGTGTCGGCGAGCCGCCGGGTCTGGATCACGGAGCCGGCGTTGGTGAAGGCTGCGATCATCCCGCAGGCGGCGCCGATGGTCGCCGCGGACGACGCCGAACCGCCGGCCGCGTATTGCGAGAAGTTGAGATAGGGCCACAGCATCACGACGATGCCGGCGAAGCCCACGGTCACCGCAGTCCAGCGATAGATCCGCACGGTCTCGCCCAGGATAAGCCAGGCCAGCGCCACGGTGATCAGCGGTGCGGCGAAAGAGATCGCCGTGGCATCGACCAGCGGCAGGCGCGCGAGCGCCGCGAAGTTGAGAAACATGCCGGCGATGCTGATGAGCCCACGCGTCAAATGGCCGAGCGGGCGCTTGGTGTAGAACGCCCGCGCCAGCTCGCGGTGCCACGCCGACAGCGCCAGCACCGGCAGGATCGCGAAGAACGCACGGCAGAACACCACCTGACCGAGCGGCACACCGCTTTCGCCGAGAAAGCGGACGCAGGCGGAGAGCATTGCAAACAGCAGCGCCGATGTGCCCTTGAGCAGGAATGCCTTGAGCAGATTCATCGAGCGCGCAGGTTCATTTGGACTCCGGCCGCTTGGGTCCCTCGACCGGAGGCAGCGACAGGATGTAGGTCGCGACCGCTTCGCGGTCGGCCGCGCTGAGTTGCCTCAAATTGCCGATCACCTTGCCCATCTCGCCGCCGAGGCTGTCGCCGTCCGGCGTCTCGCCGGTCGCAAACAGGTTGAGAAGGTTCTCCTTCGAGTAGGTCAGGCTCTTCTGCGTGATGTTGGGCACGAAGCCGCTCGGATCGCCGCCGGGATCGGGTCCGCCGGCAAAGCGCTGGCTCGTGATGATCCCGCCCAGGAGGTTGCGCGGCGAGTGGCACTCGGCGCAATGGCCCGGACCGTTGACCAGGTAGGCGCCGCGATTCCACACGGCGTCTTTCGCCGGATCGGGCTCGAACGGCTTGCCGTCGAGGAACAGGAATTTCCACACCCCGAGCGAACGGCGGATGTTGAACGGGAACGGCACGTCGTGCGGCTTGGACTTGTCCTGCGCCGCCGGCAGCGTCTTCAGATACGCAAAGATATCGCGCACGTCATCGAGCCGCATGTGCTGATAGGACGTGTAGGGAAACGCCGGAAACAGATGCTCGCCGTCCTCGGACGTGCCCTTCAGCATCGCGGTGACGAAATTTGCCTCGCTCCACTTGCCGATGCCCTCGTTGCCATCCGGCGAGATGTTCGGTGCATAGAACGTGCCGAACGGCGATTTCAGCGCCACGCCACCGCCGAGCCGGGTCTTGTCGTCCTGGCCGGGCGTCGCGTGACACGACGAGCAGCCGCCCATCGTGAACATGGTCTTGCCGTTGTCGAGATTGGCTGTCCGCTGCGGCAGCGCGCTGGCCGGCACGGTCGCCGGAATGGTCAGGCCCCAGAACACGCCAAAGCCGATGATCGCCAGGACCACCGCCAGGATGAAAAGCTTGCGCAGCATCGGGGCCTCCAAAGTTCAATGTAAAGCAATCGAGCCAAATCCGAAAAGCTTAAGGGCGATGCGCGCAAACGCACCGCCCTGCGACAGCCTTATCGGCGAGCGCCCCTCGCCGGTCAACGATCCCGTTCAGCGATCTATGACAGCTTCTGGCGGTAGGCGGTATGGCAGCCGCCGCAGTGCTTGCCGATCTCGCGGAGCTGCTCCTTGAAGCTGTCGAGGTCGGTCACCTTGCCTTCGGCGATCTTGGCGTCGGCGCTGAACGCGGCGAGCCTCGCTTCGAAGTCCGGCTTGTTGTCCCAGATCGCCGGGAGCGACGCGGACTCGCCGGCCTTCGAGCTGTCGGGCCAAAGATCCTTGCCCTTGCTCGCCACGCCACCGAAGGTCGTGAACACCTTCCTGGCCGCGTCCAGATTGAACGGCTGTGTTCCGTCGATCATCTCGCGCGCGATGCGGACCTGATTGTTGTTCTCCTTCATCAGCGCCTTGCGGGTGGCGATCGGATCGCTCTGGGCAACCACGGCGGTGATGCCGAGCGTTACGAAGGCTGCGGCAAGAACGAGACGCTTCATTGGCAATATCCCCTCTTTGGTATGGAATTCAGACAGCAATCCGCACGCCCGCGGGCCCACACGAGAGCCTCGAAGGTCAAAGTGGCGGAGTGTCTGGCTGACTCCTGACGAGGAGTACTATTCCTGGGGGACTCGTCTTATTCCCGATACGCGACATCTCGACAGACAGCCTTACGACTTTGTGAACGTCGCGCGGCTGTTCAAAAAGCTGCAGGGCGGCGCGTCGAAACGCACCGCCCTGCGATGATCTATCGGCGGGCGCACCCGCCGGTGAACGATTACGACTGCTTCTTGCGATAGTTGTTGTGGCAGCCGCCGCAGTTCTTGCCGATCTCGCCCATCTGGGCCTTGAAGCTGTCAGCGTCCGTCACCTTGGCAACGGCGGCCTTGGAGTCGGCGCTGAACTTGACGAGCTTGGCTTCGAAGTCCGCCTTGTTCTCCCAGATCGCCGGGAGCGACGCGGTGTCGCCGCCGGTCTTGGAGTTGTCCGGCCACAGGTTCTTGGCCTTGTCCGCGGTCTCGCCGAAGGTCGTGAGCACCTTCTTGGCGGCGTCGAGATTGAACGGCTGCTTGCCCTCGATCATCTCACGCGCGATGCGCGACTGGTTGCCGTTCTCCTTCATGATCGCCTTGCGGGCGGCGATCGGATCGCTCTGGGCAAGCACGGCGGTGATACCGAGCGTGGCGAAGGCTGCGGCAAGAACGAGACGCTTCATCGTTGAGACCCCTCTTGGTGTGGAGATTCAGTCGGTGACTTGTAACTTCCGTCGGCCGGACAAGACCCAATGCGGCGGAGTGTCTGGCTAACACCCCGTGAACGAGCCTTATTCCTGGCCGAAGCGTCTTATTCCTGGTACGCGACATCTTGACCAGCGGCCCTCACGACTTCGTGAACACCCTGTCGTTTCAATGGTTTACGCGCTGCTATTCGGCGGGATGGGCCGCCGGGGCGGCGTTGCGCGAGGTCCGCAAGGCGAGCCAGCGCGTCACCACGTAGAACACCGGGGTGAAGATCACGCCGAACACGGTGACGCCGATCATGCCGGAGAACACCGCGGTGCCGAGCGTCTGGCGCAGTTCCGCGCCGGCGCCGACCGCCCAGACCATCGGCGACACGCCGAAGATGAAGGCCAGCGACGTCATCAGGATCGGACGCAATCGAAGCCGCGCCGCCTCGATCGCGGCGGCAAAGCGGTCGCGGCCCTGGTCCTCGAGCTGCTTGGCGAACTCGACGATCAGGATGGCGTTCTTGGCCGCCAAGCCGATCAGCACGATGAAGCCGACCTGCGTCAGGATGTTGTTGTCCTGCCCGCGCAGCACCACGCCGACGATCGATGCGATGAGGCACATCGGCACGATCAGGATGACGGCGACCGGCAGCGTCAGGCTCTCGAACTGTGCGGCCAGCACCAGGAACACGAACACCACGGCGAGGATGAAGGCGAAGGCCGCGGTGTTGCCGGCGCGAAGCTGCTGGAACGCCAGCGTGGTCCATTCATAGGAGAAGCCGTCCGGCAGCGTCTCGGCCGCGAGCTTCTGCATTATCTCCATGGCCTGGCCCTGGCTGTAGCCGGGCGCCGCCGCGCCATCGAGCTCGGCCGCAGGATAGAGATTGTAGCGCGGCACGCGATACGGTCCCGACACGTCGCGCACGGTGGTGAACGAGCCGAGCGGCACCGCGTCGCCGCTCGAATTGCGCACCCGGATCGCGAGCACGTCCTTGGGGTCCATCCGCTCGTCGGCCTTGGCCTGGGCCACGACCCGGAAGGTGCGGCCGAACAGATTGAAGTCGTTGACGTAGGACGAGCCGAGATAGACCTGCAGCGCGTTGAACACGTCGGGGGTGTTGATGCCGAGCATCTGCGCCTTGACGCGGTCGATGTCGAGATAGAGCTGCGGCGTCGAGGTCTCGAAGATCGAGAACACCTGCACCAGGCCTTGCGTCTGCGCGGCTCGGCCCATCATTGCATAGGTTGCGGCCTGCAAGGCGGCGGCGCCGCGGCCGGCGCGGTCCTCGACGATCATGCGGAAGCCGCCGGCATTGCCGATGCCCTGCACCGGCGGCGGCTGGACCACGAAGATGCCGGCTTCCTGGATGTCGGCGAAGGCGGCGAACAGCGCGCGCTGCAGGCCCGCCGCCGACTGGTTCGGGTCTTTCGCGCGCTTCTCGAACGAATCCAGCACCAGGAAGGCTGCGCCGGCGTTCGGCGAGTTGGTGAAGGTCGCGCCGGAGAAGCCGACGATGTTCACCGCGCCGATCACGCCCGGAACCTTCAGCGCCTTCTCGACGATGCGGCGCTGCACGGCGTCGGTGCGCTGGAGCGAGGCGCCCGGCGGCAGGTTCGCCACCACGATCATGTAGCCGCGGTCGAGCGCCGGGATGAAGCCGCGCGGCGTCTTGGCGAACTCCCAGAGGCCGAACACAATCACGCCGGCATAGATCACGAGCATCACGACGGCGTAGCGGACCACGCGGGCGGCGAGCCAGCCGTAGCCCGACGCAAGCTTGTCGAAGCCCAGATTGAAAACGCCGAAGAAGCGATGCAGCGGCTTCTCCCACCAGCGCTCCTTGCGGTGGCTGTCATGCGGCTTGAGCAGCAGCGCACAGAGCGCAGGCGACAGCGTCAGCGAGACGATCAGCGAGATCACGGTGGCGCCGGCGATCGTCAGCGCGAACTGCCGGTAGAACTGGCCGGAAATGCCGGTGATGAAGGCCGAGGGGATGAACACCGCGCACAGCACCAGCGCGATCGCGACCAGCGCCGCGCCGACCTCGTCCATGCTGCGCATCGCGGCGTCGCGCGGGCTGAGCCCCAGCGCGATGTTGCGCTCGACGTTCTCGACCACGACGATAGCATCGTCGACCACGATGCCGACCGCGAGCACCAAACCGAACAGCGACAGATTGTTGAGCGAGAAGCCAAACATCGCCATCAGGAAGAAGGTGCCGACCAGCGACACCGGGATCGCGACCAGCGGAATGACCGCGGCGCGCCAGGTCTGCAGGAACAGCACGACCACGATGACGACCAGGAAGATCGCCTCGAGGATCGTCTCCATCACGGCGTCGACGGACTGCTGAATGAACTGCGTCGGGTCGTAGATGATGTCGTACTTGATGCCGGGCGGGAATTTCTTGGCGATCTCCGCCATGGTCTCGCGGACCGCCTGGGCGGTCGCCAGCGCATTGGAGCCCGGGCGCTGGAACAGCGCGATCGCGACCGCCGGCGTGGTGTCGAGGTAGGAGTTCGACGAATAGTCCTGTCCGGCGAGCTCGACGCGGGCGACGTCCTTGAGCCGCACCACCGCGTTGCCGTTCTGCTTCACCACCACGTCGCCGAACTGGTCCGGATCGGCGAGGCGGCCGAGCGTCTGCACCGAAACCTGGAACGCGCCGGCCCGGTCGACCGGCGGCTGGTTCAGGATGCCCGAGGCGACCTGGATGTTCTGGCCCTGCAGCGCGGTCGTGACATCGGTCGCCGTCATGTTCAGCGACTGCAGCCGCGCCGGATCGAGCCAGACCCGCATGGCGTAGTCGCGGCTGCCGAACGGCGTGATCGAGCCGACACCGTCGACGCGGGCCAGCGCGTCCTTGATCTCGAGGATGGCGTAATTGGAGATGAAGAGATCGTCGCGCGTGCGGTCCGGCGAATAGACGTGCACGATCATCATCAGATCGGTCGAGGCCTTGGCCACCGTGACGCCGATGTTGCGAACGTCGGCCGGCAGGCGCGGCAGTGCGACGGCGACGCGGTTCTGAACCTGCACCTGGGCGATGTCGAGATTAGTGCCGATGTCGAAGGTCACGCCGATCGAGAAGCGACCGTCGCCGTTCGAGTTCGACGACATGTAGATCATGTTCTCGACGCCGTTGATCTGCTCCTCGATCGGAGCGACCACGGTCGACGCCACCACGTCGGCGTTGGCGCCGGGGAACTGGCCCGACACGTTGATCACCGGCGGCGCGATTTCCGGATACTGCGCGACCGGCAGGCGCGTGAACGCCACCGCGCCCAGGATCACGAACACGATCGAGAGCACCGATGCGAAGATCGGACGGTCGATGAAGAAATGCGACATGCGCATCGGTGCGCAGCCCTTTAGTTCTTGGCCTGAGCGCCGGTCGAGGCCGCCGCCGCAGACGGCGAGGCGCCCTGCTCCTGCGGGTTGACCTTCACGCCCGGACGCACGCGCATCAGGCCGTTGACCACGACGCGATCGTTGGCGTCGATGCCGCTCTTGATGACGCGGAGATTGTCGTCGGTGAGCTGGCCGAGCGTGACGTATTTCATGACGGCCTTGTTTTCGGCGTCGACCACCAGCACGTATTTGCGGATCTGCTCGGTGCCGATCGCGGCGTCCGGCAACAGCAGCGCGTCATAGGTCGGCGAGCCCGGCACGCGGACGCGGCCGAACATGCCCGGCGTCAGCACGCCGCCCGGGTTGGCGAACACGGCGCGGCCGCGGATCGTGCCGGACGACTTCTCGATGACGTTGTCGACGAAGTCCATGGCGCCACGGCGCTCGAAGTTCTTCTCGTCGAGGAGCTTCAGCCCGACCGTGACGCCGCCCTCGCGGCCGGTGACGTCCTTGCTGTTCTGGGACAGGCGCTCGTAACGCAGGTACGAGGCCTCATCCATGGTGAACTCGAAGCGGATCGGATCCATCGACACGATGGTGGCGAGCATCGTCGTGGTGCCGGTGGTGCCGCCGGTGACCAGGTTGCCGGGCGACACGCGGCGGTCGCCGATGCGGCCATCGACCGGCGCACGCAAATCAGTGAACTCCAGATCGAGCTCCGCCTGCTTGACGGTGGCATCGTTGGCGGCGACCGACGCCTGCGAGCTGCCGAACGCCTGCGTGCGCTGCTGGAACACCTGCTCCGAGATGGTGCGCTCTCGCACCAGCTGCTTGCCGCGCTCGAGATCGGATTCGGCAAAGGCAAGATTGGCCCGCGCCTGGGCCAGATTGGCCCGCGCCTGCGCCAGCGTGTTCTCGAACGGCCGCTTGTCGATGGTGAACAGCAGGTCGCCCTGTTTGACCATCTGGCCGTCGCGGAAATGGATCTTGTCGAGATAGCCCGAGACCCGGGCGCGGATTTCCACCGCGTCGATGGCGACGAAGCGCCCGACATACTCGTCCTGGTCGGTCATCGGGCGCACGGCGGGCTTGGCGACCGTCACGGTGGGCGGCGGCGGGCCGCCCGCAGGCTGCTGGGCCTGGCCGCAGGCAGCCAGCGCCAGCACGAGCGAAAGCGCGGCGGCGGTCCGCGGCAGGCGTCGAAGATTCGTCATGCTGGCTGTGCTGCCAGCAAATTCGTCATGTTGCAATGCGGCAACGCCAACTCTCCCCCAATTGACCTTAACAACTGGCTCCTGGGCCACACCCCCGCAAGATGGGGTGAACCCGAAATCCCGTCAGGCTGGTCCTATTTTAAGGTTCGGAGGCCCTGCCAGGGCCGGGAGGGCCGTGATAGCTGTGGCCCGATGAATGTGAGACCAGAGCCCAAAACCGCCCAGGCCGAGCCCCTCGGGACCCCTGAAGGGCGCTCCGCGAGCCGGGAGCAGGACAAGCAGAAGGAAATCGCGTTTTTCGACGGCCATGCCGCGGCCGACTCCTACGACGTGTTCGCGCCCGAGAGCAGCGCGCTGCTGATCCGGACCGCGGTCGAATTGGGACAGTTCCGGCCCGGCCACCGGGTGGCCGATCTTGGCTGCGGCTCCGGGGTGTTTTCGGACCTCCTCCGCCGGCACGGCTGCGTGCCTGCCGGGGTCGACATCAGCCCCAAGCTCATTGAACTGGGCCGGCGGAAGTATCCCGGCATCGAGTTCCTGGAGGGCGACGTCGAGCGCCTGCCGTTCCCCGATGCGAGCTTCGACGGGGTGCTGCTGATCGGCATCGTCCACCACTTCCCCGACCCGTCGCGCTGCGCCGCCGAGGTCTACCGGGTGCTGCGGCCGGGCGGCCGGTTCGTGGCTTTCGACCCGAACCGGATGAACCCGTTCATGTGGCTCTACCGGGACAAGGCCTCGCCGTTCTACAGCCCGATCGGGGTGACCGAGAACGAGCGGCCGGTGCTGGCGAAGGAAGCCGCGGAGACCTTCCGGGCCGCGGGTTTCACCGTCGAAACCGACTACCTCTCCAACATGAGCTACCGCTACGTCGCCTCGGGCCGTGTGCGCTGGCTGCTGCCGCTCTATAATGCGATCGACAGCATGCTGTTCACACCAAGCTTCATGCGTCCGTTCCGTTCGTTTGTCCTGACCTCTGGAGTGAAGCCTTGAATATCGCTGAACGTCCGGCCTCCGCGCGCGCCGTGACCGCCCAGACCGCGGACCTCACCGTGGTGGGCGGCGCCGGCCATGTCGGCGTGCCGCTGGTGCTGTCATTTGCGGCGAAGGGGCTTACGGTCAACATCAACGACCTGAACACGACGAGCCTCGACACGCTGCGCGCCGGCCGCATGCCGTTCATCGAGCATGGCGCAGACGAGCTGCTGCAGAAGGCGCTGGCCGAAGGCCGGTTGTTCTTCACCAGCAAGCCCAGCGAGATTTCGACCAAGGGCCCGGTGATCGTCACCATCGGCACGCCGGTCGACGAGTTCCTCAATCCGGTGCGCCGGGTGATCCAGGATTGCGTCGATCCGTTGCTGCCGCATATGCGCAGCGGCCAACTGCTGATCCTGCGCTCGACATTGTTTCCCGGCACCACGGACTGGATCGACAGCCACATCAAGCGGCAGGGCAACGACCTCAAGGTGGCGTTCTGCCCCGAGCGCATCGCGCAGGGCTACGGCATCGAGGAGCTGCGGCGCATGCCGCAGATCGTCAGCGGGCTTTCGCCCGAGGCCGAGCAGGAGGCGAAGGCGCTGTTCAACATGATCGCGCCGGAGATCGTGACGCTCTCGCCGATGGAGGCGGAGTTCGCCAAGCTGTTCAACAACGCCTACCGCTATCTCGAATTCGCCATCACCAACCAGTTCTACCTGATCGCGAAGTCCGCGGGCCTCGATTACGCGCGCATCCTCGAAGGCATGAAGCACAACTATCCGCGCGCCAAGGGCATTCCCACGCCGGGCTTCGCGGCAGGGCCATGCCTTGTGAAAGACACGATGCAGCTTCTCGCGTTTGCGCGAAACGAGTTCGCGCTCGGCAACGCGGCGATCATGGTCAACGAGGGCCTGCCGCTGCACATCATCGCGGACCTGCGCCGCGACTTCGATCTCGCCAACATGACGGTCGGCCTGCTCGGCATGGCGTTCAAGGCGGAGAGCGACGATGCGCGCGCTTCGCTGAGCTACAAGCTGAAGCACGCGCTCGTGGGACACGCCCGCGCCGTGCTGACCACCGATCCGCTGGTGACGACCGATCCGACGCTGCTGCCGCTCGACGAGGTGATCGAGAAAAGCGACATCCTGATCGTGTGCACGCCGCATCGCTGCTACAAGGACGCTGACCTCAAGGGCAAGCCGGTCGTCGACGTCTGGGGGCTGTTGCGCGGCGCCGCCAACGTCATCTCGTAAAGCCCGCCACGCGATGCCATCGCAGCTCGACATCGTCATCCCGGTCTATAACGAGGGCGAGAACATCGTCGGCGTGCTGCACGGGCTGTCGCAGAGCGTCAAGACGCCGGCGCGCGTGCTGATCTGCTACGATCGCCCCGACGACGACACCCTCCCCGCGGTCCGCGCCAATCCCGACGCGCACCAGGGCATGCCGGTCGAGTTCGTGCGCAATCCGTCGCGCGGCGCGCATGCGGCGATCATGGCGGGCTTTGCTGCGAGCAGCGCGCCGCTGGTGGTGGTCTATCCGGCCGACGACGATTTCAATCCCGGCATTGTCGACACGATGGTCGAGCAGGCGCGGCAAGGCTGCGACGTGGTCTGCGCCAGCCGCTTCATCCCGGGCGGCACCATGCAGGGCTGCCCTTGGCTGAAGGCCACGCTGGTGCGCAGCGCGGCCTTCACGCTGCATCATTTTGCGCGGCTCCCGGCGCACGATCCGACCTCCGGCTTCCGGCTGTTCTCGCGCCGCGTGATCGAGAACCTCAAGGTGGAGTCGGACCAGGGCTTCACCTACAGCATCGAGTTGCTGGTGAAGGCGCACCGCCTCGGTTGGCGGATCGGCGAGGTGCCGGCGCTTTGGTTCGAGCGAAAGCACGGCACCAGCCGCTTCCGCGTGCTGAAATGGCTGCCGGCCTATCTGCGCTGGTACGGCTACGCCTTCGCCACAACCTTCCTGCGGCGCCCGCCCGAAAGCGTGACGCGCAAGCCGCAAACCCACGGCGCCGCCTGATGTCCGAGGAATGGCCGAAAATCAAGGCGCGCAACGTCACCACGATCTCGCCGTGGATGGACGTGATCGCCCGCGAGGTCGAGTTCGCGCCCGGCGCCAAGCCCGAGGTCTATCACGCGGTCGGCCAGCGCGATTATCTCGCGATCCTCGCCCGCACTCCCGACGGCCGCATTCCGCTGGTGCGGCAGTATCGGCCGGCGATGGAAGGCTTCACCTGGGAATTGCCGGCGGGTCTGCTTGAAGAGGGCGAAGATGCGGCCGCCGCGGCCGCGCGCGAGCTTCTGGAAGAGACTGGCTACCCGGCCCGCGCCACCCATTCGCTCGGCGCGCCGGCATCGCCGTGCACCGGGCGCTTGAGCAACCGCGTGCACTCGTTCTTCGTCGAGACCAACGAGCAGATCGCGGACTTCAAGCCGGAGCCGGGCCTCACGGTGGTGTTAAAGACGCCCGCCGAGCTGGTGGCGATGATCAAGGCCGACGAGTTCGTCCAGCAACTGCATCTCGGCACGTTGATGATGGCCGGGCTGAAGGGTTTTCTGAAACTGCCTGTGTAGCCGACTACTTGGCGGCCGGCGCGGCAACACCGGTCAACCGGACGAACCAATCGAGCACGCGCTCGAGCCGCGCGCTCGCCGGATGGCGCTCCAGCCCTCGCGTCACGCGCGGCAGCATCCGCTGCAACAGCCCGAAGCCCTCGTCGCGCACCCAGACCATGCAGACCAGCAGCGTGAGAAACCAGACCAGGTAGTAGTAGCGGTCCGACGACAGATAGAACCAGGCGACCGTGTGCTGCACGAGCGCCGCGACCGCGATCAATCGCAGCCAGGGATCGAACGCTCCTCGCGCGGCGACGCGGACCAGCACCACGATGGCGGCGGCATGGAGGGGAATCATCAGGAAGGATTCGGACGGGCCAGCGAGCCAGCGCCCCCATTGCAGAAGCCACATCCTGACGTGCTGCCCCCCGGGATCGAGATGCAGCAGCTCGCCCAGCGCGGCCACGTAAGCCCCCGGCGGCATCGGCACGGCTTCGGCGATCGTGGCGTTGGCGCTGAACAGCACGAACACATGGCCGAATACCCAGTTGTGCAGGGCCATGCCGAACACCGGCAGAAAACCGATGCACAGGCCCGCGACGCGCGCGACCTGCCATTGCCACAGCGCCGCGAGACCCGCGCCGCCAAGCAGAATGCCCGCGGCGGGCGCGAGATTGGGCCGCACCCAGAGCGCAAGCGCAAACAGGAAGCCTGCCCCGAGCGCGGGGGCGAAGCGACGATCGGGGCCAGCGCTGCCGCGGCCGACGAGAACTACCAGCGCCGCGATGAACAGCATAGCGGCGGCGGGATCCGCAAAGCCTCGCGCCGCCCATTTGACGTAGTGGATGTAGGTCGAGCCGAACAATGTGCCGACCGGCACTGCGATGAAGATCAACGCCAATCCCAACGCGGTGCGCGGCGTGAAGAACCGCTTGAAGGCCGCGAACACTACGAGCGGCAGCACCAGCATCAGCGACAGATAGCCCAGAGACGTATCACCGAACACGAAGCGCTCCAGCGCGCGCAGATAACGCAAGCCCGGCCCGCCGTAGTAGTAGACGGCTTCGCCGCCTTCCAGCGCAAGCCAGACGTCGCCGTTGAGCGCGGACTGCACGATCTTGCGGGCAACGCCTTCATACCAGAGCCCGTCGTCGCCGCCGTCGAACGGCCGCCAGCCGCCGATGAAGCTCGCATCCACCGGCACGATCATCAGCAGCGCAAGCCCGATCAGTGTCAATGGCAACGCCATCGCGCGCAGCCGCGCCTGGACCAGCACCAGCAGGATGGCGATGGCGCCGAGCAGCGCCAGCCCAATGTCGAACGCGCGATGCAGCCGCACCGCCCAGGTCGGCCGCAGATGCATCTCGAGCGGCGCGCCGATCGCGACGCCGAAAGTCATCCGCCCGGCATCGGCTGGCTGGATCACGCGGCAATCAAGCTCGGCGTTGCGCAGCGGCTCGAAGCGGCCGGCGTCGGTCTCCCAGAGCAGGAGCCCGCTCCAGCACAAGCGGCTGCCGGCGAAGTCGGCTGGGAACCGGACCATCACGAAATACGGCATGGTCAGCGTCCACGGGTGCAACAGCTTCCATCGCGGCTCGCGCTTGTTGCGCTGCAGGTCGCTCGATCCGTACCAGTTATAGCCTTCGTTGATGAAGCCGAGCCGCTGCCAGACCGGATCGGAGAAATCGATGCGGGTGACGCGGCGCGAGAATTCCGCGCCCGAGTAGATCGCATCCGAGGAGAACGCGTAAGGCCGCGCCGGAAACTCGGCATCGCGCCAGCATCCGGATGAGCCTGTGGCGCAGCGCTTGTCGCGCGGATAGCGCGTGTCGAATTCGGCCTTCATCAGGCGGAACGCCTCGGCCGGCAGGCCGCGCTCCAGTGCGCCGGCGCGGCCGTCATCGACGATGAAGACGTTGTGGCCTTCCTCGATCCGCGGCGCCGGCCACAGCCACGGTCCGGCGAATGAGATCACAAGAGCGGCAAAGGCCAGAAGCCAGCGCGCCGCCGTAAACCTGACCGGGTTGGTGAAGATCGCGATCGCGCCCACCAGCAGCACGACGTAGCGCGGCAGGTCGTTGATCGGCAGCCGCAGCGCCAGCACCACGAGCACCAGCGCGGCGACGCGGACCGCCGCACGCGTGGTCAGGCCGTTTTCGGGGGATGGCAAATCAGGACACCTCGGAAACCGCCGGACCGTATCGCCGCCCGCAGGCCTTGTCGACGTGATCCCTTGACCGGGGCGGGTCCTCCGCACAGATTGCGCGCGCTTTGCCGGACAGGGGCCGGCCGCAGGGAGCGTTCTTGATCCGCCTTGGAATCGTCGGCTGCAACTACGGACGCGCGGTGCAACTGCCCGCGTTCCGCGCGGATTCGCGCTGCCGGGTCGTGGCGCTCGCGGGCTCCGACGCGGCGCGCACGGCCGCGCTCGCTCGCGAGGCCGATATTCCCGACGCCTACGGCGATTGGGCCGAGATGATCGCGCGGACCGACATCGACGCAGTCACGATCGCGGTGCCGCCGCGGCTGCAGCCGTCGATCGCGATTGCCGCGTTGAAGAGCGGCAAGGCCGTGTTCGTGGAAAAGCCGATGGCCGCCGACCTCGAAGGCGCCGCCGCCATGCTTCGTGAGATGGGAGCGCGGCCGGCCGCGATGGATTTCAACTTCACCGAGGTGATGGCGTTCCGCAGAGCGAAAACGCTGCTCGATGGCGGCGCCATCGGCCGGCTGCGCCATCTCGCCGTGACCTGGCATGTCGAGAACGCCTCGACGCGGCTCCGTCTGAAGAACTGGAAGACCAGCGCGGGCGACGGCGGCGGCGCGCTCGGTGAAGA
>CAKZHN010000516.1 GCA_936924235.1 uncultured Rhodoplanes sp. | reverse complement strand
CGCCCAGCGACGGCCCGGCGCAAGGCTGACGATCAGGCTGAATGATTTTGCGCGCCGCACTTTGCGGTGCGCCGTCCGAACCACTACATTGGCGTCGCGGGGCTGCGGGGTGCGTTTGGGGTAAATTCCCCGGGGCCTTACGATCCTGAAGGGAGCTGTCCCTGGCCTGGTCCCTGGACCGGGTCATATGGCGCCCACCTACTTCTGTAGGTTCCCGGGATCACAACTCCGACGGCCACTGCGGCTCCGCACTCTTTCCTCGGCTTTGGCCTCTTCGCACCTCCCCGGAGGAGGTCGGCGGTATCCCGCCACAACACCCGCCGCACCCTCGGTTATTCGGAACGAATTCGCCCCGCGCCGGTTGTTGGACGCGTTCACGAAGCCGGGGTGTTCATGCTGAAGCTTGTGCAGGCCGTTCTCAGCTACTTTCTCGATACCGAACACAATCAGCTCCTGATGCGGCGGCACGAAGCCTATCAACGTCAGCAGCGCTGGCTCGAATATCTCAAGTGACTCTCCGGAAGACCGACGCGACGGCGAAATGCCCGGCGTGCAACGGCGTCATGAAGATCACCATGATCGAGCCGCTTCCGGCCGAGCCCGACATGATGCAGCACACCTTCGTTTGCGAAGCGTGCGCCCACGTCGCAAAGTTCAAATTTAAGAAGGGCTAGACCCTCGCTGGCCGGACGAGCGATCGAAGCGGTCCCCTCCGGCCCATGCCTCGATCAACAAGTTGTCATCGAGCGTTCGAGTCTGCACCGGTGTTTAAGCCATCTTCACGCCGATGCGTCATGTTGACGCGATGACCGTCGCGCCGTCACCCAACGCGCCCGAACAGCGTCTGCAGGGCCTGGATGTGCTCCGTTTGATGGCGGTGTTGGGCGTCGTCGCATTCCACTATGGTTTCCGCGGACCTAACGGTTACCAGGGCGCACATGTCGCCGTGCCCGAGCTTGCGTCATGGGCGCGCTACGGGTTTCTCGGCGTGCCGGTGTTCTTCATCATCAGCGGCTACGTCATCGCCTATTCGGCGGAGGGGCGCAGCGCCGCGGCCTTCGCCATCGCACGCTTCTCGCGCATCTATCCGACATTCCTGCTGTGCATGACGCTGACCTTCGTGGCCGTCGTCGCGTTCGGCGCGCCGCACTTTCGAACCAGCCTCGCCACCTGGGTGGCGAACCTGTTCATCGCAGCGCCTGAGCTCGGGCACGACTACATCGACAGCGCCTACTGGTCGCTGGTGATCGAGGTGATCTTCTACGGCTGGGCGACGTTGTTCATTCGGCTCGGTCTGTTCCCGCGCCGGAACGACCTGATCGTCGGCGTCTGGCTCGTTCTGTCGCTGTTGAACGAGATGACCATCGACGCCCAGTTCTTCTGCAAGATCTTTCTCGCCGACTACAGCGGCTTCTTCGCCACCGGACTCCTGATCTATCAGCTGCAATGCGGCCGCCGCGACCGCGCGGTGCAGTGCCTCCTGGCGCTCGCCGCAATGACCGCGATCTACCAGGCCGACCACAGCCTCGCCTGGCTGCGCGCGCATTCCGGCGAACCCTTCAGCGTGGCAATCGTGAGCGCGATCTGCCTGCTTTCGATCATCGTGATCCGCGTCTGCGTCGGCCTGAAGCGCTTTCCCGTACCGGGGCGGATCACGCTCGCGATCGGCGGCATGACCTATCCGCTCTATCTGCTGCACCAGCAGCTCGGCTACACGCTGCTGGAGCACTTCGGCATCGCGCCGCACGCGCCGGTCGCTGTGGCGGCTGTCATCGCCGTCGTGGCCATGTTGTCGCTTGCTGTCTGGGCCTGGTTCGAGCGGCCGGCGCAGCGCTGGACCAGGAACGTCCTGTCACGCGAATACGGTCGCTGGGCGGACCGTGCCGCTGCGGCGCGGTCGAGTTCCGGCGCCTGATCTGCGGGCCCTTCCGGCTGCACCGCCGCTCCTGTAGCGTTGCATCTTCCTGCACCGGGCGCATTCACACGACGCCTGGGCGGGTTCGGGAGGACCGCCATGGCCATTCACCGCCGTCAGTTTCTGCAACGCGCCGCAGGCGCCGCGGTTCTGCTCGCAGCCCCGCGCATCGCTGTCGCGGACAGTTATCCGACGAAGCCCGTGCACCTGTTCGTCGGCTTCCCGGCTGGCGGCCCGGCCGACATCGCCGCGCGATTGACCGCGGAATGGCTGACGCAGCGGCTCGGCCAGCAGGTCATCGTCGAGAACCGGCCGGGGGCCGCGACCAACATCGCGACCGAGGCGATGATCCGTTCGCCGGCCGACGGCTACACGCTGATGTTCTCGATGGTGTCGAACGCGATCAACGCGACGCTCTACGAGAAGATGAATTTCAACTTCATCCGCGACACCACGCCGGTCGGGAGCCTGATGCGGTCGCCGGGCGTCATGCTGGTGAACCCGGCGATGCCGGCGACCATCCCGGACTTCATCGCCTATGCCAAGGCCAATCCCGGCAAGATCAACATGTCGTCGGCGGGCCCGGGCACCGTGCCGCATATCTATGGCGAGTTGTTCAAGATCATGACCGGCACCGACATGGTCATGGTGCACTATCGCGGCGCGGGCCCGGCGATGCCGGACCTGATCAGCGGCCGCATCCAGGTGATGTTCGACTCGGTGCCGTCGGCGATCCAGCAGGTCCGATCCGGCAAGCTGCGTCCGCTCGGCGTGACGACCGCAGCGCGGCTCGACGTGATGCCTGACGTGCCGGCGATCAACGAATTCGTGCCGGGCTATGCGGCGAGCAACTGGTACGGCATCGTCGCGCCGAAGGACACGCCGGCCGAGATCGTCGAGCGCCTCAACAAGGAGCTAAACGCCATTCTGGCCGATCCCGCCGTCAAGGCGCGCATCGCAGATATCGGCGCCTCGCCGTTCGGAGGCTCGGCCGCCGACTTTGCCAGGTTCCTGGTCGAGGACACCGAGCGTTGGGGCAAGGTCATTCGCGAGGCCAACATCAAGGCGGAGTGAGCCGATGACATTTCCACGCCGGCATTTTTTGCGTCTCGCCAGCGGCGCGATCGCGCTGCCGGCGGTGTTACGGATGGCGCGCGCCGAGGACCGTCCGGCGGCGCAGCAGAAATCGCTCGCCGAGCGGCTCGCCGCTTACGCCCACGATCTGCGTTACGAAGAACTCGACGCCGACACGATCGAACGGGTTAAGTCGCACGTCATCGACACGCTCGGCTGCGGGCTTGCCGCCTTCGACGAGAAACCGGTGCGCGTCTGCCGCGAGGTGGCGTTTTTGAGCGGCGGGGGCGGCGCGACCGTCATCGGCACCAAGCGCCGCGTCGCGCCCGATCTGGCGGCCTTCGCCAACGACGCTGCGGTTCGCTATCTCGACCTGAACGACGCTTACGTGGCCAGCGTCACGGGGCATCCGAGCGATACCATCGCGGCTTGTCTCGCGGTCGCCGAGACCGAGCATGCGAGTCCCGCGGAGCTCTTCATCGCGATCGTGCTCGCCTATGAGATCAACTGCCGGCTGATCGACGCCATCGACATCAGCACCCGCGGCTGGGACGTGCCGGTGTTCAACCTGCCGGCGGTCGCGCTTGCGGCCGGCAAGCTGATGAAGCTTCCGCCCGAGAAGCTCGCCCAGGCCGTCAACCTGTCGCTCAACGACCACATCCCGATGGGACAGACCCGCACCCAGACGCTGTCCGACTGGAAGGGCGTGGCCGCCGCCGAAGCCGGACGCAACGGCGTGTTCGCCGCCATGCTGGCGCGCGGCGGCCTCACGGGCCCGGCGCCGGTCTTCGAAGGCAAGCTCGGCTTCTTCAAGATGCTCGGGGTTTCGGGCGACGTCGATGTCGGCACGTTCGGCCGGCGCGGCGTGCCGTTCCGCATCCACCAATGCGGCATGAAATCTTATCCGGCCCATGTCTCGGCCCAGACCGCGATCCCGGCCGCGGTCGCGCTCGCCAAGGAGATCGGCAATCTCGACCGCATCACGGCGCTCGAGATCGGCACCACCCGCCGCGGCTACCAGATGGCCGGCAGCGGCGCCGAGAAGTGGGCGCCGGATTCGAAGGAGACCGCGGACCACAACCTGCCGTACATCGCGGCGCGCGCCATGTTCGACGGCGACCTCGACAACGCCAGCTACGCGCCGGACAAGCTCCACGAGCCGCGCATCCTAGCCTTCATGCGCAAGATCACCGTGAAGGAGGACCCGGCCTTCGCGACAATCACCGTCAACGTGCCGCCGACGCGGCTGACCGCGACGCTCGACGACGGACGAAGCGTCATGCGCCTGGTCGACAGGATGCCCGGCTTCCCGGGGCAGCCGCCGAGCCGCGCCGACGTCGAGCGCAAGTTCCGCAGCAACGTCGGCAAGCGGTGGCCGAAGAACCACACCGACGCTGCGTTGGAGGCGCTGTGGCGTCTCGACAAGACCGACGACCTGTCGGCACTGCTCGGCAAGCTGTCGATGCCTGTTTAGCCGCAATGCGGCGTCCCGGCCTACTTCAGGTTCGGGCTGATTTCCTTGGCCTTCTCGACCAGCTCCGGCGGCGTCTCGTAGAGCTGCGCCACCACCTTCTCCAGGTGCTCCGGCGGCCGGAACACCATGTCGAGCTTCATCGCCTCGGCCTCGGCGAGCAGCGCCGGATTTTTCGCCGCCCGCTCGATGGCCTTGCGCATGAAGTCGACGCGGTCTTTGGGCACGCCCGGCGGAAACAGGTATGGCCGGCCGAACTCCGTCGACGAGAAGATGAAGCGCATCAACTGACGCTGCTCGTCGGTCTTGGCGAAATCGTAAATTGACGGCGCGTCCACGCCGGGCAGGGCGCTCTCCTCGGCGCGCAAGAGATAGCGCAGCTTGCCGTCCTTGAACTTCTGCTCCGAGGTGCGGAACTGGCCCATCGACATGCAGACGCCCTGAACCTCGCCACGATCGACCGCGATCAGGATGTCACCCGCTCCGCGATAGCCCTCGACCATCTTGAACTTGGCGTCGAGCACCCGGTTGATCACCGTCGGCACGATGCTGGTGGACGAGCCGACGCCGGTGCCGCCGGTGACGAGCTCGGTCTTGAACAGGTCCGCCGCGGTCTTCACCGGCGCATCGGTCCGCGCCACGCACACCCGGCCGGGGAACGAGGTCGCGCCGAGCCAGATGAAGGTCCGCGGATCGGCCTCGATGTTGGGCAGCTTCATCATCGCCTGGCTCGGCAGGTTCCGCGAGATGCCGCCGAGGGTGCTGCCGTCACGAGGCGCGCGCAACGCCATGTAGTTCGCGGCGACCACGCCTGCTGCCGCCGGCATGCTCTGCACCACCACAGTCGGATTGCCCGGCAATTCCTTGGGGAGGTAGCGGGCCAGCAGCCGCGTACCGATGTCGTAGTCGTTGCCGGTCTCGAAGGCGCCGATGATCTGGATCGTGCGGCCCTTGTAGAATTCTTCCGCGCTTTGTCCGTGCGCGATGCCGCCCAGCGACGCGAGCAACGCGGCCGCAGCGATCGACCGAATTCCGACCAGCATGGGCAGCCCCCGGCTATTCGGCGGCGCGCTTCTGCACCAGAGCGGCCGCGGCCTTGTCGTAGCTCTCCTCGCGCGTCAGCAGCGACTTCAGCCCGACCAGGTCATAATAATCCTCGAGCGGGATGAGCTGCGGCTGGCACGGCGCAAGCGAGTTCTCGGTCTTCAAGGTGCGCACCACGTTGCGCACGGCGTTGGCGGCGGCGAACAGCGCCACCGACGGGAAGGTCGCGGCGGCGACGCCGGCGGCCTCCAGATCCGGCAGGCTCCGCGCCTTGGGGCCGGCCGCCTGCGACAGCGTCGCCATGTGCGGCCCGGGAATCTCGCGCAGCGCCCGCTTGATGTCCGGAATGGTGTCGAAGCCCATCGGCTTCGCCATGTCGGCGCCGGCTTCCATGAACAGCTGGCAGCGCGCGATCGCCTGGTCCGCGCCTTCGACGCTGGCGGCGTCGGTGCGCGCCACGATCATGAGATCGGGATCGGTGCGGGCATCGAGCGCGGCCTTGAGCTTGGCCAGGATCTGCTCGACCGGCACGATCTGCTTGCCGGGGAGATAGCCGCAGCGGTTCGGGAACACCTGGTCGCTGATGAAGAGGGCCGCGACGCCCGCCGCCTCGAAGGCGCGCACCATCTGCCGCACGTTGTTGACGCCGCCGAAGCCCGTGTCGGCGTCGACGTAGACCGGGATCTGCACCGCGTCGCAGATGCGGCCGTAATGCGCCGCGTAATCGCGCATGTTGGACTGGCCCATGTCGGCCTGCGCCAGCATCGAGCCGATCGCCGCATAGCCGCCGGCCACGACCGCCTCGAAGCCCTCGGCCTCGATGATGCGCGCCGACAGCGCGTCGTAGGCGCCGGGCATCAGCGTGCACTTCTTGTTGTCGGCCATGATGGCGCGGAATTTCTTGCGGACGTTCATCGGGTACTCCCTGGATTTTTCGAAATTATACGCGGCTGTCCTTCGCGGCTTGCAGCCACGGTTGCGCCGCGGCCATGCGCTGCTCCCAGGCCTTGATCTCGCTGTCGTGCTTCAGCGTCAGCCCGATGTCGTCGAGGCCTTCGAGCAGGCGGGTGCGGTCGGCTGCCGGAATGTCGAACTTGATGTCTGGCCCGCCCGGGCCGCTGATGGTCTGCGTCGCAAGGTCGACCGAGAACGGCACCGCGCCGTTCGCTGCGACCACGCGGGCGATGAACGCGTCCTGGTCGCGCGCGTCGAGCACGACGGGGAGCAGGCCGTTCTGCAGGCAGTTCTCGCGATAGATGTCGGCGAAGCTCTTCGCGACGATGACCCGGATGTTGTTGGCGAGCATGCCCCACACCGCGGCCTCGCGCGAGGAGCCGGCGCCAAAGTTCTGCCCCGTCACCAGCATGCCAGGATTGGCGAACTGCGGCCGGTTCAGCACGAAGTCCTTTTCCTCGGCGCGGGCGCGCATGAACAGCATCTTCTTGTAGTCCGGCTTCATCTCGCGCATCGCTGCGACCGGCGCCATCTGGTCGGTGTTGATGTCGTCCTGGAGAAGCGGCACCGCGATGCCGGTATGAGACTTGAACGGCTGCATCACATCGGCCCCAACTGCCGCACATCGGCGATATGGCCCGCGATCGCGGTCGCTGCCGCGGTTGCAGGACTGACCAGGTGCGTCCGCACCTTCGGACCCTGGCGGTTCTCGAAGTTGCGGTTGGTCGTCGAGACGATGCGCTCGCCCGGCTCGCCGCGGTCGCCATTGCCGCCGGCGCACATCGAGCAGCCCGACTCGCCCCAGAAGAAGCCGGCATCGCGGAACACGCGGTCGAGGCCCGCGGCCTCGGCCTCGCGCTTCACCAGCGACGAGCCCGGCACCACCATCGCCACCACGCCGGGCGCGACCTTGCGGCCACGAACGACGTCGGCGGCCGCCTGCAGGTCCGGCAGGCGCGCGTTGGTGCAGGAGCCGATGAACACGCGATGCACCGGCAGACCCGTGAGCGTCATGCCCGGTTCGAGGCCCATATAGCTCAGAGCGCTCTCCATCGCGGCGCGCTTGCTTGCATCCGCGGCACCCGACGGGTCTGGCACGCGGCCGGAGATGCCGAGCACCTGGCCCGGATCGGTGCCCCAGGTGATCTGCGGCTCGAGATCGCCGCACTCGAGCACGAGCTCGCGGTCGAACCTGGCGCCGTCGTCGGTCTTGAGCGTCTTCCAATGCGCCAGCGCGCGGTCCCACATCGCGCCTTGCGGCGCAAACGGCCGTCCGGCGATCCATTGGAACGTGCCGTCATCCGGCGCGACGAAGCCCGAACGCCCGCCCATCTCGATGTTGAGATTGCAGAGCGTCATGCGCTGCTCCATCGGCATCGCGCGGGTCGCACTGCCGGCATATTCGACCACGTGGCCGCGGGCGCCCGAGACGCCGATCTCGGCGATGATGCGGAGCGCCACGTCCTTGGCGGTGACATGCGGCGCGAGCGTGCCTTCGAGACGGATCAGCATGCTCTTCGGCCGCTTCATCGCGATGACCTGCGTCGCGAGGATATGGCCGAGCTCGGTGGTGCCCACGCCGAAGGCGAGCGCACCGAGACCGCCGACCGTGCTGGCGTGACTGTCCGGCACACCATGTGTGGCGCCCGGCAGCACCATGCCGAGCTCGGGCGCCACCACATGGGAAATGCCCTGATCCGGATCGCCAAGGTCGAAAACCTTGATGCCGTTTCTCCGGCTGCCCTCGCGCATCGCCTTGATGAAGGCCGCGCCCGACGGGTTGGTGTCGTCGGTGCGGCCGGGCTGCGTCGAAACCGTATGGTCCTGTGCCGAGAAGGTGAGGTCCGGGCGGCGCACCGCTCGCTGCTGCTTTTGCAGCACCTCGAAGGCGTGCGGCGCGTGCAACTCGTGCAGCACATGGCGGTCGATGTAGATCAGCTCGCGGCCGTCGGCGCGTTGCGCGACGCGATGAGCGTTCCAGATTTTATCGAACAGGGTTTCCAGCATGACGGCATTCTGGGCTTGCCGAACGTCTCAGGCAAGCCGCCGAATGAGGGCAACCCGAACCGGAAAAATGGATAAGCTTTCGATCGGGAGTTTTGCAGGGAGGGCGACAACATGATTGGCACCGGTCCCATGGGCTGGAGCGTGTTCCGCAATCGGCACCCGGATGCGATTGGCACACCTTCGGCCGATCGCGAGCTGGTCTACAACAACGTCATCGCGGATCTCCGCGAGGTCAATCTCCAAGTCAACCAGGCCATCCAACCGCGGCCGGACCCGCGCGGGCTCGGCGACACCTGGGACATCTCGCCGGCGGAAGGCGATTGCAACGACTATGCCGTCACCAAGCGCCTGGAGCTGATGCAGCGCGGCTATCCGGCCTCGTGTCTTCTTCTGGCCGAGGTCGTGGAGCCGGCACCCTCCACGGAGCACCATCTCGTCCTGGTCGTTCCCACAGAGCGAGGGCGGTTCGTGCTCGACAACCTGCGATCGAACATCGTTAAGCTGGAGCGGACCGGCTATACGCCGTATCGCATTCAGTGCGCCAACGACTTCGACAGTTGGGACTTCACCGTGTCGGTCTAGAACAGCCGGTCCGAGGCGAGCCGCGCGCCGTCGCGCAGGCTCGTGAGCTTGGCCCAGACCACGTCTTCGGCGACGCGGCCCCAGCCCGCGGACGTATCGAAACCGCAATCGGTTCCCGCGAGCACGCGCGTCGGATCGCCGACCATGGCTGCGACGCGCTCGATGCGGTCGGCCACCACCTCCGGGTGCTCGACGAAGTTGGTCAGGCTGTCGATGACGCCCGCGACCAGCACCTGATCGTCCTTGAGCGGACGTTTGGCGAAACATTTGAACTCGTGCGCGTGGCGCGGATTGGCGAACGGCAGCACGAAGCCGCCGACATTGGCCTGCTGCAGGGCTGGCAGGATGTCTTCGAGCGGCACGTCGGCGTCATGCGGAGACTCGGAGTTGCCCCAGCACACGTGCAGGCGGACGCGATCGCGCGGCACATTGCGGATTGCCTGGTTGATGGTGGCGACCACCTGCTCGACAAAGCCGACGAAGGCGGCGACCGGCTGGTCCTTGTAGGTGATGTGGCGTTCGAGCGCCAAGTCGGGCGCATCGATCTGCAGCAGGAGGCCGTTCTTGACGATCGCCTCGTACTCGACCTGCAGCGCCGCACCAAGCGCCGCCAGATAGCTCGCAAGACTGTCGTAGTGCTCGTTCTTCACCGCCGTGGCGAGAATGCCGGGCGAGGGCGCACTCATGAACGGCTCGGTGAAGACGCCCGGGTTCTCCTTCAGCACCGCATTGAAGTCGCGGCATTCGTCGTTGATCGCCCGCGCGTCGAGATAGCGGATATCGCCGATCGCCTTCGGCAGGCCCCCAAGCGAAGAAACCTGGGTTCTGGCGGCATGCTGCTCGTTCCACATCCGCTTGAACTCGGGATAGCGGTCGACGTCGGCGCGCGACGGCCGCTCCCAGCTTCCGCCGAGCCCCGACAGCCGTTGCTTGAGGTAGAGAAAGAAGGAATCGCGCTGCTGCTCGCCGTTGTTGCCGACGTCGATGCCGGCGGCGCGCTGCTTGCGCACGATCGCGCCCACCGCCTCGCGCCCGGCGCGCTCGATCTCGGCCGCGTCGACGGCTTGACCGCCCGCCCGCAAGGCATAGAGCCGCGTCAGCTCCCGCGGCCGCGGCAGGCTGCCGGTGTGGGTCGTCAGGATTCGCGATGTGCTGCGCTGCATGGGTTCGCTCTTATCATCTCGACATATGGTGCGGCAGCCAGAGCGCGAGGTCGGGCCACAGGATCACCAGCGCCAGCACGACGAACATCGTCAGGTGGAACGGGATGGTTCCGAGGATCACCTCGGAGAGCTTGCCGTCCCAGATGCTCTGGATGACGAACAGGTTGATGCCGATCGGCGGCGAGATCTGCCCGAGCTCGACGAACAGCACGAGCACGACGCCGAACAGGATCGGGTCGATGCCGTAATTGTGCAGCACCGGAAAGATCAGCGGCACCGTGATCACGATCATGCCGAGGCTTTCGATCAGGCAGCCGAGCACGGTGTAGAGAATGAACAGCGCCAGGAAGAATTCCAGGCGCGACAGATTGAGGCCCACGATAAAGGCCGTCACCTTCTCGCCGACGCCGGCGAAGCTGATCGCGTAGGAGAACACGTAGGCCGTGAAGATGATCAGCAGGATGTTTCCGGAAAACCTGATCGTCGAGTACATCGCGTCGATCACGCCGCGCAGCGTCAGGTCGCCGAAGGTGGCGCCCAGGATGATCGCCAGGATGCAGCCGATGGTCGCGCCTTCGGTGGTGGTGACGAGCCCGGCATAGATGCCGCCGAGCGTGCCGGCGATCAGGATGGCGAACGGCAGCACGTCGATCAGCGCTATGACCAGCTCCCGCAGCGAGCGCGGTCCGGACTCGCGCGGCGCCACGCTGGGCACCGCCAGCGCGTGCGCGCCGATATAGATCATGAAGCACGCCGTCATGATCAGGCCGGGGATGACGCCGGCCATGAACAGCTTCGGCACCGAGGTTTCGGTGAAGGTGCCGTAGACGATCATGCCGAAGCTCGGCGGCAATAGGATGCCGAGCGTGCCGCCGGCCGCCAGCGATCCCGCCGCCAGCCGCCGGTCGTAGCTCCTCCGCACGAGCTGCGGCAGCGCCACGCCGCCGATCGAAGCCGCCGTCGCGATGCTGGATCCGCTCACCGAGGCGAAGATCGCGCAGCCCGCGATGTTGGTCTGCAGCAGGCCGCCGGGCAGCTTCGCGACGAGCCTGGCGAGGCCGCTGTAGATACGGCTGCTGAGCCCGCTGACGCGCAGGATCTCCGCCATCAGCATGAACAGCGGCACGCAGGTCAGAACGAAGCTGTTCATGCTGCCCCAGCTCACCAGGCCGAGGCTGTTGAGCGCCGGCAGGCCGCCCTGCATCAGGAGATAAAGCATCGCCGGCACCGCGATCGCGAACGGCACCGCCATGCCGCAGGCGAGCAGCACCAGGAAGAACGCGAAGGTGACGACGATCTGGACGTCGGGGCTCACCGCAGGCCCTCCGTTGCGCCGTCCGCGGGCTTAGCCAGCGCGCGCATGCGCGTGACGTGGGCCGCGAGCGTGCGCACCATGGCAAAGCACATCGCCGCGGTGCCGAGCCACATCACGGCCTGCGGAATCCACAGCGGCGTCGCCAGATAAGTCGGCGCGCGGTCGCCGAACCGGTACGACTGGAGCTCGAACCGCGTCAGCTGCCACAACAGCAGCGCGCAGAACGTCAGCGAAAGAAGATCGAAGATGACATGCGACACCGCACGGGCGAATGGCGACAGGCGGGACTGCACCAGCTCGACATGGTGGAAGCTGTCGTGGATCTGGCACACCGGCAGGCTGACGAAGGTGATCACCACCAGCATGTAGCCGCCGAGCTCGTCGGAAATCTCGAACGAGAAGTTGAGCAGCGACCGCGTCAGGATGTCGGTGCCGATCACCACCAGCATCACGATGAGTGCCGCAACGCAGGCGAGCTTGCAGACGCGCTCGACGATGCTTTCCTTCAGCGCAATGCTTTTGAGCCCGGCACCTTTAGGCCCATGCGCCGACGGGCCGTCATGCGCGGAGCTTTGCTCGATGTCCGCCATGACGGCTGCCGGGACCTATCGCCCGAGCGCGGCGCGCACCTTGCCCAGCGCCTCGACCACGTCGGGACCGCGCGTCTTCGCCCATTCGTCCCAGTACGGCTTCATGGCGTCGACCGCGCGCGCGGTCTCTTCCGGCGTCGCCTTGGTGAAGGTGTAACCCGCATCGGTCAGCACCTTGACCGACTCGGCTTCCTCCTTCTGCATCGTCTCCTGGTCCCAGCGCGCCGAATCCTGCGCCACCTTGCGCACCTTGGCCTGCAGGTCCGGCGACAGCTTGGCGAAGGCCTCGGCGTTGGCGATGAAATAGGAGTTGTTGACGTTGACGATCAGGACGTAGCCGTATTTGAGCAGGTCCTTCCACAGCACGGCGCCGACGCCGGCCGTGAAGATGCCGTCGACCACGCCGCGGTCGAGCGCCGAGGGGACTTCCGGCGCGCTCATGGTGATCGAGGTGCCGCCGAAGCTGCGCACGAACTCGCCCTGTTCCGGCTGCGCGACGCGAAGCTTCAGGCCCTTGATGTCGGCGAGCGACGTGATCTTCTTGCGGCCCCAGGCGAACTGCAGCGGATAGGTGTACGAGGCGAGCAGCACCGAGCCCTTCTCGCGGTAGGTCTTCTCGATATACGGCCTGAGCACCGCGTCGACCTTGGCGAAATCCTCGTAGGACTGAACGAGCATCGGCAGCCGCGGAATGCCGGCAACCGGGATGTTTCCCGAGTTGAACAGGTCGTCGCCGATCTGCACGACGTTGCCGCCGACCGCCTGGGTGACGTTGCTGGCGTTGATCTGCAGGGTGCCGGCGAGATGCAGCCGCACCTTGAGCTCGCCGTTGGTGGCCTTCTCGATCTCCTCGGTGAACAGCTTGGCGCCACGCGACGTCGCGAAATTCGGCGCCGACTGGTGCATGTAGAAGTTCCAGCTCTCCGCGGCGGGCGCCTGCCCACCGGAGAGCAGCATGGCCGCGAGGCCAAGCGCCGCGGCAAACGACCTCGTCACGGTCTTCGGATGTTGTCCGAGCATGGCGTCCTCCCCATCGACATCGCGGCATGTTGCAGCGGTCGAAATGTCTTTCGCTGATTTTGCAGCAACGATTTTTTGTGGGGGAAGCGTATGAACGCCCTATGGGGCTGTCAACGTGTGGGCCTGCGGCGCGCAGATGCTGCGCGCTTGCCCATTATCGCCGACGTTCCGGAATTCTTGGCCCTGGGTCCCCGCGAAAGCCGGGACCCAGCTCTGTACAACACGGTTCGCGCAATACGTGACCCGTCATGCATCCGAATTCATTTGAGCGGCAGCAACGGCGGCTCGTCGCCCGGCTTGCCGGAGGCCTGCTGCACGATCAGCGCCATCGACACCAGGTCGTAGTAGCCGATGATGCCGATCAGATCCATGATGCCGCGCTCGCCGAAGTGGGTAGCCGCCGCCTTGTACGTCGCGTCGCTGACGTTCTTGTCGCGATACATCTCGGTGCAGAAGTCGTAGAGCGCCGCCTCGTCGTCCTTCATGCCCTTCGGCTTGGTGCCCGCGCCGAGATCGACCAGGATCTGCTTGTCGAGCCCACCCTTGACGGCCAGCGGGTAGTGCGCCCGCCATTCGTACAGCTGCGACCACTGCCGCGCCGCGATCATGATCGCGAATTCGCTCAGCCGCGGCGGCAGCGAGCTGTTGAAGCGGACGAAGTCACTCACCTGCAGCAGTAGCACGCCGAGCGCGGGGCTCCGCGCATAGGCGTTGAACGGCCCGCTGTTGAGCGCGTTGTTGCGCGGCGGCGTCGACAGCATCGTCGCCATCTTCTGCTGGTCCGCCGACAGCTGGTCGAGGCGCAGCGGTGAAAGCCGCTCGTCGGCCTGCGCCGAACTCAATTGGAAACTCAACAGGCCCGCGACGGCAATCGCGCTCGCCGCGGACCTCAGCATCGCCATGATGCCCCGCATCGCTGCCTCCCTGGATTCGATTTTGCAGCCTATTTCGACTGCTCGGCCTTGAGCTGTTCGTCGCTCGTGTATGGCGTCGAGGTCGCAGGCCCCATGCCGACGATCAACAGCACCGCATCGACATCCTTGGCGCCGTCCCAGTGCACCTGCTTGCCGTAGTGGGTCACGAACGAGCCGGCCGGCATCGGCACGCTGCTGTGCTCAGGATCCCACTTCGGCCCGCTGCCGACCCACCATGTTCCGGAGATGACGGTGATGAAGCGGTCGTTGGGATGGAAGTGCGGCTTGCTGAAGTGGTTGCCGGCGGTCCACTTGTTGAGCACGCCGTAGAGCCCCGGCTTGCTCGGATCGCCGAACAGCACGGCCTGCTGCGAACCGCCCGGGTTCACCGGCCCCCACTTGATCTGGTCCGGCAGCTGGAAGACCACCGCCTTCGGATCGAGCTCGACGGCGCGAACCGTGGCCGGCATCAGCGTCGCCGCCAGCACCAGCGCAGCCAGTGATTTCGTGAACGCATTCGTCATCATCGCCTCCCCATATGCATTTTTTGAACAGCGGCTTGGCCACGGCCAAACCCAAAGAACGATAGACGGTAACGATAGGCGTCTTCTGAGCCGCCTGGAAGCCGGGTAGCCTGAGCGCCCGGACAGCGATCGGACGAGAGAAAATCATGCCCGAGATCAATGTGCTGAGCGGCGCGGCCGTGGAGCCGGGCCTGCTCGCCGCCGCCGACATCTTCCGCAAGCGGACCGGCGACCGCGTCAACATCGCGTTCGCCACCACGCCGGAGATGCGCCGCCTCGTTGCGGCCGACGCGGCGCCCGATGTCTTCATCGCGCCGCCCTCAGCGCTCGACGAGTTTGCCAGGTTGGGCAAGGTCGACGCCGCCGCGCGCGTGACGCTCGGCCGGGTCGGTGTCGGCGTCGTGGTCCGCGACGGCGCGCCGTTGCCCGATGTCTCGACCACCGCCGCGCTCAAGCGTGCGGTGCTCGATGCGGACGCCGTGATCTACAATCGCGCGTCGAGCGGACTCTATGTCGAGGGACTGCTGCAGCGGCTGGGCCTCGCCGAAGAGATCAAGGCGAAGACCCGGCGCTACACCGGCACCGACATGATCGAGCCGTTGATGAAGGGGCAGGGCAACGAGATCGGCTTCATGCCGGTGGTGCAGATCCTGAACTGGCGCGGCCGCGGCCTGCAGCTCGCGGGCGCGCTGCCTGCCGACATCCAGAGCCACACGACCTACGCCGCGGCGCCCGCGCCGGGCTCCGAAGGCGGTCGAAGTCTGGTTCGCTTTCTCGGAACGCCGGAGGCGAAGGAGATGTTCGTGCGTGCGGGAGTCGAGTAGCAAGTCGAGCAGGGAGCCGAGCAGCCGGTGAGGACGTCGCGAGATTGCGCGCTTCGCTTACAGCGAGCTTACACCGACTTAGGGGGCGTTCATTTTCGACGGCAGACTTAGGGTCTGTTCATTTCGACGGTGAGTTTCGAGTCGGAAAGCACACATTGAATTGCACATTCGGTTTCGAATGATTCCGACTTTCAAAAATTTAATCGGAACTCGGGCTCGTCCTGACGGTGCCGATCAGATTACCTGACAGCATCGAACGGCAGCGCGTGGCTTGGTTCGGCGTCATGGGGGCGGCCAGGACAGAGAGCGGCGGATCTCCGCCGCGTGTATGCGTCAATGCTCCTCGAAAAGATTCGGCGTCGTACGACATGCAGTGCGGCGTTGCGCTGGGCGCGCTGGAACGTCGAGCGGGTCGGCATCTCCGCGCTGCTCGCCGACCGTCCGTCCGATGCCATCCGGCCGCAGCCTTACGATCTCTGGAATCTCTATCGGACGGTTCGCTGGCGCACGCCGCGGGTCACGATGGAGTTCGGCGTCGGCTGTTCGACGATCGCGATCGCGGCGGCGCTGCACCGCAACGGCTCCGGGCGGCATATCGTCGTCGAGGCGAACGAGCGATGGCTGGAGGCGAGCCGGCAGGAGCTTCCATCGCATCTTCGCAACATCGTGACCTACGTGCACTCCCGCGTGCAGAAGATCGGCCACAACGACGGAACGTGCCACGTCTTCACCGACCGGCCGGACGTCATGCCGGACCTGCTCTATGTCGACGGTCCGAACACCGACGACGTCCCGGGCTGGCCGCAGGAGTTGCCGCCGATCGCAGGCGATCCGGTTTACATGACGTTTCCGGAAGGCGCGTTGATCCTGGTTGACAGCCGCGTCATGAACGTCGCGTTTCTGCGGCGCAATCTCACCGTGCGGTACAAGTTTTCCCGGAACGAGATTTTCGGCGTGTCGCGCTTCCATCTCGCGTGAGCGATCAGCGCGATCTTTCACGCGTCGCCGGATTCGCAGGAGGCCAAAGCAGCCGCGCCACGGCCGCACCGGCCAGCGCGCCGACGATCTGGACCGCGACGAAGGCCAGCACGCCGGATGGCGCAATGCCGGCAAACGTGTCGGACAGCGAGCGGGCGAGCGTCACTGCCGGGTTGGCGAACGAGGTCGAGGCCGTGAACCAGT
>CAKZHN010000515.1 GCA_936924235.1 uncultured Rhodoplanes sp. | reverse complement strand
CGATCTCCATGCACATGCCGCGGCGAAAACGCCCGGGGCGGCAGGTGGACCAGCTGCGTCGTCACGTATTTTCCGCGCGCCGTGGCCAGCGGCTCGGATCGCAAGGTCTTGACGACGGAGCGCGGTCGCGGCGTCGCGGTCTCGCTGTTCGAGGTGCTGCACAAGATCCAGGGCAGCGCGCTCAGCGTTTCGGTCGATGACCTGACGGCCGATGCGGGGACCGCCGATGCCGCAAAGGCGGCGAACAGCCAGAGCTGCGCCGCCCGATTGGGTAAAAGCGCTGCAATCATGACGCACCGACCGAGTTGGCGATGGCGGGTGGCGTGAAACGATAGGCCACGCCCAATCGGTTCCAGGCATTGATCGCCAGCACCGCGGACGTGAGCAAGGCGAGCTCGCCATCGGAAAACACCGAGCGAGCCTGCGCGTAGCGTTCGTTCGACACGCCGCCGCCAATCAGCGTCAAAGCCTCGGCCCAGTCGAGCGCGGCGCGCTCCCGCTCGTCGAAAGCCTGGGCGTCGCGCCAGGCCGCGAGCATGTGCAGCTTTTCGGTGGCGATTCCCATGCGAGACGCCGCGTTCACGTGCCAGCCGACGCAGAACGAGCAACCGTTGATCTGCGAGATCCGCAGCTTCACGAGTTCGAGCATGCGCTTGTCGAGGCCATGGTTTGCCGCGGCCTGCGAAAGGCTCAACAATGCCGCGTCGGCGGCAGGGGCCAGCTCCTTGAAGCCTTGCCATTCGAGTCGTGCGGTGTGCGTGCCGTCCATCGGTCGATCCATTGCTTACGGGCATCATCGTCGATAATATCAGGAGGCTGATAACATATCAGGGTACTGATGAATAGGTCGAAAACGCAGGACAGCAATGCCGCGAAGGTGCCCGAGCCCGGCGAGGGCAAGCGCGGCGAGGCTGGATATCTCTCTTATCTGCTGCGCCAGGCGGCCGGCGCGGTGCGGCTGCGGCTCGAGCGCAGGCTCGCCGATCTCGATGTCACGCCGCCGCAGTTCCTGGTGCTGACGATGCTCGACGCGTATCCCGGCGCGTCCGGCGCCGACGTCGCCCGTCTCGCCATGCTGACGCCACAGACGGTGCACGGCATCATCGGCAATCTCGAACGCGCCGAGCTGATCTCGCGTTCCCCGCATCCGGTTCACGGACGCGTGCAGGTGGTCGTGCTGACCAAGGCCGGGCGAACGCTGCTGGCGCGCTGCAAGGAGCGCGCGGTGAAGGCCGATGCCGAATTGAAGGCGGGGCTTTCGCCGAGCGAAGAGGCCGTGATCCGCCGCTGGTTGATCGGCCTCGCGAAGCAGGATTGACTAGCGCATGTCCCGGAAAAGTGGGTACCGGTTTTCCGAAAAGGACGTGCGCAAACGAAGGACCGCCGGCTACTCACCCTGGATGTTGGCGTCCTTGATCACCTTGCCCCACTTTTCGGACTCCGCCTTCATGAAGGCGGCGGTCTCCGCAGGCGTGCTGCCGACCGGCCGCGCGCCCTGATCGGCGAGCTTCTTCTGCATCTCCGGCGACTTCACGATCCGCACGATCTGGCTGTTGATCCGCTGGGTCAGCTCCGGCGAGAGCCCCGCGGGCGCGATGACCACGTACCAGAGCTCGGCTTCGTAGTCCTTCAGCCCGGCCTCGGCCAGCGCCGGGACATTCGGCAGGATGTCGGTCGCCTTCGCCGACGTCACCGCCAGCGGCTTGATGGTCTTGGCCTGCAGATGCGGCAGCGCCTGCAGCACGCTCAGCACCGAAAGCGGCACGTGGCCGGCGAGCGTGTCGTTCAGCGCCAGCGCGCCGCTGCGATAGGGCACGTGCACGAGCTTGACGCCAGCCAGATAGGCGAGGAGCTCCATCGACAGATGCTGGATCGAGCCGGTGCCCGGCGACGTGTAGGAGATCGTCGCAGGCTTTTCCTTCGCGAGCGCCAGCATCGACTTGATGTCGTTCGCCGGGAAGCTCGGATGCGCGAAGATCAGGAGCGGCGATGAGGCGATCTGCACGATCGGCGTGAAGTCCTTGAGCGCGTCGAACGACTGCTTCGGATTGAGATAGCCGTTGGTGACATGGCCCGACACGATCATCATCAGGGTCTGGCCGTCGGCTGGAAGCTTGGCGAGCTGGGCCGCGGCGATCGCGCCGTTGGCCCCGGCGCGGTTCTCGATCACCACCGGCTGGCCCCAGACCTTCTCCAGCTCATGGCCGATGTCGCGGGCGATGATGTCGGTCGAGCCGCCCGCCGCGAAACCCACGAACATCTTGACCGGGCCGTTGGGCCAGCTCTGCGCGGGCGCGCTCTGCGCCAAGGCGTCGCGCCCCGCCGCCAGCGAAAGCAGCGCTGCGGCAACGGCCGCAATCCAGCGTGTCCCTAAACGTTTCATCGGCATTCCTCCCGTTATTTCCCTGCGTTTTAGTTGGTTGCCTGCCGCGCGCCAAGCGGGCACATTGCGGGCACAAACAAAGGCGAGGAAGCGCGATGAAGCTTGTGACGTTCGTGAGGTCCGGCGAGGAGCGGCTGGGCTTGCTTTCGGGCGACAGCGTGATTGATCCGCTGCTGGCCGGAGGTCCCCGCGACGTGTTCGCGAGCGCGCTCACCTTCATCAAGTCCGGCGACGCCGGGCGCGCGGCCGCCAAGACGATTCTCGCCAATCCACCGAAAGCCGCTGTCACGCCATTGAAAGACGTAACGCTGGCCGCGCCCATCCGCCCCGCCACGATCCTGTGCAGCGGCAGCAATTACCGCGACCACAACGCCGAGAAGGCCAACACGCCGATCAGCGGCAAGGAGCCGGAGTTCTTCGTCAAGACCGCCGATTGCGTGGTCGGTCCGAACGAGCCGATCGCGTTCGACGAACGCTTCTCCAAGAAGATCGACTGCGAGACCGAGCTGGCGATCGTGATCGGCAAGCCCGGCCGCTTCATCGAGACCGCGCACGCGCTCGACCATGTGTTCGGCTACACCATCGTCAACGATGTCACGGCGCGCGACCGCCAGGTGCGGAGGACGCCCGAAGGCATGACCTGGTACGAGCTCGGCAGCGGCAAGGCCTTCGATAGCGGCGCGCCGCTCGGGCCTTGCATCGTGACCGCCGACGAGATCGGCGATCCGCAGAACCTCAAGGTGATGTCGCGCATCAATGGCGATCTGCGGCAGTCGAGCAGCACGTCCAACATGATCTGGACCTGCGCCGAGCTCATTCACTTCTTCTCGCGCAACTTCACGCTGCGGCCCGGCATGGTGATCATCACCGGCACGCCGGCCGGCACCGCCTGGTCGTCGGACAAGGAGCTGGGCGGCAAGGGCGTGACGCAGCCGGGTCTCGTGCCCGCGACGCGCTACTGCCTGCCGGGCGACATCGTGGAATGCGAGGTCGAAAAAATCGGCGTGCTGCGCAATCCGATTGCGCGGGCCGGGGAGGTCGCGTCCAGCGTCGCCGCGGAGTAACGCGCGGGAACAATGAAAAATGGCCAGGGCGGATCAACCACCCGGCCGATAACGTCATCAGGGAGAGCATTCATGGATCGGCGGAAATTTGTGACGGGCGCGCTCGCGGCGCCCCTGGTCGGCGCGTTGGGCACGCCGGCACGCGCTCAGGCCCAGGCGTGGCCGACGCGCAACCTCACCATGGTGGTCGCGTTTCCGCCGGGCGGGCAGGCCGACCTCGCGGCGCGGCCGATTGCGCTGTCGCTCGAAAGGTCGCTGGGCAAGTCGGTGATCGTTGACAACCGCGCCGGCGCCGGCGGCTTGGTCGGCAATGCGTTCGTGGCGCGCTCCGACCCGGACGGCTACACGCTCCTGATGGCGCTGTCGTCGATGACCTTCCTGCCGGACGCCGAGCGGCTCTATGACCGCAAGCCGTCCTACGAGCTCGACAGCTTCATTCCGATCGCCCGCGCGCTGGCCGACCCGAATGTGCTCTGCGTGCGCGCTGACGCGCCGTGGAAAACCGTCGCCGACCTGATCGAGGACGCCAAGAAGCGCCCCGGCGCGATCTCCTACAGCTCGTCGGGCAACTACGGCGCGACGCACATTCCGTTCGAGATGTTCGAGCGCGCGGCCGGCGTGAAGTTCCTGCATGTGCCGTATCGCGGCGGCGGGCCGGCCATGCAGGCCTTCCTCGGCGCCCAGGTCGACATCACGGCGCAGGCGCCGGGCGTCGCGGGCCCGCATGCGAAGGACGGCAAAGTACGGCTGCTGGCGCATTGGGGCGGCAAGCCGACGCCGGAGCTGAAAGGCATCCCGAGCATGATCGAGCTCGGCTACAGGGACGTCGAATACTACATCTGGGCCGGTCTGTTCGCGCCGAAGGGCACCCCTGCGGCCATCATTTCGCGCTTGCGCGAAGGGATGCGGGTGGCCATGAACGATCCGCAAGTCACTTCGATCTTCCAGAAGGCCGGCAGCCCCGCCGCCTACATGGACCAACCCGAATTCGCGGCCTTTGTGGAAGCCGACGCCAAGCGCCTCGTACCCGTCGTCAAGTCAATCGGCAGGCTGGATGAGAAAGAGAAATGAAAGTTGGACTGTTTGATCACATCGAGCACGGCGAGCGTCCCACATCGCAGCTTTACGACGAGAGACTGACCTTCATCCAGGCGGCCGACGAGGCGGGCTTCTACTGCCTGCACCTCGCCGAGCACCATCAGACCCCGCTCAACATGGTGCCGGTGCCGGGCGTGTTCCTCGGCGCCGTGGCGCGGCTGACGAAGAAGATCAAGATGGGGCCGCTGGTCTATCTCTTGCCGCTCTATTCGCCGCTGCGGATGATCGATGAGATCTGCATGGTCGATCAGATCAGCCACGGCCGCGCCGAGATCGGCGTCGGCCGCGGCGTGTCGCCGTTCGAGCTCAAGTATCACAAGATCGAGCACGACCAGTCGCGCGACATCTTCATCGATGCGTACCGTTGCATCGTGAAGGGGCTTTCGGGCGATATGCTCAGCTACAAGGGCCCGCATTACGAATACGAGAACGTGCCGATCGCGCTCACGCCATACCAGAAGCCGTTCCCGGCGTTCTGGTATGGCTCGTCGGGCGCGGAGGGCTCGACCTGGGCCGGCGAGGAGGGGCTGCATTTCGTCACGCTCGGCGCCAACGCCTTCGCCAAGGCCAACATCGACACATTCAAGACGGCCTTCGCCAAGCGCGGCGGCAAGGCGTTCCAGCCGAAGCCTGAGTTCTCTGGCGGCGTGGCGCTCGGCGTGCAGCGGCACATTTTCGTGGACGAGACCGACGAGAAGGCCAAGGCCTGGGCCAAGCCCGCGATGGAGAATCACCTCTCCAACATCAACTGGATTCGCAATCGCCACGGCGTCACCATGACGGCCGAGCGCATGAAGAACGTGCGCGGCCGGAACTTCGAGGAATGCGTCGAGGAGGGCACCGTGATCGCAGGCTCGCCGAAGACGGTGCTGGCCGCGATCGAGCAGCAGGCGAAAGAGATCGGCTTCAACTATCTCCTGACGTATCTCTTCCTCGGCACCATGTCGTTCGAGACCGCCATGCGCTCTATGAAGCTGTTCGTCAAAGACGTGATGCCGGCCGTCGAGAAGATGTGAGGGCAGGGCCGTGGCAGCCAAACGCGAGCGCATCCAGCCGGACAAGCTTCATGTTCGGAAAGATGGCGACAAGGTCCTCTATTCGCAGGTCATGGTGGTCGAAGTCGGCGGCACGAAGCAGGTCTTCGTCGCCGGCCAGACACCGCGGGACAAGCACGGCAACTGCGTCGGCAAGGGCGACATGCGGGCGCAGATCGAGCAGGTCGGCCAGAACATCAAGGACGCGCTCGAGGCGGCCGGCGCGACGCTCGCCGACGTGGTCCGCACCACGACCTACGTCACCGACATGGACGAGTACTTCAAGCACCAGGACGTGCGCATGAAGTTCTTCGCCCAGGCGCTGCCGACCAGCACCACGGTGCAGGTCAGCCGCCTGTCGCGGCCCGAGTTCATGGTCGAGATCGAAGCCTTCGCGATCGTGTGAGGAGCGCGCTGGTGCAGCTTTTTACCTCTCCCCGCTTGCGGGGGGGGTATAGTGATCAGATCGAAAGTAGGCCACTTGGTTGATGCACCCCATAGCGCTGGACCCGCGCAGCAGTGCGTGGCTCGCTGACCGATCCGTCGGTGCATCGGCAGGCGCTCCCTTCCCACGACTAGCCCGCCCCCTACATCGACCAAGTTGCAGCTGTGTGATGCAGGGCTGCGACAATCAGCTTTGCAGGCTGGACGTTTAAGTCTTTTGGCGTCAAACTGGTTGACGGTGCTTTCTCGCAATGCGCTAGCATTAAAAGCGCTCCGTGGAATAGAGCCCGCTGTAGCTCAGTCGCGGAATTTTCGATGCCTCAGCAATCGAGGACGGTATTTCGGGGGCTTCGCTATGCGAATGCTTCAACTCACGCGAACGACACTCCTTTTAGCATTTTATACAGGTGTGATAGCTGCGGTCCTCCCTGCTCAAAAAGCGGGGAGCGCAGATACGCCTTCCGATTACGTCGATCAAATCGACGCGATTCTGCGAGCGTCAGATTCGATGTCGACTGATCTGGTTTCTTTACGAATCTCTCTCTTGTTAGCTGCGATTCCAGATCCGATTGTGAGGAACATCGTTATTAGCCAGGCGGAAAAGAGATATTTTCCATCGGCCCGCCACTACGCACATTTCGAATACGTCACAAACGCAAGAGGAAGCATCGCCAACATTCAAGCTGCGTATCAGGTGACAATGAGCGACCTCTACAGACACCTTCAAAATGAGATTGTTCGAGAAGGCAGAAGCTCAAATCTACTTAGTCAGCAGCTCAGACGCTCTCTTCTGGAAACAGTTGATGAAGTGTCCCGGTCAAAAATCGAAAGTGTCTTGCGAACCGCAGGAGACAAAGTCGCCAAAGAACACCTAGTCCAGAGAATCAAAATGGGGGTTCCTTTTGATGTTTCAGCAGAAGCCGCTAAGCTGGTGGCGAATTCTACGCGAACAGAAGATGTGGTCAAACTCTCCTCGGAGATCAATGAGGCAATCCGCAATCGAAATACAATTATCCTAGAGCTAGAAAGTCGTCAGTTGGACTTGGCCGAAAAGGTCAGAGTTCAGGCACAGGAATTTGAAACGAAAGCTAAGCTCGTCAACGAAAGACTTAAAAAGGCGAGTGACGATTTAGTGGAGATTCGCCGGCAACTTCAAGACCAGGACGTCCTGAAAGATGCTGCACGTGCAAAGAAATTGTCGACTGACCTGATCACAGGTCTTCAAAACACACGCACACTATCTGACGGCCTAAAGGCCGCTCTATATGGCAAGCTCGACTCCCGAGTAGCCGCGTTCCAGCGCACCCAACACGATCTCCAACTGTTCAAAGAGATAGACGTCAACCGTGATGGGATGGCTAAAGCAGTCCATGGTTATGTCGGAGGAATGCAGTCACTGATGTCGAACCTTGGTGCGGCAGGGATTGCGATACCGGAAGATGCAAAAAAGGGGGTTGCGTTGGCGTCTGCTGCCGCGGGCGTTGCTGGGCAGCTTTCTAGTGGCAACTACATCGGCGCAGTGATGGGCGCAATGGGGGCGCTGGGAATAGGCGGCGGTGGTGGTGGCGGCGAATCTGGGCAGCAGCAAGTATTGAGCGGAATTAATCAGATTTTGCAGGGGCAAAAAATTATCATTCAAAAGTTGGAGCAGGTGTTGGCCACCCAGCAACAAATCCTAAAAGGCTTGGCCGAATTAAGTGATCAAATTGAACGCAACCAGCAAGAATTCCGACTGCGCTTTGACGCGCTAGATGGAAGTGTAAGGGCTACATCTGCTGCTGCTCACCAACTGCTTGATCGTCCGATTCTGCGCTGTAAACAACCTTCAGAAGCGTTCAAATCCGCCCTGAATTACGAGGCCATTCAGATCACATTTGAAGACAAAGATACCGCAGAGAGTTTCAGCGATTGTCGAAAGGGCCTTTTGAGCCAATTTAACTCCGGTCAGGCTCCCGCCAATCTTAGCTTAGAAGCTTCAGCAGTTGACACGACTCTCAGCGAAATAGAACGAAAAGCGCGGGACGCAAGAACGGCAGAATTCCTCACAACAAAATCGCTATTCGATGATTACGGGGACAACGCGATCGCCAATCGGATACTTCGACGGTTGCGTTCGCCGACCCCGATAATCGCCGAGATGGATCCCAGCATTATAGAACCTGCGTTTAACGAAAGCGGCCTTCCACTACCGTTGGCGCTTAGAGCTGATGCTATGGGTATCGACGAAGTTTCCCTTACCCGAGACGTCGAATATTTACTTTTTGCGAATGCAATTCCACAGGAGGTCATGAACCCTGACAAAAGTGGTCGATTGCTCCCACCGGAACAGGCCGTTGTTGCGATTGATAGCTCGAAGCGAGTCCCCATACCAACAAGGCAAGGCAAGCATCCGGATCACCCTTTCCGCTACGCCCTCGAGAATTCGGTAGAAATGATTGACACAGCCATCGCGCAGCAGGCGATGTTGAGCGGCGACGCTACAATTTTGATGATGGTAGCTCTGGGCAACAAACCGAGCGGAAAGCCGATCGTCCTCAAACATCTGGCGACGCGTCAACTTTTTGCGAGAAATTATGTCTTGTACCAGTTGCGAAAAGCGGCTCCGGGACCGAGCTGGGCCGTCGCTTATAATGTCGCCTACACTGAACGAAATGTCCCCGCAATGCAGGCAGTCGTGCAAGGCGCGGGGCAAGTCCGGTATCAGCCGATCGAGGGCGGAGCTATCATGCTCGTTGTTCCTCCAACGACTCCTCCGCAGGTTGGCTGCTCCAACGGAGGAGCCGTGGTGCCTGCCGGATGGAGCATCATGCTAAGCGACTGCATATTCATTCCTTTGCCGACGCCGGCGGAATTCGAGGCGGCCAAACTCAGCTACACCGAGTCCTTTTATCGTTTATTGGCACTACGGGAACGTGTGATAGGCGCGTTGCGCCGATACGATCTGGACGCTCCTTCGATGTCCCTGGTGTCGCTTTCAGAACGTCTCCAGGCTCGGGCGTTTGTATCGCTCAAACCGTTTCTTTCGGAACGCTGACACAGTAGTCGGCTGACACTTGAGCCAAGCGAAGGAGCGCAACATGATTCGACTATTCCTAGCGGCCATCTTCGTAACTTTCGTCCTTTTAGTGCCAGCCCATGCACAAATTTACGCACTGGAGTCGGTTGGTTCTTGTGACTCCCCCTCTTTCAAGTGGACTCCCCAACCCCGCAATACAGTGAATACGGTTGATCCACGCCTACTAGCTGGACCCCCTCCTGGCCCCGAACACTGCTGGCGGTGGGTTACTATACTTCCGCCAGCGGAGGTCAAAAAACTCGTCGACGATGAAGGGAAAGCGCGTGCGTCAGAGATTAGCAAGCTCGAAGAACGATTGACCAAAGCGGCAGCAGATGCCGCTAGCAAAGCGGTTGGAAATGCTCTCGATAAGGCAGGGAAGGACATGATTTCTCGGGAGGCAGCCCAATACGCCAGTCAATCCGTTATTGAAACATTAGCAGGACAGGGTGCTGTGGTACCGAAGCCAGAAATTGAAGCGGCCATAAAAGCCCAAGCCATCTGCGAGATACTTTCTCGGATCGGGCAGAAAGATTTGGCGAAACCTGGTGAATGTCTTTGGTAAAAAATGCTGATCAGATAAAAGAACGCAACCGCTGTTCGGCGACCCAACAGGACGGATTCTGTGGTGGTCGAGTATCGCCCTTGTCCCGACTCAGACGTGTTGCCGTGGAGTGCGCTCGCTGTATCGAGTTCATCATGGGGCGCATCTTCAAGAAGGACCATCAGCAATTACAAATTGGGGCATCACCGGGCAACACCGATCTGGCGATGTGAAACTGCGCGGCCCGGCGGCCAGATGCAAAAATGTACGGCGAGGAAGTTTCTTGCGAGGCCCTCCCTGAAATTTATGTGTCGCGTGCGCAATCCGCTGCGGCGGGCAATGCCAACAAACTATGGCACTGCCAATCTATCAAGCCTTCGGGCTTCTCAAACGCACCCCTTCGCCCTTCTCGTCAGCCGCCAAGAACTCGATCCCACCCTTTGCCAGCGCCTTTTCAATCGCGATCAACGTGCTGATGCGGGAATCGACCTTGCGCTTCTCTAGCCGTGTCACGGCATTCAATGAGACAATCGCCTTGTCCGCCAACTGTTGCTGAGACCAGCCCAAAAGCGCTCTGGCGGCCCGAATCTGTCGAGGGGTGATCATTCAGATCACCTTCAACAAGAACAAAATTGCCGCCACCATGAGGTTGAGAAAACACCTCATAAGGCGATAAAATCGCCTATTCACTCTGAGGGTGAGGGTCCTCCATGCGCCGATTTGCTCTGGGAGTTGTAGCCGCCTCGATCGCGCTTGGCGGTGCGAACGCCAGTGGGATATCCGGGACCTATTTTGGACGTGGCGATGACGCGGCCTTCATGGTCCAGCTAGTCGAAAGTGCAGATCACAAGATCACAGGCCGATACGCGCAGGTGGTCCTCGCCAAGTCTGGCGCCATCAAGCAAATCGACGCTGCTGTCTCCGGGACGACTGATGGCCGAATCATAGTGCTTACGATCACGCCAACGGAATTGCTTTCGGCTAGCTTGACGACTTCCGGCACCACCGATGGTTCGACGCTGAACGTGACAGGTAGTCTCTACGGCCAGACTTTGACCCTCAATCTTCACCGCGCAGACGAGGCGGAATTTCCAAGAGCCGTTGCCGCGCTGAATGTGCGCGCTCTAGAGGTCGCGTCTGCAAAAGCTCACGCATCTATGATGGCTCGAATCGAACGACTGAATTCGTCGATAACCGCGTTCGCAGGCAAGGTCGACGAGACAAGCAAAAGACTCGCCTCCAGCCAATACGAGAAGAAATACCGGGATGTTACTGACTGGATGCGAGCCGCTCATGCGCGTCAAAGGTCGATATTAGGCGACGGCCAAGCTTTTGTAGCTCGTAGTCAGCTTGGAGTGGCGATCAACCAGGCATCGATCCAGGCGGACCAACTCCATCTCGAAATGGACTCCCTGCTGGGAGAGGTAGTGCATGAACGCGACGAGTTAATTCGGCAAAATGCCGACACATTCAATTTATGCCGTCAGGTGCGAACCGGCGGAGGAAGCGAACCTGACATTAAAGAGGCGTGCGACAAGTTGGCCCATTCTGTAGATGCGGCGAAATCTAAAGCCGAAATTCTGATAAAGGAAGCCGCAGCCGCAGAAACGGTTTGGCAGGAGCAGCATAGAGCACAGCAAGAAGTCCTTCGCGATTCCAACCTTGCTGTTCGTTGAGCGCGCCCTGCTGATCCGTCAAGCCGAACAAAAACTCTGGCTCATCACCGGCATCATGTTTTGATGAAGGTCGCTGCTGCTCGTATTCTATCGATAGGTTAGTGTCTTGTTTTTTGGTACCGAATTCAAAGGAGGAGAAACTTGAAAAGCTTCAATAAGGTCGTTCTTGTGCTCTGCTTGATGCTCTCGACCTCAGCCGCGATAGCTGATTGCGTAGGGTATTCAGGTCCCGGTGGGCCGTGTTACACCGGCCCAGGTGGTGGGCTTTATACGGGCCCCGGAGGCGGTGCTTACACTGGTCCGGGAGGTGGCGCCTACGCTGGTCCCGGGGGAGGCGCTTACACAGGTCCCGGAGGTGGGGCGTACACCGGCCCGGGCGGAGGTGCCTATACTGGCCCAGGTGGAGGTGCGTACACTGGTCCCGGAGGCGGGGCCTATACCGGTCCGGGTGGAGGAGCCTATTCTGGTCCTGGTGGACCGTGTTACGCGGGTCCTGGCGGTAGGTCTTACGACCAGTGGAACCGCCCCTCGCCAAATTGCAGATAACGATCACTCCACCCATCGCTCGTAGACCTAGCTGTTGCCCAGCACGCAACCACTTCGCCTTGTGGCCGTCGAGCTTCTATTCCTCTTGGGGTTCGGTTTGCTGATTTGACAGCCGAGACACCGCATTCCACACCTGAGCAGCAGTCGTCTTCCGAACTTGCTCGCCACGACACATTTTAGCGATTGTTTCCCTTGCAAGCCCGCTTTCATTCGCTAAGCGTCGTTGCCCGATGCCAGTCTTTCGAAGCACGGCATCAAGCCCACACACGCCTGCAGGCGGTGTGCCGTAGTCCATCTGCTCATCCTCATCGAATCCCAGGTGGAATTGCTCCTCCCACTTGTTGGCTTCCTTGCCGATGTGGCGAACTGCCGTTACTTCGACATGCCGTCGTCGTGTCGGTCCAATGTCGAACGGCTCGCCATTCTCGAATTTGGATTCGGGATGCAGGTGATACTGCCGTAACGCTTGTCGGTAGTTTTGAAGCTGAGATGCCGGAACTGGGAGGCCGGTTTCACGACAGAAACACTTCCGAGCAGCCTTGGAGGAATTGGAATCATATGGCGCAATCGGCTTAGGACGGGGATCTGAGTGGGGGGATGTTGACGCCTGAAAGCTGATCAGGAAATTGAACGGCTTTACTTGGTCCCGATATGGCCGCTCATGGTTGTATGTGGCAAACCATCTCAACAGCTCAGGTGTTGTTGCCCCGTACCTGCTAGCTGCAGGCCTATCAAGTGAAGGATGGTAGCTCAGATCGACTTGGTCGGGCCGCCCGGCAAGAGCTGATGCGATGATCTGGTACCAAAGATCATATTGCCATCGTTCGACGCCAATCTCGCCCAAAGATGCTGAGGGTGACGGAATGGAGGGCGGCACGTTCTCAATGTCATACGGCGCACGCAAATGACCGAGCCCGTGTGCGGTTGCCTTACGGATGATCGGGCGTCCTTTCGCGCCGATATTGAAGAGAGCATATCGCTTCGCAGAGACCGCAAAACAGTACAACGGTTCTAGTTTCAAATTCCGGGCTTTGTCGGAAAGACCATAGTTGGCATCTTCGATTTTGAAGAGTGGCCCCTTAATTCGATACGGATTCAGCGGCGCGAACCAATCGCAAACGCACTGCGCTTGCTTGAAAAACTCGGCCTCTGACATGTCCTCGGGCTTTGCGAGCGCCATGCTGTCGGTGTCGCACAACGCCCAATCCAAGCCGTTTTGTCTCGCCAACATCTCGCTGATTGCCAGCAAGAGCCGCGCAGCTCCTGTGATCAGGGTCGCTAGCAGTGGGTGAAAATAACGGCCTGGCTGTTCACCTTTATCCGTTGCTACCTCAAATGCCTTGCTGGACGGGCCATGGCAGAGACGCTTTTCCTGTTCTTCGAGTTTTTCGACGATCAGCTCAACAAAGATGCCGTAGCTGGTCGCGTTTGCCATAATTTTCAAGGACTGTTGTTCCGTCTCTAGCTTATGTTTCTCAGCCGCACCCGCTCGTTTCAGCTTTGCTTTTACGTCGCTTCGCATATCGATCAGAGTTCGATAGAAGTCGTCCCGATAGGGGTCGATTGCATATTCGCGGCTACCCGCAATTTGGATTGGCTTCAGGCCGTCTTGCGGCCTCATGGGCTGAAATGTAATCGCACGAACAATTTTGGGCGTGCGCCCCGTGAGAAGCTTGGATGCAATGCAATCAGCCAGCGTAAACCACAGTCTGGATTTGCTCTTGAGGTGGTTCAGCCCGATCGTAGCTTGGGGCTCATCCGCATATGAAGCCCGCACCGGTAGGATGCCATCATCGGCGCGCACTTGAACGATAGTTCTCAACCGGGTCCATATATCCAGCTTCTGCAAATCAGGCAGCGCAACCTGATCCAAAAATCCGGCGACCGTTTTCGTGGTGTCCTTCCATTTGACACCTCTAGCGATGACAAATCGCCACAGCTGCATCAACGTGCAGACGGTCGGGTACATGGACAGGAAGTCGCAATAGAGAACCTGCCGGACGACACGACGCAGGTGAACCTCGGAGCGCCCGCCGTAGTAGGTGCTCATGATCAGACCAATCAGCGAGTCGGGCACGTTAAGCTGGACTTCTCGCCAGGGTGCGACAGCCATTTCTCGCAGGCAGGCTTTTCCGAGGCTCGCCTCGCTCAGCACTTGGCTCGCCCGTGTCTGGCTCAGGTCATGGGCGTTGAGCTCGCCCAACAGTGCGACGTAACACTGCCAAGTCACCCGGACGTCCTGCACCGCATAATCGATGTATTTTGTCGTGAGCGGTCCGCCATGCTCCTCGGTCGAATGCTTCCGATCCGCCGTTTCAAGAAAATCCGCCAGCCCGCCCAGCGAAAACGACCGACTTGTGAGTGCAGCAGCCAGGGTCTTCACATCAATAAAGGTACCTCTTCGAGGCTTGGCCGCTTCCTGTTTTTTCGCATTGACTTGGTGTCAAATCGCGAAAACGGCTTGGTGAATTGGATCAGTGAAGCACGAGCGCTCAGATGTTTGATTTGAATGCGCGGCTTCCACCGGTTTCCCGACAGCTGAAATGTGAACCCACCGCGCATCGTTCGGCCACGGGCTGGCCCGTGACGCACCGCCAACCTGGACAAGTCGAAGGGTAGATTGAACCCGACGATGGTGGCCCGAAATTCGTAGGCCATGCCGTAAAATACGTCATCGATAAAGGTGGATTTATCGAGGAAGCTCAACCCGCGAGCTGAGGCGTAAGACTGCAGCAACGTCTGTTCGGTTTTCGAAAGATTTTCGCGATCAAAAAAAACGCCGTGTCCGGTCAGCTGCCTACCTCTGTAGAGTTCATAGACGCCGAATCGCAGTGACTGAGCCGCATCGCTTCTGGTTTCGGTGTCGAAGACCAGCGTCCATTCCGACGAGGTCTCTTCGTGTTGAGACTGCTTTCGTGTGTATCGTTTTCGCTTAGGTGGCGGCACAAATGACCTGACGCTGATTGCCAATTGCGCCCTCAAGCGACTTTCGCGAGTGTGTCGCTTTCGGTTCATGATGCAGCACCGCTGTTTTGGATTTGCGTGCCACCGACACGCGATATCAGCTCTTGGCCGAATGTTCGAAATGCCTGCACGAGAAGTTCAAAGAGATCAGCGAGGCCCAAGAGCATGTGCCCTAACCGCTCCAGAAGATCGGGATTTGCGCTGAGGTCATCAGGATGCTTCTTCTGCTGATCACTCAATTTGCGGTGACAATTTCGGCAAACAATGGCTGTGCTCGTGTCGAAGCGTTTCCCTGCCACGTGGTGCAGCTCAAGACAGCGCCAGTCTGTCTCACCGCAAATCACGCACACTGGATTTTGCGAGCCGAGTCGCTCCAATGCCCTTTGCCGTCGTCGCTCTTGTTCAATTTGTTGACGTGTCATGGCCATGCTCCTGAGTTAGATGACGATGCGATAGACCTGTTCGAATGTTTCGCTGCCGGAGAAGGCGAGCCGATACAGAGCGTTGGGGTCGCTTTCGAATGAATGGGAATTGCCAGCGGCGTCGATGATCAAACGACGAACGAACGGCTTCAAAAACTTGCGATCGTTTGTCCGAAGGAAACGACCGACTGCGGCCATATATTTTCCGGCCAGCGACGCCGAGGCGAAATCGCCAACGACAATCGAGAGAGGTTTACGATTGCTGTAGATCAGAACACGTCGCGGCAAATCGCGTCTTACAATCCAGCGGCGGCCCCGGCGTTCGATGACGCCTTTTTCCTGTGCGTAGGCTCGCAGCTTTTCAGGCGATACGTTGGTCGCACGTGCCGCTGCTGAGAGACTCTTGTTCTTCCTAAGAACTCGCAGCCCGCGCTGCAAACGGTCGTCGCCAATTAAGCGGCGACGTTTCTTCCGGGACGCATTTCGCTCGCCTGGTCTTGGGTGCCCACGTCCTTGAGAGCGGCTTAGGCCGTTGGCGATTGCTCTGGCAATGCGGCGGGCGTATTCCGCTTTGAAGTTGCGCTTCGGGCGAGCCCGTTTGGCAACTCGTCTGCGTGCCGATAACCGCTTTTTGCGAGCCATGTAGCCCCCATCTGCGTCATGCGAGATAGAGGCTGTTTTGCTATTGCCGAGATTCGATTCCCGCCCGCTCTCACGGTAGCCTGCTTGCTCCCAGAACGATTCGTTGCAACTTCCTGCACATGTTCGCGGTAGGCTGCCTTTGAACTTAGACCTGACGACCGAAGGTGAACGCCCGGCTGATGTCCTTGCGAAAGCAGCGACGGCGGGGTTTTCGGTGAGCGATCGCCAGCTAACACGTTGGCATTGCGAAGGGTTGCTGCCTCGGCCGACACAAGTATGGGTGAAGGGAGTGGCAGGGTCCGAGACAATCTACTGTAGCGGCACAGGAGATCAACTCGTTGCGTTATGCGCCATCCGCAAACGATTTCGGCGCACTAGAGATGTCGGATGGATGCTGTGGTGGTCAGGCTTTCCGGTCGCTGAGAAATTCTGGAAAGAGCAGTTGGAAAGGCACGCGGCTCGGTATGACCGGCTGGTGCCGAGGATTGTCAAAGAAATTCAGTTGAGCATGCGGGATGCCGAAGATAGTCGACATAACGGATTGCTTGGTCGCCTAAAAGAAATGCGGATTAAGAGCATTTTATTTCGCCAATTGCGAAAGCGCCTCGGTCGAGCTCATTTCGGCACGGTTTTATTTTTGACGATTGAAATACTT
>CAKZHN010000514.1 GCA_936924235.1 uncultured Rhodoplanes sp. | reverse complement strand
TCCGCAACGCGCGCTGGGACGACGAGCTCGCCCGCCTCTTTGCGGTACCCCCGTCGCTTCTCCCCGAGGTGCGCGACTGCGCCGCGAGCTTCGGCGAGACGCTGCCCGAATTGTTCGGCGGCGCGATCCGCGTGCTGGGCGTGGCCGGCGACCAGCAGGCCGCGACGGTGGGGCAGGGCTGCTTCACGCCCGGCATGATGAAGTCGACCTATGGCACCGGCTGCTTTGCGCTGCTCAACACCGGCACCGAGCCCGTCCGTTCGCGCAACCGCCTGCTCACCACCATCGCGTATCAGCTCGACGGCAAGCGCACCTACGCGCTCGAAGGCGCGATCTTCATCGCCGGCGCCGCGGTGCAGTGGCTGCGCGACGGGCTGCGCTTCATCAAGCAGGCGTCCGACGTCAATGCGCTGGCGCAGCAGGCCGACCCGGCCGGGCAGGTCTATCTGGTGCCGGCCTTCGTCGGGCTCGGCGCGCCCTATTGGGATGCGGACGCGCGCGGCGCGCTGGTCGGGCTCACGCGCAACTCCGGCCCGGCCGAGATCGCACAGGCCGCGCTCGAAGCAGTCGGCTACCAGACCCGCGATCTTCTTGAAGCAATGCATGCCGACTGGCCGGCCGCGTCCGGCACCGTGCTGCGCGTCGACGGCGGTATGACGGCGAGCGACGTGACCATGCAGTTCATCGCCGACATTCTCGGCGCCGCGGTCGACCGGCCGGTGGTGATGGAGACCACGGCGCTGGGCGCCGCCTATCTGGCTGGCCACAAGGCTGGCGTATGCCCCGATCCGGCAGGCTTTTCGAAGACCTGGCGGCTCGACCGGCGGTTCGAGCCGGCCATGGACCAAGCCACCCGCACCCGCAAATGGGCCGGCTGGCAGGACGCGGTGCGCCGCACGCTGACGCCGCAGCAGCGTTAACGAAACCTTGCGCAAGTGCCTAAGACTTTCCCCGCAAGTTTGACGCGAATTCAATCGGAAGCTGTTCTAATCGGATAAACGGATCATCAGGCGTTGTGGCTTCGGGACGAGACGGGCGGGCTTCATCATGGAACAGCAGGCTCAGCAGCACCAGCAGACACTGAGCAACGACCTGCGGCAGCAGATCGCGTCGCTGAAGGTCCTGGTCGTCGATGACGAGCATTACATGCGCAAGGTCGTGCGCACCATGCTGCTCGCGATCGGTGTGAAGCAGGTCATCGAGGCCGATGACGGCATGGCGGGCCTCGAGGCCATCAAGAAGCACTTGCCCAACATCGTGATCGTGGACTGGGAAATGCCGATGATCGACGGCTCCCAGTTCGTGCGGATGGTCCGCTCGCCGATGGATTTCCCGTGCCCCGACGTGCCGATCATCATGCTCAGCGGCCACGGCGACCGCTGGCGCGTGGTCGAGGCGGCCCGCGTCGGCGCGCACGAATACCTGCTCAAGCCGGTGTCGACCAAGGCGCTGCTCGACCGCATTGTCGCGATCCTGACGCAGCCGAGGCCGTTCATCCAGCTCGACGGCTACTACGGTCCGGCGCCGCGCAAGATGTTCTCGACCGCCCGGCCGGCCGACAAGGCCGCGCTTCAGCGCGGCACGGGCCTTGCGAAGCCGGAGGTCCAGAAGGTCCAGGTCAGTCGGGGCCCCGAGCCGTCCACCGCCGCCAGCGGCAACCTCGACGACGTCGTCCTTCTGTGAATTGACGGCCTTCGCGCCGCTTCACTGATACTCCCGTGTTGAGCCCGCCGCCCGGCGCGATTAGCGTGTCGGGCCATGACGGACGACAAGCCGGACGACAATCCATTCGGTAGGGACGCGACGGACGCACGGTCCGCACCCGCTCCCGCCCCTGCGGCGCCGTCCGCCGCGCCGCGCGCCGAGTTGCCGCGCGCCAAGACCAGCACAACGCGGCCGCTGGTGCAGTTCGACACCGTCAGCAAGCGCTTCGGCGGCGTGACCGCCGTCGACTCGGTGCTGCTCGACATTTACGAAGGCGAATTCTTCGCGCTGCTCGGCCCCTCGGGTTGCGGCAAGACCACGCTGCTGCGGATGCTGGCGGGCTTCGAGCAGCCGAGCGACGGCCGCGTGCTGCTCGACGGTGAGGACCTCACCGGCGTGCCGCCGCACCGGCGGCCGGTCAACATGATGTTCCAGAGCTACGCGCTGTTCCCGCACCTGACGGTCGCGGGCAACATCGCGTTCGGGCTGAAGCAGGACGGCATGCCCAAGGCCGAGATCGACGCCCGCGTCGGCGAGATGCTGTCGCTGGTGCGGCTCGACGGCTTCGGCGAGCGGCGGCCGCATCAACTCTCGGGCGGCCAGCGCCAGCGCGTGGCGCTGGCGCGGGCGCTCGCCAAGCGCCCCAAGGTGCTGCTGCTCGACGAGCCGTTGTCGGCGCTCGACCGGAAGCTCCGCGAAGAGACCCGCTTCGAGCTGGTGGAATTGCAGAAGCGCCTCGGGCTCACCTTCGTCGTGGTCACGCACGACCAGGAGGAGGCCATGATGATGGCCGACCGGGTCGGCGTCATGAACGGCGGGCGGCTCATCCAGGTGGCGCCGCCGGCCGAGATGTATGAGCGGCCGAGCTCGCGCTGGGTCGCGGGCTTCATCGGCGACGTCAACCTCATGGAGGGCCGCGTCGTCTCGTCGGGGCTCGGCCACAGCGTGATCGAGAGCGACGGCGGCGGCCGCCTGATGGTGTCGCACACCGCGGATCTTACGCCCGACACCCAAATATGGGTGGCGCTGCGGCCAGAGAAGATCGAGCTCGACACCAAGGTGCCGGTGGCCGGCGGCGACAATTCGTTTGCCGGCCGCGTCACCGAGATCGGCTATCTCGGCGGCCTGTCGATCTACAAGATCAGGCTCGACGGCGGCGCCGACATCAAGGCCGCCATGGTCAACCGCGAGCGGAAGCCCGCACAGCCGATCGGCGTCAACGATCGCGTGTTCCTGAGCTTCAAGCCGGAAGCCTGCGTGCTGCTGACCCGATGACCGACGTCCCCACCATCGCGCCGCGCCGCCGCCCGTCCGGATGGGGCCGGCGGCTCGTGATCCTCGTTCCGGCGCTGTGGCTCATTCTCTTTTTCGTCGTGCCGTGCCTGATCGTGCTCAAGATCAGCCTGTCGCAGACCGTGATCGCGCAGCCGCCCTACACGCCGCTGCTCGACCTGTCCGAAGGCTGGCAGGGCTTGAGGGATTTCGTTGCGGCGCTGTCGGTCGAGAGCTACAAGCTGCTCGGCTCCGACACGCTCTACATAACGTCGTATCTGCGCAGCCTGCTCATCGCCGGCGTCTCGACCGCGCTTCTGCTGCTGATCGGCTATCCGATCGCCTACGGCATCGCGCGGGCGCCGCGGCGCGCCCAGCCGGTGCTGGTGATGGCGGTGTTCCTGCCGTTCCTCACCGCGTTCCTCATTCGCATCTACGCTTGGATCAACATCCTGCAGCGCGAGGGCCTGCTCAACGACGCGCTGATCGCGCTCGGCATCGTCAAGGAGCCGGTGGTGTGGCTCGCGACCGACACCGCGATCATCATCGGCATCGTCTATTCGTACCTGCCGTTCATGGTGCTGCCGCTCTATGCCAGCCTGGAAAAGCTCGACGACACGCTGCTCGAGGCCGCGGCCGATCTCGGCTGCCCGCGCTGGAAGGCGTTCTGGCTGGTCACCGTGCCGCTGTCGGCCGCGGGCGCCGCGGCCGGTGCGCTGCTGTGTTTCATCCCGATCGCCGGCGAGTTCGTGATCCCTGATCTCCTTGGCGGCTCGAACGCGATGATGATCGGTCAGACTCTTTGGACCGAGTTCTTCCAGAACAAGGACTGGCCGGTGGCCTCGGCGATCGCGATTGCGCTGCTCGTGATCCTGCTGTTCCCGATCCTGATCTATGAGCGGCTGCAATTGCGCGATCTGCAAAGCGACTCCGGAGACACCTGATGCGCAAGGGTCTCTCCGCCTTCAACGTCGTCTCGATCGCGCTCGGCCTCGCGTTCCTCTATCTGCCGATCTCGATCCTGGTGATCTACTCGTTCAACGCCTCGCGGCTGGTCACGGTGTGGGGCGGCTGGTCGATCCGCTGGTACGTCGAGCTGCTGCATGACGGCGCGATGCTCGACGCCGCCTGGAACAGCCTGCGCATCGCGGCGCTGTCGGCGACGGCTGCGACCGTGCTCGGCACGCTCGCCGCCGTGGCGCTGGTTCGCGCCGGGCGTTTCACCGGCCGCACGGCGTTTGCCGGCATGGTCTACGCGCCGCTGGTGATGCCCGAGGTGATCACCGGCCTGTCGCTGCTGCTGCTGTTCGTGGCGATCGACGCCGACCGCGGCTTCTGGACCGTGGTGATCGCCCACACCACGGTGACGGCGAGCTTCGTCACCGTCGTGGTGCAGTCGCGGCTGGTGAGCTTCGACCGGAGCCTCGAAGAGGCCGCGATGGACCTCGGCTGCCCGCCGTTGAAGACCTTCATGGTCGTGACCCTGCCGCTGATCTTCCCGGCGGTCGCGGCCGGCTGGATGCTGGCCTTCACGCTGTCGTTCGACGATCTGGTGATCGCGAGCTTCTCGACCGGCCCCGGCGCCACCACGCTGCCGATGCGGATCTATTCGGAGGTGCGGCTCGGGGTGAAGCCCGAGATCAATGCCATCTGCACCGTCATGATCACGGTGGTGGCGATCGGCGTGATCGGCGCAGCGGTGTTCACGAGGCGCGCCGAGCGGCGCAAGGCCGCCGAGGCAGCGGCGGCCTAATCTTGGTTCGGGCTGCCGCCGGGCGGCCGGAACAGGTAGAGCAGGAACCAGACCGGCAGGATCACCATGGCGCCGACCATCAGGCTGGGCCCGGCCCAGGACAGGCCGCGGCGCGCCAGGTCCTCGATCTTGTCGTAGGAAAAGCCGAATTCCTTGACCAGCATTTCCGGCGTGATGCCGAAATGGGTGAGGATCGTGCCCACGATCAGCGACGCCACCGCGATTTTCACCAGCGTGCGGATCAGGGGATGGAACATCCGGTCCTCGGCGCAGGCGGGACGCCTGCGGACTGATTCGTCGCCGCGATCATAGTCGAAACGCCGGAAGATCGCCCGTGGGCGGGGAGCGGGAGCCCCCGATTCCAGCCGCTTCAAGCCTGAAATTGATGTGCTACGCTTCAAAAGCCTTGAATTGCCGCATCGTTTCGCATCGTTGATCGCGAGGGCGTACCGCACGATGAGATTCAAAGTTGCACTGCTGCCGCTTCTCCTGTTGTGCGTGACCGTGGCCCGGCTGCCGGCGAAAGCCGCGACCGAACTCACGTTTGGGATCACCAGCGGCACCGCGTTCAGCCTGCCGCATTACATCGCCACGGAAAAGAAGTTCTACGAGGCCGAAGGCCTCGCGCCGGACACCATCGTGGCCGGCGCGGCAGCGGGTGTCCTGCAACAGCTCGCCGCGGGCTCGCTTCATATCGCGCAGGCCGCGACGGACCAGACCCTTCGCGCCATCCTGCGCGGCGCGCCCATCAGGATCGTTGCCGGGGCTGCTTCCAACGCGCCGTTCCGTGTCGTTGCGGCCAAGAACGTCAAGGCCTGGAGCGACCTCAAGGGCAAGGTGATCAGCGTCGGCGGCGTCAAGGACGTGACGCTGTACTTCGTCCGGACCATGGCGCGAAAGAACGGCCTCGCCGACCAGGACTATGACCTGCTGTACGGCGGCAGCACGCCCAATCGCTTTTCGCAGCTGGCATCGGGCGCGGTGACCGCTGCCATCCTCACCAATCCGGTGGATTTTGCGGCGCTGGATCAGGGCTTCGTCGACCTCGGCAGCGTGCCGTCCTACCTGCCGGACTGGGCGCAGAACAACATCCTGGTCGACACCCGCTGGGCGCAGAAGAACCGCGCCACGGTCGTCGCGTTTCTCCGCGCCCAAATCCGCGCCACCCGGTATTTCTACGATCCGAGCAATCGCGACGAGGTCATCGCGATCCTGGCCAAGCACACGCACACCGACTCGTCGGTCGCGGCGGCGACCTACGATCTCTACGTCAAGCAGCAGGTCGTCGCGCGCGACGCCGCGCTGTTCGAGGAGGGGATCAAGGCCAACCTCGACGCCCTGGTCGAAATGGGCGAGCTGCCCAAGGCTCCGCCGCTCGCAGATTTCATCGATGCGGGCTTCCTCGCGGAAGCATCCAAACCGGAAGCATCGAAACCATGAGCCGCATTCGCAGCTGGACCGTAACCTGCGCCGGAGACATTCCGGCACTCGTCGTCGTCCCTGAAACCGACGCGAAGGCGCCGGTCGTGGTCGTGATGCATGAGCGCTATGGCTTCGTCCAGCACACCCGCGATCTTGCCGAGCGCATGGCGCGCGACGGCTACGTCGCGATCGCCCCCGATCTCTACTTCAAGCATCCGGATCAGGAGGCGCTCCACCGCGGCGATGCCGGCTATGACATGACCGATCCCGATGCTGTCGTGGGCCTCAATGCCGCGATCGACGCGCTCAAGGCCGTCCCGCAGGCCGACACCACGCGCATCGCCGTGATGGGCACCTGCCAGACCGGGCGGCATCCGCTGGTGCTCGCTGCGGCGCGTCCGATCGCCGCCGCGCTGGTCTGGTACGGCTCGGCGCAGCCGCGCGAATGGCAGGTCAACGCCAAATATCCGCGGGCGCTGGAGGAGATCATCGCCGCCGTCGACTGCCCGGTGCTCGGCATGTTCGGCGAAACCGACCATCTGATTTCGGTCGACGACATCCGCCGCTTTCGCGACTGCCTGGAGCGGCACGGCAAATCCTTCCGGATTCACATCTATCGCGATGCGCCGCACGGCTGGCTCAACGACACCATGCCGGGGCGCTACCGGCAGGCCCAGGCCGAGGCCGCCTGGGCCGCGCAACGCGAGTTTCTGCACATGGCGTTCGCCGGAGATTATGATCGGGCGACACGCCGCCAGCGCTACGAGGCCGGCATTGCCGCCGACTACGACTTCAGCCGCAACGTCCGGCACGAATAGCTAAGCGAATAGGAGACACTCATGGCCCGCGATTTCGAAGACCATTGCTGGAAGGACATCGTCGACGAGGAGATCCTCGAAATCTACGAGCCCTATCGCCGCGAGCTTCGCGTCGGGCGAAAGCCCGCCGTGCTGGCGATCGACCTGTACAACAAGGCCTACCAGGGCGGCGACCGCCCGGTGCGCGAGGTCAACCGGCGCTATTCGGGCTCATGCGGCGAGCACGCCTGGAAGGCGCTGGAGCCGACGCGAGCGCTGCTGGCTGCCGCGCGCAAAGCCGGCCTTCCCGTGATCTACACCACCCGGCACGCCGACACTGACGGCGTCCGCTCGACGCATCGCAAGATGGGCAGCGAGACCGAGGAGCTTTATCACATCAAGGCGGAGCTCGCGCCCGAGCCTGGTGAGCTGGTCGTCTACAAGGAGCGGGCGTCGGGCTTCTTCGGCACGCCGTTGATCGCGCATCTGCGCAAGGTCGGCGCCGAGAGCCTGATCATCTGCGGCGAGAGCACGTCGGGATGCGTCCGCGCCAGCACGGTCGACGCCTTCTCCTACGGTTTCCACAATGTCGTGGTCGAGGAATGCACCTATGACCGCTCGCTCTTGAGCCACAAGGTCAATCTCTTCGACCTTCATCACAAGTATGCGGATGTGATGCACGTGGACGAGGTCATCAGCCACCTCGAGAGCTTGGCGCGCACCAGGACGGCGGCGTGAGCCGGAATCGATCGTCGACGATTATTACCGGGTTGCGGTCGGGAAACGCTTCGCTGACGGTCAGCGTTCCGCCGGCGGCGTGGCGCCGGTCGGCGCCAGGGCGCCCGGGATCAGTCGCTCGAGCGCGTCGCGCACCGTGTCCTTGGTGCCGCGGCTCCTGAGGTCACGCAGCGAGTTGGCGAGCGGCGAGCGCTGCAGCAGGCTCTGGGTGTCGGGCAGGATGACCGGATCCTCCCACTGGCCCTGCACCACGAAGGGCAGCTCGAAGGCCGGCTGCGCGTCGGCCGCGCTGGTCGAAGCCAGCGCCGCCACGCCGCGGAGGTCGAAATCGCGCGCCGGGATCGAGGCCTGGCCGCCGAGCCCGAGGCGGACCTTGGAGCCCTCCAGATTGACATTCTCCACCGAGGCGATGCCTTGGGCGATCTTGATGTCGACGGTGAGCTTCTCGAACGGCGTGCGGCCGTTGCGGAAATCGCCGGTGCTGCCCGACAGCGGCCGCCGCTCGAGCCTGCGCAGCAGTTGCTCGACGTTGATTCCCACCATCGCGCCCTGGCGGCCGGCGAGCTTCGCCGAGCCGTTCATGGTGCGGGTCAGCGCCAGCACGCTGTTGCCGGAGGCGTCGAGCACGACCTCCATGTCGCCGCGGCCTTCCAGGCGGCGGAACTGGAACAGGTCGTTCAGGCAGTTCTCCAGGTCGACGTCGATGAACTGCATCTGTGACTTGAAGTCGGCGCCGACGTCCGAGGCGGCGATCGCCAGCGTGCCCTTCAGCATGCCGCCGAACGCCTGCGACTCGCCGATCGTGACGTTGAGCTTGCCACCCCGCACATTGAGCGCCACCGCGGTGCGTCCGAGCTTGGCGCGCTGAATCGCGATGCGTGCCGCTGACAGCCGCAGGTCGAGATCGAGCCCGCTGAGATCGTCGAACGACAGCGGGCCGCCGTTCCAGTCGCGCTCGTTGGCGGTGAGCAGGCGGATGGTGCCGAGATAGGGCGTGAGATTGAGGTCGTCGGCCGCCAGCGTGCCCTGCAGGCTCCGCCGCCCGTCGGTGGAGAAGGTCAGCACGCCTTCGGCGACGTTGCCGTCGAGCTCGATGTTGACGGTGGAGAGCGCGATCGTGCCCGAGGCGACACTGGTCTTGGCCTTGACGGCGAAGCGGCCGAAGCCGCCGCCGGTCGGCGGCTGATAGCCGGCCCAGCGCAAGGTGTCGCGCAGCGAGGGCGAGTCGGCAGCCAGCGTGCCGTCGACCTTCAAGGTCGGGCTGGTGCTGACATTGCCGTCGAAGGCGAGCTTGATCGGCGTGCCGGTCAGCCGGACCTTCAGGCCCGAGCGGTCGCCGGCCAGCGCCGAGGCGAAATCGGTCAGCGTGATCGCCGCGTCGATCGGCTCCTTGTGCCACTCGAAACGGCCGGTCGCGGCAAAGCTCTTGGAGATCGAAGGCCAGGCCAGCGCCAGGTTGACGTTGTCCAGGGTCTCGCTGATGCCGCGCGGGGCGTCGCTCACGTCGATGGTGCCGTCGTCGATACGGATTTCGGAGAACGACGTGGCGTTGGCCGGCCGGTTGGCCTTGGGGCCGAGCGCGCGGGCGAGCGAATCCACGGTCGCGGCCCAGTTGGAATGTCCGTCGCGGTCGTAGTTGACCTTGATCCGCGGCCGGGTCAGCGCGATGTCGGAAATCTCGATACGGCCGGTGAGCAACGGGATGAAGCGGAGCCGGGCAATCAGCTGGTCGGCCACCAGCACCGGGTTGGCGTCCTCGCCGAGCGAAACATTGGCGAAGGTGATCGAGCCGGTCGGAAATAAGGAAACGTCGACGTCGCCTTTCAGCACCACGTCGAGGCCGGTGACGTTGCGGATCTCGGCCTTGGCGGCGTCGCGCACGGTGTCGAACGGCATCAGCAGCGAGACGGCGGCGAGAGCCGCGAAGCAGGCCAGCACGATGGCGGCAACGGGAATGCCCAGGCGCTTGAGTCCGGTGGCCGCGGTCACAGATCGATCCGTGTCATTGGTGAAGCCGGGGCACTATAGCGCGCGGCCGAGGGCGGGGAAATTGGCCGCGATCTGTGACCCTTTCGTGGCCAGCGCCCGGCCACGGTGTTGCAAATCCAGGATTTACAATCCAGGACTTAATTGCCGCAGGCGGCCGGTCGGTTTTGTCGCAGGTGGCAGGTTAATTGTTCTTCAAAGCCACCCGGAAACTGGCCTCGGTCTTGGACTTGATCTCGTCGAGGCTGGTGCCGGGCGCGAGCTCGATCAGGGTCATTCCGCCGCCCCCCTTGCGGTCGATATTGAACACGCCGAGGTCGGTAATGATCATGTCGACCACGCCGGCGCCGGTGAGCGGCAGCGAGCACTTGTGCAGCACCTTGGCATCGACGCTGCCGTCCTTGTTCTTGGCCGAGTGCTCCATGATCACCACGACCTTCTTGACGCCGGCGACCAGGTCCATGGCGCCGCCCATGCCCTTCACCATCTTGCCGGGGATCATCCAGTTGGCGAGGTCGCCGTTCTCGGCGACCTGCATGGCGCCCAGGAGCGCGAGGTCGATATGGCCGCCGCGGATCATCCCGAAGCTGTCGGCCGAGGAGAAGAAGCTCGTGGTCGGCAGCTCGGTGACGGTCTGCTTGCCGGCGTTGATGAGGTCGGGGTCCTCCTCGCCCTCATAGGGGAAGGGGCCGAAACCCAGCATGCCGTTCTCGCTCTGCAGCTGAACGCTCATGCCGGTCGGGATGTAGTTCGACACCAGCGTCGGAATGCCGATGCCGAGATTGACGTAGAAACCGTCGCGCAACTCCTGCGCCGCGCGTTCCGCCATCTGCTCACGGGTCCAGGGCATTGCAGCCTCCTTAAGCCATAACTTTTTTGCGCACGGTGCGCTGTTCGATGTGCTTCACGGCGTCGGGAACGTGGATCATGCGCTTCACGAACACGCCCGGCGTGACGATGTGATCGGGATTGATCTGACCCGGCTCGACCAGGATTTCCACCTGGGCGACGGTGTTCTTGCTGGCGGTCGCGACCATCGGATTGAAGTTCCGCGCGGTCTTCCGGTAGACGAGGTTGCCTTCGGTGTCGCCTTTCCAGGCGTGCACGATGGAGAGGTCGGCGACGATGCCGCGCTCCATGATGTACTTCTCACCGTCGAATTCGCGCTCTTCCTTGCCCTTGGCGATGTCGGTGCCGACGCCGGTGCGGGTGAAGAAGGCCGGGATGCCGGCGCCGCCGGCGCGCAGCCGCTCGGCCAGCGTGCCCTGCGGATTGAATTCGATCTCGAGCTCGCCCGCGAGATACTGCTGGGCGAACAGCTTGTTCTCGCCCACGTAGGACGAGATCATCTTCTTGACCTGCTTGGTGTCGAGGAGGAGGCCCAAGCCCGCGCCATCGACGCCGGCATTGTTCGACACGATGGTGAGGTTCTTCACGCCGGCGTCGCGGATTGCGCCGATCAGCACCTCCGGGATGCCGCACAGCCCGAAGCCGCCGGCCGCAATCAGCATGCCGTCCTTGAGCAGGCCTGCGAGCGCCGCCTTGGCGTCGGGGTACACCTTTTTCATGAACGCTGACCTCCCAAACTGTTCCGCAAAACCATGCAATTTCTGTACCCTGGACCACGAACCGCGATCAAGCGGCCGGAGCCTCAGGGCCTCGTTCTTTAGCGCAATTGTTTGACGCTTATCGCCATGCGTGTTGCCGCATCGGCAGCATTCCCCCGACGGGGGGAAGGTTCGGGGCGGGCGTTCTAGCCGCCGCCGGGCAGCAGCCCCCTGGGCGAGCCCGCGTCGGCGATCTCGGCGATCAGCTTTTTGACGATGGCCTGGCCGAACGAATTGAAATCCTCGGCGACCACGACGAAGGCGCCGGGACCCCCGATCACGTTGGTTTTGTAATATTCGCCCAGGCCGCCCGGCGGATTGGTGTGCTCCGGATTCCACGGCATCGGCCGCTCGCTCAGGATGACGAGGCCGTTGATGGTGACGCCCTTGGCCAGCGCCTCGTCGCGCGCCAGCGCCACGTCGCGGCCGGAATTGTTGGTGCCGTCGCCGGACACGTCGATGGTGCGGCGGGGCGACTCATAGGGGGCGCGCGCCAGCACGGCCATGGCGAAGTCGATGCCGCCGCTGATCGAGGTGCGCTCGGCGAACGAGCGCGGCAGCTCGATCAGCTGGTCGCTGAACTTGCGCGCGGCGTCGGGGCTGTCGATCACCGTCCAGTCGATCACCACGCGCTGCGAGGTCACGCCGGACCATTCGACGAAGCTGACGGCGATGCGGCGGGTGCGGCCGGCCGTGATCGCCTCCAGCACGCGCTTGTCGGTGATCGCCGCCGCATAGCCCTCGCGCTGCAGCTGGAACTTGGCCTGGTCGACGCTGCGCGAGACGTCGGAGGCGAGCACCAGGAGGAGATCGACCTGCTCGGCGGCGCGCGCCAGCGGCGCGAGCGCCATCGCGGCGAGGGCGATCAGCAGCGTCCGGAACGCACGCGGCATCGGCATGGTCTCCACCGGTCCGCCGGAAATACCGGCGGACCTGAGCTTAGCCGCTTTCGGGCATGAACGTCAGCCGTGGAAACCTGACAGCCTGCGTTGCGTCAGCGTCATCACAGTGTGTCGTCGTACAATATTGCTGCCGTCAGGAGGCCGCCGCCCGCGGCTCCGTCGCCTGGGCCTTGCGCATCAGCTCCAGGAAGGTCTGCGCGATCTCGTCCTCGTAGGGCGCCCATTCGGTGTAGTTGATGAGCGGAACCTCCTGGTCCTCGATGGGCAGCATGTGCAGCACCGAGCCCGGGATCTTGCTCGCCGCGAGCTTGCCGTTGAACGAGGCGTGGGTCTGGTCGTTGCCCGGGATGACCACGGTCGGAACCTTGATCGAGGCGAGGTCGGCGTCGGTCATGCCGAACACCTCCATCTTGGTCGAGGCGATGAACTGGTCCTGCCAGTTCGACATCACCTTGATGTAGTCCTGCGGCTTCATCGCCATCAGCCGGTCGCGCGTCGCCGGATTGGCGGCGATGCGCTCCTGGTACTGCTCGGTGGCGCAGACCGCGGCCATGCCGCCGTCCTTCGCCGCCTTGATGAACATGCCGTAGTAGTTCTCCGGCAGGCGGCTGGCCGCGAACGCGCCGCCGGTGACGCGCATCAGCAGCAGCCCGCGGGTGTCGTTGGGGAAGCGCACGTAGTAGCGCATCGCCGTGCGGGCGCCGGCCGACGAGCCGCCGATGAAGCTCGGCACGGCGTTGAGCTGCTTGAGCAGCTCGTGCAGGTCGTCGAGCCAGAGGATCTCCTCGGCGGTGTCGCCCTCGATCAGCACGTCGGAGCGGCCGGTGTTGCGGCGGTCGTGCAACACCACGCGATAGCCGGCCTTGGCGAGCTTGGTGGCGAGCGGCACGAACTCGTCATGGCCGCGACGGCCGCCGGTGATCAGCGCGACCCATGGGCCGCGTTCGCCGATGACCTGGTAGAAGATGTTCACTCCGCGGACTTTTGCGACCGGCATGACGTTTCCTCACGGTTCTTGCGGCGGCCGGGGAGCCGGCCGCGGGATACGTCAGGCATCATAATCGGGTGGCTGGCCCGTGCCAGGGGGCGCGGGCCGGGTCAGCGGGTCAGGTCAGGGGCGGGATGCTATTCTGCGGCGAGCCGACCGCCGGGGAACGCCACCTCGACCAGCGTGCCGGCGTTGACGGCGGTGCGGATCTTGAAGCGGGCGCGGTTCGCTTCGGCCAGCGCCTTGGTCAGCGGCAGGCCCAGCCCGGTGCCGCCCGAGCCCCAGCGCGACGAGGTCGCAAGCTGCCGGAACGGCTCCATGGCGACGTTGAGGTCCTGCTCGCTCATGCCGGCGCCGGTGTCGCGCACGCGCAGCACCACGTCGCGGTGGTCGTCGAGCGCGGTCGAGACGATCACCTGGCCGCCGGCCTGGGTGAACTTGATCGAGTTGGACAGCAGGTTCAGCACGATCTGGCGCACCGAGCGCGCATCGGCCGTGACCTGCGGCAGGTCGTTCGGGAGCGAGGTGCGGATGATGATGCGCTCGCGGTTGGCCTGCGGCTGCATCATCGCGACGCATTGCTGGGTCAGGTCGTTGAGGTCGACATCGCCGAAGTTGAGCTCGAGCTTGCCGGCCTCGATCTTGGACAGGTCGAGCAGATCGTTGAGCAGCGAGATCACGTGCCCGCCGGAGGCGTGGATGTCCTTGAGGTACTGCTTGTAGCGCTCGTTGCCGACCGGCCCGAAGCGCTCCTGCATCATCACCTCGGAGAAGCCGATCATGGCGTTGAGCGGCGTGCGGATCTCGTGGCTGATCTTGGCGAGGAAGTCCGACTTCACGCCCGACGCGCGCTCGGCCTCGCGCTTGGCGGTGACGAGCTCGCGCTCGGCCTGCTTCCACAGCGTCAGGTCGCGCACCACGGCGCAGCGCTTGTTGCCGTCGGGCATCGCGCCGAGCGTGATGAACAGCGGAAACTCGGCGCCGCCGCTCCTCCGGCCAATGACGTCGCGGCCGTTCGGCTCGCCCTCGGGCTGGCGGTTGATGCGGTCGAGCATCTCCTGCGCGACGCGCTGGCTGTCCTGGTTGAGCAGGCTCGCAAACGGCAGGCCGGTGAGCTCGCGGCTCTGGTAGCCGAACATCACTTCGGCGCTGGTGTTGATCGAGACGACCTGGCCGTCGCTGTCGAGCAGCACGACGCCGTCGGCCGTGGTGTCGAGGATGGCGCGCAATTCGCCGGCCTCGGCCTTGGCCTGCTGCAGCGCCGCTTCGAAACTCTTCTTGTTGTCGTCGGCACCGACGCTGGTCAGCATCAGCACCAGCGCGGACTCGCCGTTCCACGGCGAGGTGAACAGCCGCGCCTTCACCGGCATCTGGTCGCCCTTGTTGGTGGCGAGCGTCAGCGCCTTGGCGCCGTTGTTGGGCGCGGGCTCATCCTGATTGGGCTCGACGAACAGCGCGTCGAGGCCGCCGGCCTCTTCCAGCGCGGTGAGCTCGCCGTAGCCGGTCCATTCCAGGAAGGCGCGGTTGGCGTAGATCAGCTTGTCGAGGCGATAGACCAGCACGCCGACCGGCAGGCGGTCGAGAATGGGACGCGCGTCGCTTTGCGTCGCCGCGGGCGGCTCGGCCTTGGCCGTGGCCGTGCGCGCGACGGGCTCCGGCTGCGGCGGCGGCTCGGCCGGCGCTTCGGCGGCGGGCACCGCAGCCGCGATGGCTTCGGACGGGCTCGCAGGCCGCTCGTGGCCGCGCAGCCGCGCGGTCAGGCGGCTCGCCAGCTCGCTGAACGCCTTGCGCTCGACCGGCGACAGCGCCGGCGGGCCTTCGGGGGCCGACGAGGGAAACGGCACGACGTTCTCGATCCCGGACACCAGCGCGGGCGGCTCCTCGCGGAACACCGGCGGCTCGATCCTGGGCTCGATTTGGGGTTCGACCTGGGGTTCGACCTGGGGCTCGACTTGGGATTCGATTTTTGGCTCGGCGTTCGGCGCGACGGCGTCGCTGGCCGCCACGGGCGCGGCCGCCGTTGCGGTGGCGCGCGCCTGCATCAGGTCGTTGATCTGCGCCACGTTGCGGCAGATGCCGAAGCCGCGATAGCCGCGCAGATTGCGGTCGCGGTCGAACACCGGCAGGCCGGACAGCTCCGCATCGACGCGGGCGGGGCTGCCCTCGACCGGGAACGCCACCGTGATGCCCGACCAGGTGTCGCGCGAGGCGAGCGCGCGCTCGACCAAGCGGCGCGGATCGAGCTTCAGCGCGGACGCGATCTCGCTCCACGGCCGGCCCAGCACGGCGGCCGGGCCCTTGCCGATCAGCGCAAGGAATTCGTCGGACGAAATCGAGAAGCCGCCGCCGGCATCCATCTGCCAGACGAAGCGCAGTGGCGCGCGGCGTTCGCTCACGACCGGCGCCGCCACGGCGGGCATCGGCTCGGCGACAACGGGCGCGGCGACGCTGGGTGCGGCGGGGATGATGGGCTCGGCGAGGATGGCCGCGGCCGGCACCGTCGGTGCGGGCGGCGGCGCCAGCAGCGTGTCCTGGCGGACCGGCGGCATCTCCGGCTGCAATTGCGGCGCAGGCGGCGGTGCAGGCTGAGGCGCAAGCGGCGCGACCGGCGCTTCGACCTTCGGCGGCTCGGCGACGACCTGTGGCGCAACCGGCGCCGCGATCGTCTCGCGCGGCACGAGCGTCGCGAGCAGCAGCGTGGCGGTGTCGGCGCCGATGCGTTGCAGCGTGATGTCGGCGCCTTCGATCGCGCCTTCGGCGCGGCCCGCCGCAAACGCCTTGTCGGCGAGCGGCATCGCTTTCAGCGCGGTGAGCGAGGTGTTGCGGCCGAGCAGCGCGCCCGCGGCCGGCGTCGCGTAAAGCAGTGCGCCGTCGGCGGCAAACATCGCGGCGGCGGTTTCGGTGCCGGCGAGCAGCCGCCTGGCCTGCTCGCCGAGCGGCAGCTTGGACCCCACGGCCTCGGTGCTGACCACGAGGATCGCCGGCACGCGGTCGGCCATCATGATGCGCACGCAGTTGCAGAGCAGCGCGCCGCCGAACTTGCCGCCGAAGCCGCGCAGCCGTTCGAGCCGCGGCGCGGAGCCGTGTGGCAGCGTTCCGGCGAGCCGCGCGATCTGCAGCGCCGCCGAGCCCTTGGGATCGATGGTGTGACCTTGCAGCGCCGCAGGCGACGCTGCGTTGAAGATCGCGGCCGCGGCCGTATTGCCCCACAGGATATGCGTGGCGTCGGCGCTCCACAGCCATACTGGCACGGCGCCGGTCGCGTACAGCGCAAGCCTCGGGTCGCTCAGATAATCGAGCGGAGACTTCGTCTCACTCACCACGCCCTTGCCCCCGCAAGTGGAGTTACGG
>CAKZHN010000513.1 GCA_936924235.1 uncultured Rhodoplanes sp. | reverse complement strand
GTCTCGGTCTGCCACCAGTGGTCGATCACCGGCCGGTGCAGCAGGTTCTCCGCCCAGATCAGCGTGTCGGGATCGGCGCGCTCGCCCGCAAGAAACAGCGTGCGGAATTTCGAGAGGTCATATTGCGCAAAGAGTTTGCCCTGCGGGTCTTCCTTCTTGATGGCGCGGAACGCCGTCGGCGCCGTGAACATCGCGACCGCGCCATGCTCGGCGATCACCCGCCAGAACGCGCCGGCGTCCGGCGTGCCGACCGGCTTGCCCTCGTAGAGGATCGAGGTCGCGCCATGCAGCAGCGGCGCATAGACGATGTAGCTGTGGCCGACCACCCAGCCGATGTCGGAGGCCGACCACCACACCTCGCCGGGCTCGATGCCGTAGAGGTTCTTCATCGACCATTTCAGCGCCACCATGTGGCCGCCGTTGTCGCGCACCACGCCCTTCGGGATGCCGGTGGTGCCCGAGGTGTAGAGCACGTAGAGCGGATCGGTCGCCTTCACCGGCACCGGCGTCAGCACGTTCTTGGCCCAGACCAGCGCCTCGTCCCACGTGGCGTGCCAGTCGCGGTCGCGTCCGGCGACGAGCTCGGCCTTGGCCTGCGGCCGCTGCAGGATCAGGCAGTGCGCCGGCTTGTGCCTGGCAAGCCTGATCGCCTCGTCGAGCAGCGGCTTGTAGGCCACGACGCGGGCGCCCTCGATGCCGCAGCTTGCCGACAGCACGGCCTTGGGCGTGCAGTCGTCGATGCGGGTGGCAAGCTCCTTCGGCGCGAAGCCGCCGAACACCACCGAATGCACCGCGCCGATGCGCGCGCAGGCGAGCATGCCGACCACGGCCTCGGGCACCATCGGCATGTAGATGACGACGCGGTCGCCCTTGGTGACGCCGAAGTCCTTTTCCAGGATGCCGGCGAGAATCTCGGTCTTGGTCTGCAGCGCCGCGTAGGTGATGGTCTGCTTTGAGCCGGTGACCGGCGAGTCGTAGATGATCGCGGCCTGCTCGCCGCGGCCGGCTTCGACGTGGCGATCGACCGCGTTGTAGCAGGTGTTGCAGACGCCGTCGGGGAACCAGCGGCCGTAGATGCCGGCCTTCGGATCGAACACCGTCTTGGGCTTCTCGATCCAGTCGATTTCGTTGGCGGCCTCGCCCCAGAAGGCCAGCGGATCGCGCTGCCAGGACGCATAGACCTCGTGATAGCGGCTGGTTTTGGCGTCCATGGCACGTCTCCCCTAGGGATTCTCATCCGGTGCCTGGGATTTGCAAGCACCACCTATGACGCATGATCAGCCCGGCCGAAATTGATCTGGCGCAAGGCGGCGCGCTGGGCTTGGATGCGGCGCTTTCGATTCCTCTTGCACGCCGGGTGCCCTTGGACCTTCTGACAAATCCCGCCTTCATGGCGGTCGCCATTCTCGGCGTGTGCCTGCTCGGCATCTCCAAGGGCGGCTTTCTCGGGCTCGGCGTAATGGGCCTGCCGCTGATGTCGCTGTTCGTGCCGCCGCTGCAGGCCGCGGCGATCATCCTGCCGACCGCCGTGGCGCAGGACTGCCTGACGCTCTGGATCTACCGCCGCGAATGGAGCGCCTGGAACATCAAGATCATGCTGCCGAGCATGTTCGTCGGCATGTTCTGCGCCTGGTTGATGGCCGCGTCGCTGTCGGCCGCGGAGATCCGGCTCGCCATCGGCCTGATCGCAACACTGTTCGTGCTGCGACACTGGACCGCGAAGCGCTTCGAGCGCTGGATGCCGCAGCCGAGCATCGCGACCGGCATCATCTTCGGCACGATCGGCGGCTTCACCACCATGCTGGCCAATGCCGGCGGACCGGCCTGGCAGATTCACCTCCTGCCGCAGCGGCTGGAGAAACTGCCCTATATCGGCACGGTCAGCATTCTGTTCGCGGCAAGCAACATCGTGAAAATCCCGGGCTTCGCGAGCCTCGGCTATCTCACCCGCGACAACCTCATGGTCGGGCTCGCGCTGGTGCCGATCGCGGTCGCGGCCAATTACGCGGGCATCTGGCTGGTGCGGCGCGTCTCCACCGAGATGTTCTTCCGCATCGCCTATGTGCTGATGTTCGTCATCGCGGTGGAGCTGATGCGGAGCGCCATCGTCGATCTGTGGTGGCGATGATTTTCTCCGTCGTCATTCCGGGGCGCGCCGAAGGCGCGAACCCGGAATCCAGAACATAGCGATCTGTTGCTTGTCTGGATTCCGGGTGCGCTCGCGCCCCGGAATGACCGACAGGACTGCCGCATAGCGCCATGCCGGAAACCGGGTGGCTTTTGCGGCCCCGTTCCGCTTTAAGTCGCGCGCCGGCCCACACCACATTGTCATGACCATCATCACCGATCCGCTGTTCTACGCCGTCGCCATTCCGGCGGTGATCTTTCTCGGCCTGTCCAAGGGCGGCTTCTCCGGCATCGGCATGGTGTCGACGCCGCTCGTGGCGCTGGTGATGCCGCCGCTCGAAGCCGCCGCGATCCTCTTGCCGATCCTCCTGGTGCAGGACGCGTTCTCGGTGTTCGTTTACCGCCGGGTCTGGGACCCCTGGAATCTGAAGGTGATGCTGCCCGGCTGCGTCGTCGGCGTCGGCGTCGCATGGCTGTTCGCGGCCCATGTGTCGGACGCGGCCGTGCGGCTGATGGTCGGGCTGATCGCCATCGGCTTCATCGTCTATGCGCTGATCCGCCATTGGCTTCCTGGCGAGTCGCCAAAGCCGCGCGCTTCGCATGGCGTGTTCTGGGGCGCGCTGTCGGGCTTCACCACGACGCTGATCCAGATCGGCGCGCCGCCCTACTACGCCTTCGTGTTGCCGCAGCGGCTCGAAAAGATGATCTATGTCGGCACCACGGTGATGTTCTTCGCCGCCGCCAATTCCATGAAGGTCGTGCCTTATTTCGCGCTCGGGCAGTTCTCGACCGCGGGCCTCGCCACATCGCTCGTGCTGTTTCCGCTGGCGATCGCCACCAACTATCTCGGCATCTGGCTGGTGCGCGTCACGCCGGAGGACATTTTCTACAAGATCACCAATGTGCTGGTGCTGCTGCTCGGGCTCGAGCTGACCCGGCAGGGCGTTGCAGGCCTTTTGAAGTAGCGTTGCGCTCTGACTCGCCGCGATTGATCTGGGCCATGTCTGTTCGCTACCCTCGCGAGAGGGGAATTGTAATGGCCAGCACACCACACCAATCGCCGTATCTCACCGGTCTCGACCGCAACGCGGCGAACTTCCAGCCGTTGACACCTCTGACGCTGCTCGAGCGCGCGGCTTCCGTCTATCCGGACCAGCTCGCGATCGTGCACGGTCCGTTGCGGCGGAATTACCGCGAATTCTACGCCCGCACGCGGCGGCTCGCCTCGGCGCTGATCAGGCGCGGCATCGGCAAGAACGACACCGTCGCGGCCGTGCTCGCCAACACGCCGGCCATGCTGGAATGCCACTACGGCGTGCCGATGGCAGGCGCTGTGCTCAACACCATCAACACCCGGCTCGACGCCGCAGTCATCGCGTTCCAGTTCGACCACGGCGAGGCCAAGGTTGTCATTACCGACCGCGAATTCTCCAAGGTGGTGAAGGAGGCGCTGTCGCTCGCCAAGGCGAAGCCGCTGGTGATCGACTACGACGATCCGGAGTTTACCGGCGCAGGCGAGCGGCTCGGCGGCATAGAATACGAGGAGTTCGTCGCTTCGGGCGATCCGGACTTCTCGTGGCTGATGCCAAACGACGAATGGGACGCGATCACGCTGAACTACACGTCGGGCACGACCGGCGATCCCAAGGGCGTGGTCTATCACCACCGCGGCGCGCATCTGCTCGCGGTCAACAATGTGATCACCTGCGGGATGTCGATCCAGGCCTCGGGCCAGCGGCCCGTGTATCTCTGGACCCTGCCGATGTTCCACTGCAACGGCTGGTGCTTTCCCTGGACGCTGTCCGCCATCGCCGGCACGCACGTGTGCCTGCGCGCGGTACGCGCCAAGGCGATGTACGACCTCATCGCTGCCCACAAGGTCACGCATCTCTGCGGCGCGCCGATCGTGATGTCGATGCTCGTGAACGCACCCGCGGACGAAAAGAAACCGCTGCCGCACGTGGTGCAGTTCGCGACCGCGGCCGCCCCGCCGCCCGAAGCGGTGCTCGCCGCAATGAAGGCCGCGGGCTTCAACGTGACCCACGTCTATGGCCTCACCGAAGTCTACGGCCCCTCCGTGGTCAATGACTGGCACGGCGAATGGAATGCACTGTCTCCCACCGAGCAAGCCGCGAAGAAGGCGCGGCAGGGCGTGCGCTATCACATGCTCGAAGCGCTCGACGTGCTCGACCCCGACACGATGAAGCCCGTGCCGCGCGATGGCGAAACGCTCGGCGAGGTGATGTTTCGCGGCAATACGGTGATGAAGGGCTATCTCAAGAACCCGAAGTCCACCGACGCGGCCTTCGCCGGCGGCTGGTTTCACTCGGGCGACCTCGGCGTGATGCATCCCGACGGCTACATCCAGCTCAAGGACCGCTCCAAGGACATCATCATCTCGGGCGGCGAGAACATCTCGTCGATCGAGGTCGAGGACGCGCTCTACAAGCATCCGGCCGTGCAGGCCGCGGCCGTGGTCGCCAAGCCGGACGAAAAATGGGGCGAGACGCCGTGTGCGTTCGTCGAACTCAAGCCCGGCCAGGACGCCACGACCGACGAGCTTGTCGCGTGGTGCAAGCAGAACCTTGCCGGCTACAAGGTGCCGCGCCACGTGGTCTTCGCTGAACTGCCGAAGACCAGCACCGGAAAGATCCAGAAGTTCAAGCTGCGCGAAATGGCGAAAACGGTTTGAGGCCACGCAGCACCCAAGACGAAAATGCCCGCGACAAGCGCGGGCATGACAGCCGATAGATTTTCGGAAGCCGTGGAAAAAAGCGGGCTACCGCATGCCTTCCGGCGTCACCATGCGCTCGAAGTCCATGCGGTTGGTGCGCGTGATGGTGGACGAGCCGCCCGGGCCGAAGCCGAAGGCCGAGCCCGCGCCGAACTGCACCGTGCCGGAGCCAAACGGCGTGCTGAAATCCTTCTTCGGGCCTGGATCCGTGATGCTGGTGCCGCCGCTGCGGAAATTCTTCGCCTGCTCTTCGATGTCGAACTTCGGCACCGCATAGGGAGCGGCGCCGGTAAAGCCGCTGCTGGTGGTTCCGTCGGCGTTCCTGTTCTCGACCGTGAAGGCATGTGCGGCTGGCGCAGCGAGCAACGTGGCCGCGACGGCGCCAAGGCAAAGCCGTGTCAGAAGAGAGCTCATTTCACCCCTCACCCCGAAGCCTGTTCGCCCAGCCCCGTCCGAATCGGACAGGCAGTTGGTACGCCCCGGCGCGCACCCCTGCAAGTTTAAGGCAAGGTTCCAGGGTATCAAGGCCGCGGGATGGCGGCGGGCCGCCACATTGTCCTTCATCCACCGATCCCCTAGCCTTGTTGCAAAATAACAATAAGCGCCTGGGAGGAAGCCGATGGCCGCTCTGCCGATCCGAATTCCCGTGTTCCATCTGATACTTATGGCTCCGCTCGCGGCCACGCCCGCGGCCGCGGCCGACTATTACGCCGGCAAGACGCTCGAATTCCTGGTCGGCGCGGCGCCGGGCGGCGGCTACGACATCTACGCCCGCGCGGTGTCGCGCCATCTCGGCCGCCACATCCCAGGCGAGCCCACCGTCGTGGTCAAGAACATGCCGGGCGCCGGCAGCGCCAAGGCCGCGCAATACATCCAGGGCATCGCGCCGAAGGACGGCACCTCGATCGCCGGCATCATGCCGGGCGCCATCATGGGACCGCTGCTCGACGACCGCACCGCGCCGCTGTTCGACCCCACCAAGGTGCGTTACGTCGGCACCGCCAACAGCGGCGTCCGCGTCTGCGTCACGCTGAAGGGCAACAAGATCGGCAGCTTCGCCGACGCGCAGAAAATCCCTGGCAAGCTCGGCGGCAGCGGCCCGAACGACTCCACGTTCGAATATGGCCTGCTTCACAAGCACACCGGCGGCGCGCTGTGGGACGTGGTGACGGGCTATCGCGGCACCGCCGAGATGGGACTCGCGATGGAGCGCGGCGAGATCGACGGCGTCTGCGGCTGGGACTGGTCGAGCTTCAAGTCGCAGAAGCCGGACTGGCTGCGCGACAACAAGGTCAACATCCTGCTGCAGGCGAGCATCGAGCCGCATCCGGTTCTCGCCAAGATGGGCGTGCCGACCGCGTTCGACTTCGTCAAGGACGAGGACAGCCGCAAGGTGCTGGAACTGGTCGTGAGCCAGACGGTGTTCCACCGCTCCTACATCGCGCCGCCCGAGACGCCGCCGGAGCAGCTTGCGATCCTGCGCAAGGCGTTCGACGACACGATGACTGACAAGGCGTTTCTCGCCGACGCCGAGAAGGTGAGCATCGACATCGATCCGCTGTCGGGTGCGAAGGTGCAGGACGTGGTGGCGAAGCTTTACGCCGCGCCGCCGGCGATCGTGGAGCGCGCCAGGAAGGCGATCCGACCGGATTAAGTTCGCGCGTTTCATTTCTCTGTGCTCTCAAGCCAACGCTTCGCTGTGCCGAGGCTTTGTTTTCGGACGCCCGGCTGCGCCCGTCTCCCTGTTTTCCGTCCCTCTCCAAAAGGAGGGGAATGGAGCGCCGGGAGGCGCCCAGGAGGTTTGCGAGACCTCCTCGGCCGG
>CAKZHN010000512.1 GCA_936924235.1 uncultured Rhodoplanes sp. | reverse complement strand
CTTTCTGTGACCTGACAATTGACGCCCGTCTGTCCCTCATAAACCGTGTAAAAAGACTCCGTTACCGAGCATGGAATTCTGTCGCCTTTGTTGATCAAAACGCTGTTTTGCAGCGACCGCTCGTTTTTAATTTGGTCAAAGCTCGCAATAATTGTACCAAAGCATTTGCTGGTTGATTCGCTGACTTTCATTCGTGCGACCGCAGTGCGTTGTGCGGCGGACAGGGAAGACCGATCAGCCTTATATGCGCTGTAAAGCGCGGCGCCCAGGGCGACGACTTCATCCACGTTTTCGGTCGTGCTTGGTTGTTGCTTGAAAACGCGTTCGACACTTTCTTGAATGAATGGGATTCGCGTGCTTCCCCCAGCGAGTAACACCGCACTTATGTCCTCGGGACCAAGGTTTGCTTCGTCGAGTGTGGCTTCGCAAAGCATTTCTGTTTGCGTAACGAGGGAGGATATCGCCTCTTCGAACTCGGAGCGGCTTACGTCCATCAGTTGCCGCCCCACCTTGAAGGTTACCTGTTTACGTGTCGACAGCGATTTCTTCTCAGCCTCGGCTTGATTTTTGGTGAACTCGTCTAGCGGTAGTTCCCGTCCAGTCGAGCCCCTGAATTTTTGTTGAACCAACCGTTGCAGAGCCACGTCGAAATCATCCCCACCTAGTTTGGCTAGCCCATTCGTCGCAATCACGTCGATGTCCTGGCCATCTACGCGGATGATCGAAATGTCGAAGGTACCGCCTCCGAGGTCGTAGACCGCAAAGGTGCCATTCAACTCTCGTCCGTACTTGAAGGCATAGTACAGAGCGGCTGCCGTCGGCTCATTTATGATGTACTTGACGTTTAAACCCGCACCCTTGGCTGCAGCCATGGTTGCTTCGCGTGCTTCGTGGGCAAAGTTCGCAGGTATTGTAATTACAGCTTCTTGAATTGGACCAATCCGGCCAACCGTATCCGCAACTAATTTCTTTAGAACGAAGGTGCTCAGCTGTGTTGGGCTGAATGGCTTCCCCGAAATGTGAAATTTGGTGGAGGTTCCCATGTCGCGCTTGAATCGCGCAGCCGCTGTTTCTGGCGCGTTGCCCCACTGGCGGCGAGCAAATTCTCCAACCTCCATAACGCCGTCAGAACGCTGAACAACACACGAGGGGGTCAAAGCTTCGTTGTCTTTATTCGGTATAATTTTGGGGCGGCCTGTCTGATCGACTATCGCCACAGCGGAGAAACTGGTGCCCAGGTCGATTCCAATTACAGAGGCCATGCTACGCTCCCGAACGACGCGCCACGAAGATGCTGACTATTGCAGGCACAATGACGTTGTTCGTGCCTGTCCGAAATCGAAACCCTGGTTCAATAATCTCCGCAATTTTGAAGGCGCGGCCTGAGTCGTCCGTTTCTACTTGGCGTGGGCCGTCGGCAACACCCGGTGCAGTTCGGAAATCGTCATTCAGATTTGGGCGGAACTCTTCGACACCGCACTCATCAAGTGCATCATCCAGCAAACGGGCCACTTGCTGTAGATGCTGAGATGGTTCAATGCCAGGGTCGATATCGATTAAGGCCAGTTTGACTCTTACAAATCGCGTTACGAATCGACGAATCAACTCCGCGTCGTAACCTTCTCGAAGTTTTTTGATCTCTAAGTCTCTGGTGTCCAGAGCTCCCTGAAGTGACACGGCTGTCTCGAACAGCTGCGAAATCGATTTGTTTGTCTCGGCCAAATCTTCCAGGACTTGCTTCCCGGTTTTGGCTTGAACAACTTTGGTATCGTTGATCGCAACTCGGAATGTTTTTAGCTCCTGCCCAATGGCGGTAAGCTTCGCGATCAGGTCTTCAGGGACCGCAATCAGTTGCCCATTCAGGGCGACCAGCCGTCTCCAACGGTAGAAAAAGAAGCTGGTTATGACAGCGATGGCGGTTGCAACCGCCATGACAAGCAGCAACGACAACGTGGCAAACTCGTTCAACACTCCGACCCCACCAAATTTGGACGTAAATAATAGAACGAGGCGCTGGAAAGTTGAAGCAGCATCTAGAACAGACAGCGAACCCCGAGGGCGGCCTAAGACCTGCGGAATGCTAAGTGCTTTTGGCCGGCGCTTTGCACGACGGCTTCGGCGTCTGTTTCGGCGGCATTAAAGACGACAGGCCGCACGTCTAGCCCTTTGTGAAATATGCGGATCGTGTCGCCATCCACGAGGCCGACATCCGTTGGATTCTATCGGGGCAGAGTGCGCTATCGTTGGACAGCAGCAACTCGCCCATACGAGCAGCGATAGTGCCACCGCGCTTTTCCGGAATCGCCCATAGAATGTATGCTACACGTACGGTCACCATCTGTGACCGAAAGCGTCATAGGGAGTTTCGCGCAGTTCGCGAAATCCGCCGATAGGAGGTAGACCTTGTTCGGTTGGTTTCGAAAGACCGAAAAACAAGTTCCGAACGAGAAGCTTGTCGGTGCGTTTGAAACCGGCCGCCGCGCAGCTGCGACTGCAAATGCAGACTTGGAAGCGTACATGCGGTCGCGCTTCTATCCCCACATTAAGGGTCTCGTAGATAAAGTGTTCGGCGATTTCGAAACTCCCGAGATGCCGCCGCTTGTGGTAGCTCGAGTTGATTTAAAGAACTTCGTGGATGGCATCGATGACTTACTCCGGCCGAGGGTAATTCCTCAGCTGCGCGAGGCAACGGCGGAATGGCTCGGCGTATTCCAGCAACTCGGCGCCATTCCAGAATTCGAGGACCTCATCGAGCATAAGTATGCGGCATTTAAATCGAGTGTAGTGCTCGCCGCGTTTCAGAAGCTTCTTGATCTGACAGACATGTTGAAGGCGGCGGATGACAAATGGCGCGCTGCCAATCCAGAGAAGGCGGGCAATATCCCCGTTGATTTGCTCGGTTCGGAGCTTGCCGATGTTCTCCACCCCTATCTCAAGGCATAAGCGCACACAGACTGTCATGCCGTAAGACACATAGCGCGTCTGGATGCCAGACTAGCTTTTCGGGTCGGGTTCAATCATCGGCTTACAGCCAGTTCCTCATTCCAGGTCGATCGCGAAGTGGCCTACTTTCTTGCCTATCACTATACCCCCCCCGCTTGCGGGGAGAGGTCGGACCGCGAAGCGGTCCGGGTGAGGGGGCTCTCGATAAGGCTCTCTCGTCGAGACTTCCCCTCATCCCAACCTTCTCCCCGCAAGCGGGGAGAAGGAGCGCACCGCCGATGCGGCGCTAAGGCCGGCAACTAGCCGTTCAACGCCTCGTGCTTCCACACGTCCCAGGAGTCGCCGAGGCGCTGCGGATCGAGCATCTCGTCCTCGGAGATGTACTTGATCGGCTTGCCGAACGACAGCGCGGTGGCGAGCTGCTTGGCGTTGATCTCGGTGTAGAGCGCGCGGTGCACAACGCGCGGGATGTCGGGGGCGACCACCAGATTGCCGTGGCCGCGCATCAGCGCCACCGGCTTCTCGCCCAGGGTCTTGGCGAGCTCCGCGCCTTGCTCGTTGTTGGTGATCAGCAGGCCCTTGGTCCGGCTGACCTTGTGGAAGTCGAACACCGGGCAGCCGCAGGCCAGGAACGACGCCACGCTCGAGATCGCGCGCAGCGGCTGCTCGGTCACCGAGAACGGCACGATCGTCGGCGAGTGGCTGTGCACCACCGCGTTGACGTCGGGCCGCGCCTTGAAGGCGTTGCCGTGGATGAAGCGTTCGAGGAAGACACGGCGGTCGCCCTGATCGACCGGATTGGAGTCGAGGTCGAACTCCATGATGTCCTCGATCGACACCAGCGCCGGCGCGCGCGCGCGCGACATCAGATAGCGCTGCGGATTGCTCGGATGCCGCATCGACACATGGCCCCAGGCGTCGAGCACGCCGTGATGCGCCAGGATGCGGCTCGCGGCGACGAGATCTTCGATCAGCTTGGCGTCGACCGGGCCGGCGGAGGTAAGCTTCGCGTCAGGCATTTAAGTCCCCTCAGTTCATCTGGAAGCCGGTCGCCTGCACGACCGGAATCCATACCTTCATTTCGCTCGCGAGCAGTTTTGTAAAGTCTTCTGGTGTTCCGCCATGCGGGACGAAGCCGATCCGCCGCAGCGCGGCGACAACGTCCGGAGATTTGAGGCTGTCATTGACTGCAGCGTTGATGCGCCGCACCGCGTCAGCCGGCACGCCGTGCGGCCCGAGCAGCCCGTAATAAGTGACCGACGCGACCTCGGGCAGGCCGCATTCCGTCATGGTCGGCACGTCCGGCAGCTCGTGGTTGCGCGCGGCGCTCGTCACTGCGAGTGCGCGCAGCTTGCCTTCGCGAACGAGCGGCGCGAGCGTCGAGATGGTGCCGATGTTCATCTGCACGCGGCCGCCGAGCATGTCGGTCACGGCCTGCGCGCCGCCCTTGTAGGGAATGTTGGCGATGTCCGTTCCGCTGGCGCGTTTGAACATCTCGCCGACGAGTTGCGGCAGCGTGCCCTGGCCGAAGCCGAAGTTGAGCTTGCCCGGATTGGCCTTGGCATACGCAATGAACTCGGCGAGCGTTTTCGCCGGCACGTCGGCCGCGATCACCAGCATCAGGCCGCCGCTCGCGATCGTCGCAATCGTCTCGAAGTCCTTCAGCGGATCGTAAGATAGCGACTTGTTGACCAGCGGCGAGATGAAATGCGTCGGGCTGTTGGAGATGAGCAGCGTATACCCGTCGGGCTCGGCGCTCATTACCGCCTTGACGCCGATGGTGGTGCCGCCGCCCGGCCGGTTGTCGACCACGACGGATTGGCCGAGATGCGTAGCCATCGGCGCAGCGATCAGCCGGGCCACCACGTCGTTGGGCGAGCCTGGCGTGAACGGCGCGATGATCTTGATCGGCCGGTCGGGGAAGCTGTCCGCGGTGGCGGACGCAACAGCACCCGCCATCCAAAGCGCCGTTGCCACCAGCATTCGCGCTGCGATTGTCGTGGGCGTCATATCACTTCGACTGTTCGGCCGCCTGCTTGGCGATCCGCTCGGCCACCGGCCGCCAGGTGCGCTGCTGCTCCTCTGCGAAGGCCACGACCTCCGTGGGCGTCATCGGATGCAGATAGGCGCCCAGCGCGCCGAGCTTGGCCTTCACCTCGGCTTCGTCGAGCGCCTTGCGGAGATCTGCGCTGGCCTTCTGGATGATGGCGTCCGGCGTGCCGACCGGCGCGAGCAGCACGTTCCAGCCGCCGGCGAAAAATCCCGGCAGCGTCTCGGCGACGGTGGCGAGGTCCTTGAAGTCGTCGAGCCGGTTGTGCGACGCGACCGCGATGCCTTTGATGGCGCCGCCGTTGAGCCCGCCCGCCAGCCCCGAATAGCCTTCGAGCACCACGGCGACGCGGCCGGTGGCGAGATCGGCCATCGCCGCAGCCGGCCCGCCCGTATAGGGGATCATCTGCATCTTGATGCCGGCGCGGTCCTGCAGGAGTTCCATCGTGAGGTGGGTGATGCGGCCGCGCCCGGTGGTCGCATAGGACAGCTCGCCGGGCTTCTGCTTGGCGAGCGCAATCAGGTCGGGCAGCGACTTGATGCCGGAAGTCGGCGACGCGGCGATGAACATCGGCTGCTCGGTCATGAAGCCGATCGGCGCGAAGTCGCGCGGCAATTCGATCGGCAGGTTGGGCGCGACGCCCGGCGCGCCTTTGATCGCCGTGAACGTCGAGGCTGCGCCGACATAGAGCGTATAGCCGTCGGGCGCGGCTTGGGATGCGGCGCGCACCGCGATCGAGCCGCCGGCGCCAGGCTGATTGATGACGATGGCCTGCTGGCCCCAGACCTGGGTGAGGCGATCGGCCATCAACCGCGCCGAGACGTCAGTGGCGCTGCCCGCCGCCGAGTCGACGATGATGCGGACCGGCTTGTTCGGATAAGGCTCGGTCTGCGCGGATGCGCCTGATGAGATCGCGGCTAGAAATACAATCGCTGCTGTCCAGGACCATTTTGTCATTGTGCTCTCCCTGGCTGGTTATTCGCTCTTGATGCCGGCGGCCCTGATCACCGGCCACCAGCGCTCGATCTCGGTCTTCTGCTGTGCGGCGAGCGCGGCCGGGTTCTGCCGATCGACCGGCCAGCCCTCCTGGCCGATGTCGGCCATGCGCTTCTTCACGGTCTCGTCGGCGAGCGTCTCGACCATCGCGGCGTTGAGCCTGGCGATGATCTCCTTCGGTGTGCCCTTGGGCGCCCAGAGGCCATGCCAGAACGATGCGTCGAGGCCTGTGACGCCGGCCTCGTCCATGGTCGGCACCTCGGGCGCCGCCCACCAGCGCTTCTTGGCCAGCACCGCGTACGGCTTCAGCGTGCCGCTGCGCACATGGCCGAGGTAATTCGCCGCCTGGCCGAAGGTGAAGTCGATCTGGCCGGCCAGCATGTCCTGCACCAGCGGCGCGCCGCCGCGATAGGGCACGAGCTGGAATTTGGTGGCGGTTGCCTTCTGGAAGAAGGCCGCGGCGAGATCGGCCGGACCGCCGACGCCGACCGTGCCGGAGGTGGCCTTGCCGTCCTGCTGCTTGAGCCACGCAATGAACGATTTGGTGTCGTCCGCCGGCAACGTCTTCCGCGCCACCAGCCATTGCGGCGTGTCGGCGACCAGCGTGACCGGCTCGAAGTCCTTCACCACGTCGTACTGCAGGTTCTGCGTGACTGCGTTGATGACGTGCGTCTGATTATGCCCGAGCACCAGCGTGTAGCCATCGGGCGCTGCCTTGGCGGCGCGGGCGGTGGGGGTGCGGCGCGGCATGCGCAAGCGGCAGACCCAGGCCA
>CAKZHN010000511.1 GCA_936924235.1 uncultured Rhodoplanes sp. | reverse complement strand
AACGCAGCTATCTCACGCTCTAGTTTTGAACCGAGACATTCATGGCCCGACGTCCCAAGCTCAAGCTGCTGCCGGAAGCCACGTCCGCGAACGGCTACGTGCTGGACGATCAGATCGGCTTCCTGTTGCGCGTCGCCATGCAGCGGCACACCTCGATCTTCATGTCGCAGATGGTCGGCGAGCTCACGCAGCCGCAGTTCGCGGCGCTGGCCAAGCTCCTCGAGGTCGGTCCCTGCTCGCAGAACCATCTCGGCCGGCTGATCTATCTCGACGCCTCCACGATCAAGGGCATCGTCGACCGGTTGCAACTGCGCGGCCTGGTCGCGACCTGTGACGATCCGAGCGACCGACGCCGCCGCGCCGTAACCTTGACCGACAAGGGCCGCCGCACCACCGAAGCGGCGACATCGGTCGCAGCGAAGATCACCAGGAAGACGCTTGCGCCGCTGACCGCCGAGGAACAGAAAGCCGCGCTGAAGCTGCTGCGCAAGCTCACCTAAAGCAAACGCCGTCATGGCCGGGCTTGTCCCGGCCATCCACGCCTTGCTTTGTCGCCAAGACGTGGATGCCCGGCACAAGGCCGGGCATGACAGTAGAGATTGACGTGGCTCCGGTGAAAAATCTTCAAGTAACATTTCTCAAGATTGCTTTCATTCTCTGAGGCGTCACCGGCAGTTGCCTGATCGCGCCCGGCCTGCCGATCGCGTCGTCGATCGCAGCCGCGATCGCGGCGCCGACCGCGTTGACGCCGGCCTCGCCGGCGCCCTTCAGGCCCAGCGAATTGAGCGGGCTCGGCGCGTCCTCGGCGATGACCACGTCCATCGGCGGCGTCTCGCGCACGGTCGGCATCAGGTAGTCGGCGAAGGTCACCGACAACGGCTCGCCCTGCTCGTCGTAGAGAAACTCCTCGAACAGCGCGCCGCCGACGCCCTGCGCGACGCCGCCGGTGATCTGGCCTTCGACCAGCATCGGATTGACGGCGCGGCCGATGTCGTAGGCGACGAGATAGCGCTCGATCTTGACGTGACCGGTCTGCCGGTCGATCGCGACCTGCGCGACATGGACGCCATAGGGATAGACCATGTGGCTCGATTCGAACGAGGCTTCGGCGAAGGCGCGCTCGCCGTTCCGGACCATCGCTGCGACGACGTCGGCAACCGCCATGGTCGCGCCCGCGCCTGACGCGTGGCGCACCACGCCATCCGCGAGCACAAGCTGCTCTGATGAAGCCTGCATCAGGCCTGCCGCCGTCCGCAGAATCTTGTCGCGCAGGATCAGCGACGCGCGGCGTGTTGCTTCGCCGGTCATCACCGTCACGCGCGACGCGAAGGCGCCGAGCCCGCGCTCGATGCGGTCGGTCTGGCCATGGATGACGCGCACCGACGTGTAATCGACGCCGAGCGTTTCCGCGCACACCTGCGCCATCGCGGTTTCGACGCCCTGCCCGACCGACGCCGCGCCGGTCACCAGTTCGACCGCACCGCTCGCATGGATTTCGAGAGCGACGTCGTCGAACGGCCCGAGCCCGCTCTTCTCGACGAACATCGCGAGCCCGACGCCGGCGAGTTCGCCCTTGCCGCGGCGAGACTTCACCGCCGCGCGAATTTCGTTCCAGCCCGTCGCCGACAGCGCCTTGCCCAGGAGCCCCGCATAGTCGCCGGAGTCGTAGATCACCTTGGTGCCAAGCGTGTCGAGCCGCAGGTCGTAAGGCATGTCGGCCTTGGCCAGCAGATTGCGTTCGCGCGCCTCGACCGGCGATATGCCGATCTTGGCGGCGATCGCGTCGAGCAGACGCTCGCGCACGAAGGTGCTCTCATAGCGGCCCGGCGCCCGGTAGGTGCCGCCGGGCGTCTTGTTGGTGAGCCGGATGTGGCCGATCGCCCGATAGGCCGGCACGCGATAAGGTCCGGGCAGCATCGCGCAGGCGAGGTCCGGCACCGTCGCGCCGTGGGTGCGCACATAGGCGCCCTGGTCGTGGAAGAACTCGTTCTCGATGCCGAGGATGCGGCCGTCGCGGTCGATCGCCGCCTTGATGCGATGGGTCTGCTGCCGCGAATGATTGCAGGCGATCAGGTTCTCGCGGCGGTCCTCGATCCATTTCACCGGCCGCCGGAAGCGCAGCGCCGCCTCGCAGACCAGCACGTCCTCGGGGTAAAGCTCGCCGCGCACGCCGAAGCCGCCGCCGACATGGCCCTCGTAGAGGTTCACCGACTTGCGTTCGCGGCCGAGCATCCGCGCAATCTGATCGCGGTTCCAGTGCGGCACCTTCGCCGCGCCGTGCATCTCCAGCATGTCGCGCGCGGCGTCGTAGCGCGCAATCGCGCCGCGGGTTTCCAATGGCACGCCCGAATGGCGGCCGACCGCGAGCTCAAGCGTCAGCGTATGCGTCGCGGCGCGGAACGCCGCGTCGATGTCGCCGTATTCCTTGCGGATGGCGAGCGGCTCGGTCGCAAGCCCCGGCGCGAATTCGCCGAGCGGGTCGGTCGCGTTGACGACCGGCGGCAGTGGATCAAGCTCCAGCTGCACCAGGTCGGCGGCATCCTCGGCGACGTACGCGTCGGACGCGAACACCACGGCCACCGGCTCGCCGACGTAACGCACCCGGTCGTGCGCCAGCACATGCTGCCGATACGGACCAAGCCCCTCGACCTTGGTGAGCCGCACATCGATCGGCGGCAGCGCCTTGACGTCATCAAACGTCCACACCGCGAACACGCCCGGCAACGCCTTGGCTTCCGACGTATCTATGGAGCGGATGATCGCGTGCGGGCTCGGCGAGCGCACCACGCGCATCGTGAGCTGATCGGGAAACGTGATGTCGGAGGCAAAGCGGCCCTGCCCCGTCAGCAACAACCGGTCTTCCAGCCGGACAACCGATTTGCCGATGAAGCCGTCCGCCATCACTTCGTTCCGCGCATCTCGGCCGCCGCAGCGCGCACCGCCTTGATGATGTTCTGGTAGCCCGTACAGCGGCAGAGGTTCGACGACAGCACGTCGAGCAGCTCGTCGTCGCCGATGTTCGGCTCGCGCTCCAGCACGCCGACCGCGAGCATCAGAAAGCCCGGCGTACAGAAGCCGCATTGCAGGCCGTGGTGCTCCATGAAGGCGCGCTGCATCGGATGCAGCTCGTCGCCGCGCGCCAAGCCTTCGACCGTGCGGATTTTCTTGCCGTCGGCCTGGACGGCGAACATCAGGCAGGAGCGCACCGGCTCGCCGTTGACGATCACGGTGCAGGCGCCGCAGACACCGTGCTCGCAGCCGATATGCGTTCCGGTCTGGCCGCAGTCCTCGCGGATCGCATCGGCCAACGTCCGTCGCGGCTCGACCTGGATCGCAAAATTTCGCCCATTGATGTTCAGCGTGATGGACGTCTTGGCACTCGAGGTGTTGGCACTCATCGTGACCGCTCCTTGGCGCGCAGCGCTGCGCGGATGCGCTGCGGCGTCGCCGGCATCTCGTCGATCTGGACGCCGAACGGCGAAAGCGCGTCATTGATCGCGTTGACCACTGCGGCGGGCGAGCCGATGGCCCCGCCCTCGCCCAGCCCCTTGGCCTTGAGATTGGTGGCGCTGGTGTGGGTTTCGAGATGATGCAGCTCGATCACCGGAATCTCATGGGCGGTCGGCGGCAGATAATCGGCGAGCGTCGAGGTGAGAATGTTGCCGGCCTCGTCGTAGACGATCTCTTCCAGCAAGGCGTTGCCGATGCCCTGGGCGATGCCGCCATGCACCTGGCCGTCAGCGATCATCGGGTTGATCAGCCGGCCGGCGTCCTCGGCGGCGAGGAAGCGCTCGACCGTCACCTTGCCGGTCTTCACGTCGACCTCGACGACCGCGACGTAGCAGGCGTTCGAAAACGTTCCCGGCGGATCGTAGCTGCCCTTCTCGGTCATGCCGGGCTCGATCGCGCCCTTGAAGCGGTGGGTCTGGTGGTAGGCCTCGCGCGCCATCTCGGCGATCGGCACCGCACGGTCAGTGCCCGAGACCTTCGCGACCCCGTCTTCCAACACGATGTCGCCGCCTTCGGCCTCGAGCATATGGCTGGCCATCTTGATCAGCTTCGCCCGCATGTTCTGCGCCGCGATCAGCGTCGCGCCGCCGCAGATCACCAGCGAGCGGCTGGCGAAGGTGCCCCAGCCGTATGGCGTGCGATCGGTGTCGCCGTGGATCACCCTGATCTTCTGCGGCTCGATGCCGATCTCGTCGGCGATGATCTGGGCCAGCGTCGTGCGCAGGCCCTGGCCGTGCGGCGAGGAGCCGATGCGAAGCTCGACGAAGCCGGACGGATCGATGGTCAGCTCGACGTTCTCCCAGCCCGGCGTGATCGCCATGCCGCGTGCCGCGAACGCCGGACTGCCATAGCCGCCGCGTTCCGAGAATGTCGCAAAGCCCAGGCCGAGGTAGCGTCCGTTGCCACGCGCCTCCTGCTGCCGCTTGCGGAACGCCGGCACGTCGATGTGCTCGACCGCAAGCTCCAGCGTTTCCTTGTAGCTCGCCTCGTCGAACACGAGCCCCATCGCCGAAGTGTAAGGGAACTTGTCGATCAGGTTGCGCCTGCGGATATCGATCGGATCGATGCCGAGCGCGGCCGCGGCCTTGTCCATCAGCCGCTCCAGCGTGAACGTGATCACCGGGCGAGACACGCCGCGATACGGCGCCATCGGGCAGGTGTTGGTCACGGCGCCGCGCGAGCGACAGGCGTACTGCCGCACGTCATAGGGCCCCGGCATCTCGGCCATGGCCATCAGCGGTTCGACGCCGCAGGTGGTCGGATAGCACGAATAGGCGCCGATGTTCGAAAGGATGTCGGCGTTCAGCGCCAGGAGCTTTCCGTTCGCATCGAACGCGCCTTTGAGCGAAACGTGCTGGTCGCGGCTGTGGAAGCTCGCAATCAGGTTCTCGCGGCGGTCCTCGGTCCAGGCGAACGAGCTGCGATGTTTGCGCGCGAGCCAGACCAGCAGCACGTATTCGGGCGGCAGCGACATCTTCTGTCCGAAGCCGCCGCCGACGTCGGGCGCCACCACACGCAGATCGCTTTCCGGAAAGCCCAGGATGTCGGCGATCGCCGTGCGCGTCAGATGCGGCATCTGCGTCGCGCAGGTCAGCGTGATGCGCCCGGTGGACATCTCGTAGGCGGCGTGCCCGCCGCGCGGCTCCATCGGCGTGGCGTTCTGCCGGCGCGAGCGCGCCGTGATCTCGACGATCTTGTGGGCGCCGTTCCAGACCGCGTCGAAGCCTTCGGTCTTCACCACGCCCTGGACGATAACATTGTCTCGGGATTCCGGGTGCAGCGCCGGCGCACCGTCCGCAACGGCGTCGCGGCTGTCGATCAGCGGCTTCCGCTCGTCGATTTCGATCTCGATCTGATCGACAATGTCCTCGGCTTCCTCCTCGGTCGGCGCCACGGCAGCCGCGACGCACTCGCCGGCAAACCGCACCACGCCGTCAGCCAGCACCGGATAGCCGATCGGCCGGTACTCGAACTTGTGCAGCATCGGGCGGATCGGCTTCACGGCCTTCAGATCGGCCGCCGTGATCACCATGGCGCCGTCCGGCACGGAGATTTTCTTGACCGCGCCGGAGGCCACGGCGCTGCGGGCGAAGCGCACCCAGTTGGCGGCGGGGAGATCGGCGGTGAAGCGGCCCTGCCCGGTGACCAAGGCCGGGTCCTCGAGCCGCCGGATCGCGCGGCCCACCCAGGTGCTGCCGGAGCCTTTGGTCGGGGCGCTCATGCGGCGGATTGCAATGCGCGATGGACCAGGGCCTGCACCAGCTCGCGCCGGTATTCCGGCGGGATCTGCGCGTCGTCCAGCGGATCGATGGCGGCGGCGGCCGCGTCGCCCGCGGCGGCGAACACGGCGTCGTCGGGCTTCCTGCCGTTGAGCGCGACCTCGGCTTGCGCGATGCGCCGCGGGCGAGCTTCAGCGCCGCCGACGCCGACATGGGCATCGGCGATCACGCCGCCGCTCAGCCGATACGTGACCAACGAGGCCGACATCGCGAAGTCGCCGGCGCGACGGCTGAATTCCTGGAAGCCGAACTTCGTATCATCCGGCAGCAGCGAAAAGCGCACTTCGGCGAGGAGCTCGTCCTCGGCGAGCGCCGTCGTCATGATGCCCTGGAAGAATTCTGCTGCCTGGATCACACGCTCGCCGGCTTTGCTGCGCGCGACCAGCTCGGCATCGAGCGTCGCTGCGGTGAGGCACCATTCGGAGGCCGGATCGGCGTGCGCCAGACTGCCGCACATGGTGCCGCGCATGCGGATCGGATAATGCGCGATGTTGCGCACCACGGCGGCGAGCAGCCGGCCGAGCGTCCCGGCCAAAGCAGGCTTGTGAAACGCCGCGTGGCGCACGCGCGCGCCGACCACGAGCTTGCCGCCTTCGACCGCGAGCTTGTCGAGGCCCGCGACTTCGTTGATGTCGACGAGATGAGCGGGCCGCGCCATGCGAAACGCCATGATCGGCACGAGGCTCTGGCCGCCGGCGAGCACGCGGCCGTCCTGCGACGCCAGCTCGGCCAGCAATGCAACGGCCTCTTCGACGGTCTTCGGAACGTGCCGGACAAAGGACGCCGCTTTCATCGCCGCCTCATGACCCTACGGAACCTGGCTGGAATGATAGCCCGTCCGGGGGTTCTGGCAAGATTGTTTGTACACATACAGTTTTTGCTGTTGGCCCCTTTTTGGCCGCCTGCTCGGTGCCCACCCTCCCCTGGAGGGGGAGGGTCGCGAGCGTTAGC
>CAKZHN010000510.1 GCA_936924235.1 uncultured Rhodoplanes sp. | reverse complement strand
TGTCGCTCGATCCCTACATGCGCGGGCGGCTGAGCGACGCGCCGTCCTACGCCAAGCCCGTCGACATCGGCCAGGTGATGGAGGGCCGCACCGTCAGCGAGGTGGTTGCCTCCAACCTCAATGGCTATGCGCCGGGCAACATCGTGCTGAGCCCCTCCGGCTGGCAGACCCACGCCATCAGCCAGGGCAAGCTGACGCGCAAGATCGATCCGTCGCTGGCGCCGGTGTCCACGGCGCTGGGCGTGCTCGGCATGCCGGGCATGACCGCTTATGTCGGCCTCTCCGAGATCGGCCAGCCGAAGGCGGGCGAGACCGTGGTGGTGTCGGCCGCGTCAGGGGCAGTCGGCTCGATGGTCGGCCAGATCGCCCGGATCAAGGGCGCACGCGCCGTCGGCATTGCTGGCGGGCCTGCCAAATGCCGCTATGTCACTGACGAGCTCGGCTTCGACGCCTGCGTCGATCATCGCGCGAGCGATCTCGCCGACCGGCTCAAGGCCGCGTGCCCGGGCGGCATCGACGTCTATTTCGAGAATGTCGGTGGTCCGGTGTTCGAGGCGGTGTTTCCGCTGCTCAATGACTTCGCCCGCATTCCGGTGTGCGGCCAGATCGCGACCTACAACGCCACCGAGATGCCGGCAGGCCCGTTGCGCGTCTCGAAGCTCACGCGCGACATCCTGACCAAGCGGCTGACCTTGCGCGGCTTCATCGTCACCGAGTTCGCCTCGCGCCAGGGCGATTTCCTGCGCGACGTGTCGGCCTGGCTGCGCGAAGGCCGCATCAAGTATCGCGAGGATGTCGTCGATGGTCTCGACAAGGCGCCGCGGGCGCTGATCGGGCTCCTCCGCGGCGAGAATTTCGGCAAGATGCTGGTGCGGGTCGCTGAGCCGCGCTCGTAGCGGCGCTACAAATACTTGCGCACCCGATACCGCACCTCGTAGTCGCCCGGCGGCAGCGGCGCCGCGTTCTCGCGCGGGATCGGCGTGAACGCGATGCGCTGCCACGGCCCGAACTGCTTCTCGGGCCGGGCGTCGCCCTTGATCGGCATGGTCCAGTAGCCCTGCGGCTCGCGGTCGAGGCCGAGCGACAAGGTTCGCTCGCCCGAGCCGTTGACCAGGAAGCTCCCGGCAATCACCGGCCGGTCGCCGTCGCGCCGGACGCCGGCGACGTAGCAGCCCTGGCCGGCGCGGTCGGACCACAGGATCACGTTGACCCGCTCGACCCGCGGCGTCGTCGTGCCGGCCGGCAGGCGGATCTCGTACAGCACCTCGGGCGTGCCTGAGCTTTTCGGCCAGTCGAAGCTGCCGAGCAGCAGCAGCGCGCCGACCACCACGGCGACGCCGGTCGCAATCAGCCCGATGCGTTGCGCCTCGCGGCTGCATCGCGTGCAGACCAGCACCAGCCAGACGCCCGCGACCGCGCAGACCAGCGCGCCCGCGAGCGCGCTCCACATCAGCATCACCCTGAGCTCTGTGATGTCGCGGTCGGTCCAGCGGGCGACCGCGTAGGTCAGCCAGTTGCCGCCATAGAGCCCGAGCCAGCCGCAGCCGACGAAGGCCACGACCGCCAGCGCGTGGCGGATGGGCGCCATGAGCAGTGGCTTGCTCGTCTGTTCGGGGGGCGGCGGGGGCGGGGATTCGACGCGACGGACCATGCGTAAGCCTACACCGGCCGCGGCCCGGGCCGCGAGGCTTCCTCTCGCATGCATCACCCGCTAGAAAGCCGCAGCGCCGCGGCGATGTTTCGCCGCGTCCGCCGGAGCCCCGCATGTCGACCGCCATGATCCTTGCGCCTTTGTTCGTCCAGGTGCTGCTCACCTTCGCGGTGATGTTCGGCATGATGGTGTTCCGCACCAGGACGCTGCAAAGCGGCGAGACGCGCTTCCAGGACATCGCGATGCGCGAGCCGAACTGGCCGCGCCGGCCGGCGCAGTTCGCCAACTCCTTCAGCAACCAGTTCGAATTGCCGGTGTTGTTCTATGTGCTGACCATCCTGGCGATGTTCACCAAGCATGCGGACTTTCTGTTCGTGGTGCTGGCCTGGATCTTTGTCGCCTTCCGCATCCTGCAGGCCTATATCCACGTCACCAGCAACAACGTGCGGTTCCGCGGCGGCTACTACTTCGTTGCCACGATCGTGCTGGTGATCATGTGGTTGATCTTCATCGTCAAGATTCTGCTGGGGCTGCCATGACTCCCGGTGCCCGCCTTGCCGCCGCGATCGAGGTGCTCGCCGACATCGGCGCGCGGCGCCGTCCCGCGCCTGACGCGCTGAAGGACTGGGGCCTGTCGCACCGTTTCGCCGGCTCCGGCGACCGCGCCGCGATCGCAGGCCTGGTCTACGACACGCTGCGTCGGCGGGCGTCGGCGGCCTTCATGATGGCCGACGACAGCCCGCGCGGCACGGCGCTCGGCATGCTGGTCCGCGAGCGCCAGCTCGATCCCGATGCGGTGGCGCGGCTGGCCGACGGCTCAGGCTACGCACCGCCGGCGCTGACCGACACCGAGCGCGCCAAGCTCACCGCCGCCGACGTCAGCGGCGCGCCGGCCCATGTGCGCGGCGACTATCCGGAATGGCTCGATCCGCATCTGCAAAAGGTGTTCGGCGACGAGCGGGCCGAGGAGGGCGCGGCGCTCGCCTCGCGCGCGCCGCTCGATCTTCGCGTCAACACGCTGAAGGGCGAGCGCGACGAGGCGCAGGCCGAATTCGCCGACTTGAAACCCGCGCCGACCCGCTGGTCGCCGCAGGGCTTGCGCATCGTGCTCGCCGCCGACGCCAAGAACCCGGCCGTGCATGCCGAGCCCGCTTACCTGAAAGGCCTCGTCGAGGTCCAGGACGAGGGCTCGCAGATCGCGGCCCTGCTCGCGGCCGCCAAGCCCGGCGAGCAGGTGCTGGACCTCTGTGCCGGCGGCGGCGGCAAGACGCTCGCGCTCGCCGCCGCGATGGCGAACAAGGGCCAGCTCTACGCCACCGACGACGACAAGCGCAGGCTTGCGCCGATCCACGACCGCCTGACGCGCGCGGGCGCCCGCAACGTCCAGGTGCGCACACCGAAGTCGAACGGCACCGAGCTCGACGATCTGAAAGGACGCCTCGACCTGGTGCTGATCGATGCGCCCTGCACCGGCATCGGCGCCTGGCGGCGCAACCCCGACGCCAAATGGCGGGTCCGGCCCGGCGCATTGGAGGTGCGTGTCAAGGAGCAGGTCGGCGTGCTCGACCGCGCCGCCGCGCTGGTGAAGCCGGGCGGCCGCATCGCCTACATCACCTGCTCGGTGCTGGACGAGGAGAACGGCGCGCAGGTGCGCGGCTTCGTCGAGCGGCATTCCGGTTTCACGATTGCGTCGCCGGCCGAAGTGATGACGGGGGCGCTCGGTGAGCGGGCCTATCTGTTCCGCCGCGCCGTGCTGACGTCAGACGAAGGGCTGCTGATGACGCCGCGGCGCACCGACACCGACGGCTTCTTCGTCAGCATTCTTCGCAGAGCGATTTGACCGGCCGAGCCGGCGCGCATGTATCCTTGTGCAGTACAGTCTCGTTCGGGCGGCACTGCAACGATGGAGGCGGGCATGTCGTGGCTGGTCATCGAAGATTGGCTGTTCGTCAAAGATCGGGCCGGCTGGCCGGTTCACCTGATCTACGTCCTTGAAGCGCTGTATGCAGTGTTGACGGTTCTCTTCGCGTTGTTGGCCGGCTGGTCGCAGAGAAGACGATGGACGTTGCTGCGCGATCTGTCGACGGTCTTTGGCGGCGTTTCCTGCGGCTTGGCCTTGATGTGGCCGATAGCTCTCGCGCCGTTGTTCTCCAATGCAAGGGGCGAGGCGATGTTGGCGACGCTACCGCTGTCGCTGCTGGCCTTGCCGTTTGTCATTGGATTGTTCATTTGGATGTTCCGAAGCTCCTTTGCAAAATAGCGAGACGCACGCCGGTCGCGTCGTGGCGACCCGGGGCGCGCTGGCGGATGTCCGAATGGCATGCCAGCCCCGCATCTTCCGATGCGGGGCTGGAAGGCAACAGCCGATACCTTGTCAGTGCACGATCATGCCGGTGAACACATAGGCCTGCAGCATCACCAGCACGCCGACCAGGCAGGCGAGCGAGATCGAATGGAAGAACACGAAGCGCAGGATCGAGCCTTCGTGTCCGAACCAGTTGGTGGCCGTCGAGGCGACCACGATCGACTGTGCATCGATCATCTTGCCCATCACACCGCCCGATGAGTTGGCGGCGCTCATCAGGATCGGCGACAGGCCGAGCTGCTCGGATGTGATCTTCTGCAGGTTGCCGAACAGGATGTTGGACGCGGTGTCCGAACCGGTCAGCGCGACGCCGAGCCAGCCCAGCAGTGTGCCGAAGAACGGGTAGAGCACGCCCGCGCCGGCGAAGGCGAGGCCGAGCGTGGCGTCGATGCCGGAGAGCCGCGTCAGCGTGCCGATCGCCAGCATCGCCGAGATCGTGATCAGCGAATAGGCGCAGACCTTGATGGTCCGGCCGTATTCCCGAACAAGCCCCACCGGCGAGAAGCCCAGCAGCAGGCCCGAGATGATCGCGGCGATCAGCATGCCGGAGCCGGTGTAGGACAGCCAGGTGAACGAGAACACCGCGGCTTCCTTGGTCGGTGCCGCCACCACCGGCGCCACCTTGTTGATCATGTTGTGCAGCTCCGGCACCGGGTAGTTCCAGATGGCATAGGTGTTGAGGATTTTCTTGATCGCGTCGGTGCCCCAGGCGAGCAGCACGATGCAGACGATGATCCAGGGCAGCAGCGCCATCCACATCTCGCCGGTCGAGACGCTCTTCATCGTCAGCGTCCGCGCCGGCATCGTGCCCGCCGATTCATCCTTGGTGCGCAACGCCGCCGAGGTCCAGATCCGCTTCGGCTGCCAGACCTTGAGGAACAGGATCAGGCAGGCCATCGAGATCAGCGAGGCGCCGATGTCGACGATCCACGGATTGACGTAGTTCGAGATCAGGAACTGCGGCACCGCGAACGACACGCCGCAAATGAGAATGGCAGGCCAGATCTCGATCATGCCGACGAAGCCCGCGAACGCCCAGATCAGCCAGAACGGTACGATCAGAGAGAAGAACGGCAATTGCCGGCCGACCATGGCGCCGAGCTGGAACGGATCGAGGCCGGTGACGCTGGCGAGGCCCGCAATCGGCGTGCCGAGCGCGCCGAACGCGACCGGCGCCGTGTTGGCGATCAGCGACAGGCCGGAGGCCGCAAGCGGCGAGAAGCCGAGCCCGATCAGAATGGCGCCGGTGACCGCGACCGGCGTGCCGAAGCCCGACGCGCCCTCGAAGAACGCGCCGAACGAGAACGCGATCAAGAGGAGCTGCAGGCGGCGGTCACCGGTGACGCCGCCGATCAAATTCTGCAACGTCTCGAACGCGCCTTTCTCGACCGTGAGCCGGTAGAGGAAGATGACGTTGAGCACGATCCAGCCTATCGGAAAAAATCCAGTCACTGCGCCGAGCACGGTGGCGCGGAGCGACAGGCCGGCCGGCATCGTGAAGATGAAGATGGCCACGCAGTTCGCCACGATCAGCGCGATGACGGCGGCGAGATGGGCTTTGACCTTGTTCGAAGCGATGAGCACCAGCAGCGTGACGACCGGCAATGCGGCCGCACAGGTGGAAAGCACCTTGCTGCTCAGTGGATCGTAGATTTGATTCCACATGAGTTCCTCCCGGCTTTGGATTTGTTATTTGCCGTCCCCGCCCGAATAAGACGCGGGTGGAACGGCATTTTCAACATCCGACCGAGTGGTATGCACCGCCAAACCGCGGTCCCTGCGGGAGCCAGGGGCGGCTTCCAGAGGCGGCTTATGGGGCGGTGAAAGCGCTGCCGCAGGCTGACATACTTGCAGGATGCCTGACGAGAAAGATCAACGGCTCCTGGCGGCGGAATTGCGCGAGCAGGCGCAGCGCTGCCGCGAGGAGGCCAGGACCTGCCCCTCGATCGAGCGCCGTGCTGCGCTCGAAGCGGAGGCCGAGGTGCTGGAAGAGCTGGCTGACGAAGCCGATCGGTCCTAGTGCGCAATCCTAGTGCGCAAATCCTAGTGCGGCGGTCGCCGCGTGGCGCTTTCCAGCTCCTGCGCGGCGCGCTCGAGCTTGTCGAGGTCGCGGTTCACCTTGCGAATGAGCTTTCGGACTTCGGCGTCGCTGACGTCGGGTTCTGGCTCGCGATGTTCGGGTCTGACCTCTGCCATTCCGGCCTCCGTTGCAGTTCGTCCACGAAGTCCTTGGCGTCCGCCATCAGATACTCGTAGAACCGCAACAGCCGGTCGCCCAAGACGGGGATGTGCTTGCCCTTGCCCATGCCTTGAAAAACGCCTTGGGCGGCATGTCGTTCCAAGCGATACCAATTTTCGCCGGGCGCGGAGTTCCAAGCCGCATTACTGGACCGAAAACGACTCATGAGCGAATCGAGAAGCACGACGGTGTCGAGAGTCATCATGGTACCGCCCGACGCGCTGTACCGTGCCTATCTCGATCGCGATGCGGTCGCGGCCTGGCTGCCGCCCGGCTTGATGACCGGTGTGGTGCATGCGTTCGAGGCGCGCGAAGGCGGGCGCTTCTGCATGTCGCTGGTCTATCCGGAGAGCGAGACGGCGGCGCGCGGCAAGACCTCGGACCGGACCGACCGGTTCGAAGGCCGCTTCGTGAAGCTCGTGCCCGGTCGGAGATCGTCTGGGCGGTGGTGTTCGATGCTGACGATCCGTCATTCGCGGGCGAGATGACCGTCGCCACCACGCTTGTTTCTGCGAGCCGCGGCACCGAGGTGACGATCCGCTGCGATGACATTCCGCCGGGCGTCCGGCTCGAGGACAACGAAACCGGCTGCCGCCAGACGCTGGATCAACTTG
>CAKZHN010000509.1 GCA_936924235.1 uncultured Rhodoplanes sp. | reverse complement strand
CACAGCATGCGGCTCCGGGCCATCGCGACTGCCGTCATTCCGCGGCCTTGCGCTCGGTTTCCCACTCACGGAGCGCCTGCGCGTCGCGCGGCGTCACGTCCGGGAACTGCGGATCGGTGCCGACCGTGTGCGAGATCTTCCACGACCGGGCGCACTTGGTGCCTTCGGCGAGGTTCACCACCACGGCCACGCCCGGCACCTCGGGCAGCCGGAATGCGTCGGCCGGGCCCTCGTCGTTGGCCAGCGTCGCCGCCGACGTGATGCAGACCTCGGCGAGATCAATGTCGACCACCGCTTCGTAGAGCTCCGGGTTCGACACATGCACGATCGGATCGGCCTCCAGCGATGAGCCGATGCGCTTGCCGGCGCGAGCAATCTCGAGCGCGCCGGTGACGGCGCGGCGCACCTGCCGCACCTTGCGCCACTTCTCGGCGAGCTTGTCGTTGCGCCAGCCCGGCAGCACGTTCGGGAACAGCTCGAGATGCACCGAGGCGTCGTCGCCGTAGCGCTCGCACCAGGCTTCTTCGCTGGTGAAGCACAGCATCGGCGCGAGCCAGGTCACGGTGCAGCGGAACAAGTAATCGACCACGGTCAGCGCCGACTTCCGCGTCAGCGACGAGATCGGATCGCAGTAGAGCGAATCCTTGCGGACGTCGAAATAGAACGCCGACAGGTCCGTGGTCATGAAGTGGCTGAGCGCCGCGAAGATGCGCTTGTAGTCGAAGTCCGCATAGGCCTTGCGAACGAGCTCATCGAGCTCGGAAAGCCGATGCAGCATCAGCTGCTCCAGCTCCGGCATCTTCTCGACGGGAACGCGGTCCTCGTCGCGGAAATGCGCCAAGGTGCCGAGCATCCAGCGGATGGTGTTGCGAAGCTTGCGGTAGGTCTCGATGGTGGTCTTGAGGATTTCCTTGCCGATGCGGAGATCGTCCGCGTAGTCCGAAGCGCAGACCCACATCCGCAGGATGTCGGCGCCGGAATCCTTGATCACGTCCTGCGGCGCCGTGACGTTGCCGAGCGACTTCGACATCTTGCGGCCCTGCTCGTCGAGCACGAAGCCGTGCGTCAGCACCACGTCGAACGGCGCGCGGCCGCGGGTGCCGCAGCTTTCCAAGAGCGACGAGTGAAACCAGCCGCGATGCTGGTCGCTTCCTTCGAGATACATCACCGAGTCAGGCCCGCCGTCATGCTTGCGCTTGATGTCGGCGAGCGACGGGAAGTGCTTCGGGTCTTCGAGAACGAAAGCGTGCGTCGAGCCGGAATCGAACCAGACGTCGAGAATGTCGTCGACTTTCTTCCAGTCTTCGTTGGCGAGCGAGCCTAAGAAGCGCTCGCGCGCGCCGGTCTTGTACCAGGCGTCGGCGCCCTCCTGCTCGAAGGCCTCGGCGATGCGCTTGTTCACTTCGGCGTTCTGCAGGATCTCGGCCGAGCCGTCGCCCTTCTCGCGCACGAACACCGCGATCGGCACGCCCCAGGCGCGCTGCCGCGAGATCACCCAGTCCGGGCGGCTCTCGATCATGCCGTTGATGCGGTTTTCGCCCGCGGCCGGCACCCAGCGCGTCGCCTTGATCTCGCGCAGCGCGATGTTGCGCAACGTGCCATCGAGGCCCTGCACGGGCTTGTCCATGGCGATGAACCACTGCGGCGTGTTGCGGAAGATCACCGGCTTCTTCGAGCGCCACGAGTGCGGATACTGATGCTTCAGCCGGCCGCGCGCGATGATGTTGCCGGCCGCGGCCAGCGCCTTGATCACCGCCTCGTTGGCGTCGCCCTTCTCGCCCTTGTCGTTGATGACGCGCTTGCCCTCGAAGCCCGGCGCATGGCCGGTCAGCGCGCCGTTCTCGTCGACCGTATAGGGAATCGCCGGATTGATGCCGCGCGCTTCCAGCGCCCGCGCATTGGCGGTCCAGATCTCGAAGTCCTCGCGGCCGTGGCCCGGCGCGGTGTGCACGAAGCCCGTGCCGGCGTCGTCGGTGACATGGTCGCCGGCGAGCAACGGCACGTCGAAGTCGTAGCCCGACTTTTGCAGCGGATGCGACGCGACCATCGCGTTGAGCACGGCGGCCGGCACGCTCGCCACCCTCTCGTAAGCCGCGACGCGCGCCTGCTTGAACACATCGGCGGCAAGCTTGTCGGCGAGGATGAAGGTCTCGCCGGTCTTGGCCCAGTTGTCGGCCGGTGCGTCGGTGACGCGATAGACGCTGTATTCGATCCGGGGCGAGAAGCTGATGGCGCGGTTGCCGGGCAGCGTCCACGGCGTGGTGGTCCAGATCACCACCGAGGTTCCCCAGTTCACCAGATTGACCGCAAGCTCGGTGGCATCGCCGTCGCCGGAGTCGACCGCGACGCGCGCCACCGGAAACTTCACCCACACCGTATCCGAGGTGTAGTCCTCGTACTCGACCTCGGCTTCGGCCAGCGCGGTCTTCTCGACCACGCTCCACATCACGGGTTTCGAGCCGCGATAGAGCGTGCCGTTCGCCGCGAACTTCATGATCTCCCGGGCGATCTGCGCCTCGGCCGGAAAGCTCATCGTGGTGTAGGGATGATCCCAGTCGCCCTCGACGCCGAGCCGCTTGAACTCCTCGCGCTGCACGTCGAGCCAACGCTCGGCGTAGGCGCGGCATTCCTTGCGGAACGCCACCATGGCGTCAGGGTCGCGGAAGTTCGGCTTCGGCTTGTTCTTGGAGCGGTAGTTCTCTTCCTCGATCTTCCACTCGATCGGCAGGCCGTGGCAGTCCCAGCCCGGCACGTAGTTGGAGTCGTAGCCCAGCATCTGCTGGCTGCGGGTCACCACGTCCTTGAGGATCTTGTTGAGCGCGTGGCCGATATGGATGTTGCCGTTGGCATAGGGCGGGCCGTCGTGCAGCACGAACTTGGTGCGGCCCTTGGCGGTCTGGCGCAGGCGCTCGGAGAGGTTCTGCTTTTTCCAGCGCGCCAGGATTTCCGGCTCGCGCTGGGGCAGCCCCGCGCGCATCGGAAAATCGGTCTGCGGCAGGAACAGCGTCTGGCTGTATTTGTCGCGCTCGTTCGACTTGGACTGATCGTTCATGGCGCGGTGTGTGTAGCAGGGCCCCAGGGCCGGAAAAAGGTCTACCCCAGCGGCGGGAACGCGTCCCGCGCCCGGGCCAGGAGGTGCCGCGCCTGGCTGGAATCCTGGTCCATCCGGCGGATCAGCGCGTCGGCGTCGTCGAACTTCATCTCCGGCCGGATCCAGCCGATGAAGGCCACGTCCAGCACCGCGCCGTAGAGGTCGCCGGAGAAGTCGAACAGGAACACCTCCAGCAGCACCGCGCCGTTGTCGAAGGTCGGGCGCCGGCCGAAGCTCGCCACGCCGTCATAGAGCGTGCCGCCCAGCCCGACCCGCACCGCGTAGATGCCGTGCTTGAGCCCGCAATCGGTGCCGAGCCGGAGGTTCGCCGTGGGGTAGCCAAGCGTGCGGCCGCGCTTGTCGCCGTGCACCACCTGCGCGGTCACGAACCAGGGATGGCCCAGGAGCTCATTGGCGTCGGCGATGTGGCCGGCCTCCAGCGCCGAGCGCACCGCGCCCGACGACACCCGCCGGCCGTCGAGCTGGAACGGCTCGACCACGTCGACCGTGAAGCCGTGATGGGCGCCTTGCGCCACCAGGAAATCGGGCGAGCCGCGCCGGTCCTTGCCGAAGTGGAAGTTGAAGCCGATGACCGCGCCGGTGATCGCCAGCCGGTCCACCAGGATGCGCTCGACGAAGTCCTCGGCGCTGAGCTGGGCCAGGGCCGCATCGAAGGTCAGGATCACGGCGCCGTCGAGCCCGGTCGAGGCCAGCAGGCGGAGCTTGGCGGCCTCGGAGGTGAGCTGGAACGATGGCGCGTCGGGGTGAAAGAACGTCCGGGGATGCGGCTCGAAGGTCATCACCGCCGAAGGCCGGCCGGCCGCCTGGGCGCGCTCCATGGCGGTTCCGATCACGGCCCGGTGACCGCGGTGCACACCGTCGAAGTTGCCGATTGCGACCACCGGATGCGGCAGCCGTTCCAGACCCGCGTCATTATCGCGGATCACGCTGAAATTATGCCGGGAAGGAGAGCTTGCTTCGTTCATCGATGCAGAATCAGAGCCTGTTTTGGTGCTTGTCTTGCCAACGATACGTTAACCGGTCGGTTCGCGAAAAACCCGGGCATTGACCACTGTTAGATCAGGTTAACCCAATTTTCAGCCGTGCAATGTATCGACATCGTGAGGCGAGGATGGGAGGCCCACCGCCGGGTCCCGACATCGTTCGACCAGGCCACGGCGCATTCGCGCGGCCGGACGTTGCGGACTGAGGGACATTATGGCCTTCGACACTTCCATGCCGATCCTGGTTGTTGACGACTACAACACCATGGTCCGCATCATCCGCAATCTGCTGCGACAGCTCGGCTTCCAGGACGTCGACGACGCCGCCGACGGCTCCGCTGCGCTCACCAAGATGAACGACCGCAAATACGGCCTCGTGATCTCCGACTGGAACATGGAGCCGATGACCGGCTACGAGCTGCTCAAGCAGGTGCGCTCGAACCCGCAGATCTCGGCGACGCCGTTCATCATGATCACGGCCGAATCCAAGACCGAGAACGTGATCGCGGCCAAGCAGGCCGGCGCCAACAACTACATCATCAAGCCGTTCAACGCCGAAACGCTGAAGCACAAGATCGAAGCGGTCTTCGCGGCCTGATTTCTCCGCGCCTGCCAGGCTCATCATTGTCGTCATTCGGCTACCGCCGGCGGCATTGAGTTCCGCAAGCCGGCTTTTCCTCCAAGGTGTCTTTTCTCCAAGGTGTTTTGTCCCCCAAGATGTCCTGTGTACCAGGATGTTTTGCCCTGTTTGTGTGACGGGGTCCGCCGACAGTGTGACGCACGTGACTGACATGCGTGCGAGATTGATCCAGCTTTGAGCTTCGAACCTGGCGATCCAGGGTAGAACGACGAGGGGATTGACCCATGCGAAGGCCGGTCTGGGCGCTCGTATTCGCGCTGGTGGCGGCTGGAAGTTGGAGCGATCGTGGATCGTCTCAATCTCCGCCGGGCCCGGCATCCGCTCCGAAACTGACATACGCCGATCAAGGCTGGACGCCGGCCGACCGCCGGGCGTTCTACCGGATGAGCCAAGGGTCTCGCCTCATTCCCTACGAGTGGTTCAAGGCGCTGCCGCGTCCGAAGTCGGACGAGCCGTTCGGCGCCGACGGATTGAAGCGATACGGATATCTCCGGAACGAGTACGCGACCAACGATCTGCCGATCGGATTCGTCGTCGACAACCGCGTGCAACCGAACCTGCTGGGCATGACATGCGCCGCATGTCACACGGGACAGCTCGAATATAAAAAGGATGGCGTCACCTACGCTTTGCGGCTGGATGGCGCGCCGGCTCACGCCGACTTTCAGCTTTTTCTCGCGGATCTGAGGGATGCGGCGCGCGAAACCTCGGCAAACCCGCAGCGGTTCGAAGCGTTCGCGAAAACCGTGCTGGGAAAAGGATATTCGCCGGCCAAGGCCTCGGATCTGAAAGTGGAGTTCGACGCCTGGACGACGCAGTTCGGCGACTTCATGGACAGGAGTCTGCCGCCGTCACCGTGGGGGCCGGGCCGCCTCGATGCATTCAACATGATCTTCAACCGCGTCGCGGCGCACGATATCGATCAGCCGCAGAACTTCGCCGTTGCCGATGCACCCGTCAGTTACCCGTTTCTGTGGAACGCCGGGAAGCAGGATCACACGCAATGGAACGGCGCGGCGGAAAATGGCCTCTTCATCCACGCACTGGCCCGCAACACCGGAGAGGTGTTGGGTGTGTTCGCGGAATTCGCGCCGAAGCGGATCGGGCCTCCGGTCGGCATTCCGTTGATCTTGTACGGCGACCACTCGGCCGATCTCGACGGTCTTCAGAAGCTCGAAGAGAAAATCGCCGCCCTCAAGCCGCCGCCGTGGCCGTTCGAGCTGAATTCTGACCTCGCGGCGGCCGGCGAGAAGCTGTTCGAGAAGCACTGCAGTTCCTGTCACGCGCAGACGGAATCGGGCGTCGTTCCGAATGCCTGGGCGACGCCGATCCAGGTGGTCGGAACGGACCCGAAGATGGCGAAGAACGCCGCAACCCGGACATCCGATACCGGGTTGCTCAGCGGTGCGCTGTTGCCGCGGCCGCCGGGCGCCCGCTTGGGGAGCCACGGCAAGACAGGGGATATCCTGGCAAATTCCGTCGTCGGCATCCTTCTGGACGGCGTGTTGAAAGGCGAGCCCGCCGTGCAGCGGGCCATCGCGCTCGACTTTCAAAAGCTTCAACTCGGCGATCCCGATCTCCTGAAGATCGGCGGCTTTGTGAGGGAAAATCTCGGCGGGCTGTTCCGGAAGCCCTCGGCGGCAGGCGAGGGCGCCTACGAAGCGCGCGTGCTGTACGGGATCTGGGCAACGGCTCCTTATCTTCACAACGGCTCGGTGCCCAACCTCTGGGAATTGCTCACGCCGCCCAAGGACCGCAAGACGACGTTCAAGGTCGGCAGCCTCATGTTCGACCAGAAAAACGTGGGTTTCGCGATCGATGAAACGCCGTTCGAGAAGGGCGATTTCACCGCCGATCCCCAGAACGCCAACGGCAACGGCAACGCCGGGCACGCCTACGGCACCGAGTTGAGCGAGGACGAGCGATGGGCGCTCATCGAGTATTTGAAGAAGCTGTGATCGGAGGTCGCACCAGACCTCTGTCCCCAGTGAATTCACACCCAAAACACAACAATCTTTTCTTCTCTTTCAGACCCTGTATTCCGGTCATGCCTTGCTCACGTGAGGGCGTCTTCTAGGGACGCTTAGTT
>CAKZHN010000508.1 GCA_936924235.1 uncultured Rhodoplanes sp. | reverse complement strand
GCGAGGGGGATGGCGTTGACAGCATCGGGGGTGGCGGGCTTTCTACCGCGCCACCAGATTCAATGACAATCGGCCTTATCGGCGCCAACCCAATCCGCCAGTAAATTCGAGATGATCGACAAGACCTACCAGCCGAACGAGGTCGAAGGCCGCATTTATGCCGCCTGGGAGAGCGCACAGGCGTTCCGCGCCGGCAGGCCCGACCGCAAGGCCGCCGCGCCCTACAGCATCGTGATCCCGCCGCCGAACGTGACGGGCTCGCTGCATCTGGGGCACGCGCTCAACAACACACTGCAGGACATTCTGGCCCGCTTCGAGCGCATGCGCGGCAAGGACGTGCTGTGGCAGCCCGGCACCGACCATGCCGGCATCGCCACCCAGATGGTGGTCGAGCGACAACTGATGGAGCGCCAGGAGCCCGGCCGCCGCGAGATGGGCCGGCAGAAGTTCCTGGAGCGGGTCTGGGCCTGGAAGGCCGAGTCCGGCGGCACGATCGTCAACCAGCTCAAGCGGCTTGGCGCGTCCTGCGACTGGTCGCGTGAGCGCTTCACCATGGACGAGGGCCTGTCCAAGGCCGTGCTCAAGGTGTTCGTCACGCTCTACAACGATGGCCTGATCTACAAGGACAAGCGGCTGGTCAACTGGGACCCGAAGCTGCTCACTGCGATCTCCGACCTCGAGGTTCTGCAGGTCGAGAAGAAGGGCCATCTCTGGCACATCAAGTATCCGGTCGAGGGCACGGACGAATACATCGTCGTCGCGACGACGCGGCCGGAGACCATGCTGGGTGACACCGCCGTGGCGGTGCATCCCGACAATGAACGGCTCAAGCACCTGATCGGCAAGACCGCGGTGCTGCCGCTGGTCGGCCGGCGCATCCCCATCGTGGGCGACGATTACGCCGATCCCGAGAAGGGCACCGGCGCGGTAAAGATCACGCCGGCACACGACTTCAACGACTTCGAGGTCGGCAGGCGGCACAACCTGCCTCAGATCAGCGTGCTCGACGTCGAAGGCAGGATGGCCCTGAAGGACAACGAGGCATTCCTCGACGGCGTGCCGTCGACGCCTGCGCTCGATGAGACCACGAAGCTCGACGGCCTCGACCGCTTCAAGGCGCGCAACGCTATCGTCGAGCGGCTGGAGATGGCGGGCTTCCTCGACAAGATCGAGCCGCACACGCACATGGTGCCGCACGGCGACCGCTCCAACGTGGTGATCGAGCCGTTCCTGACCGACCAGTGGTACGTCAACGCCAAGGCTCTGGCCGTCGAGGCGATCGCTGCGGTGCGCGATGGTCGCACCAACTTCGTGCCGAAGACCGCCGAGAAGACCTATTTCGACTGGATGGAGAACATCCAGCCGTGGTGCATCTCGCGCCAGCTCTGGTGGGGCCATCAGATCCCGGCCTGGTACGGCCAGGACGGCAAGGTGTTCGTCGCCGAGTCCGAGGAAGAGGCCGTCTCCCGTGCGCTCGCCTACTATCAGGAAACCGGCGCGATCTCGGCCGACGACGCGCTGGCCATGGCGGCCGATCCGGATCGCCGTGCGCCGTTCCTGACCCGCGACGAGGACGTGCTCGACACCTGGTTCTCGTCGGCGCTGTGGCCGTTCTCGACGCTTGGCTGGCCCGACGAGACACCGGAGCTCGCGCGCTTCTATCCGACCTCGGCGCTGGTGACCGGCTTCGACATCATCTTCTTCTGGGTTGCCCGCATGATGATGATGGGGCTGCACTTCAAGAAAGAGGTGCCGTTCAAGAACGTCTACATCCACCGTCTCGTCCGCGACGAGAAGGGTGCCAAGATGTCGAAGTCCAAAGGCAACGTCGTCGATCCGCTCGGCATCATCGACGACTACGGCGCCGATGCGCTGCGCTTCACGCTGGCGCGCGGCGCAGCGCTCGGCAACGACATCAGGCTTTCGCCCCAGCACGTCGAGATCAACCGCAACTTCGCGACCAAGCTCTGGAACGCCGCGCGGTTCGTCGAGTTCAACGGCGCCGGCCGCGTCGCGGGCTTCGATCCGAAGGCGTCCACGGAGACACTGAACCGCTGGATCGCCCACGAGACCGCCAAGGCGATGCGCGAGGTGACGGAGGCGATCGAGCAATACCGGTTCAACGATGCGGCCAATGCGGCGTATCGCTTCGTCTGGAACGTCTATTGTGACTGGTACGTGGAGCTTTCGAAGCCGCTGCTGACCGGCCCCGACGGTCCCGCGAAGGACGAGACCCGCGCCGCGGCGGCCTGGGCGCTCGACGAGATTCTCAAGCTCCTGCATCCCTTCATGCCGTTCATCACCGAGGAGCTCTGGCGCGTCACCGCCGAGACGGGACCGGCGCGCGAGACGCCGCTGGTGCTGGCGGCGTGGCCCAAGCTCGAAGGACTGGACAATGCCGAGGCCGAAGCCGAGATCGGCTGGCTGATCGATCTCGTGACCTCGATCCGCTCGGTGCGCGCCGAGATGAACATCCCGGCCTCGACGCCGATCCCGGTGGTGCTGGCCGGTGCGTCCGCCGAGACCAAGGCCCGCGCCGGGCGCTGGGTCGAGTTTGCCAAGCGGCTCGCGCGCGTCGCCGATATCAGCTTTGCCGATGCGCCGCCGCAGGGCTCGGTGCAACTTCTCATCCGGGGCGATGTCGCGGCGCTCCCGCTCAAGGGTGTGATCGACTTCGCGGCCGAGCGCGCGCGCCTGCAGAAGGAAATGCAGAAGGCCGACTCCGATATCGAGCGCGTCGACAAAAAGCTCGGTAATCCGAATTTCCTCGAAAAGGCCGCCGAGGATGTGGTCGAGGAAGAACGCGAGAAGCGTGCGGAGGCTGTCGCCCGCCGCCAGAAGATCGTCGAGGCACTGGAGCGGCTGCAAAGCGCCACCTGAGCAAGCCCAGCATGAGCGAGCGCCGGCCATTCCAGGAGCGGGTGATCGGCGCGATCATCCGCCGGCCGTATGACGACGAAGCGGGCCATAAGGGGTTATTGGGGCACGTGGCCCATGCTCAGCCCCATGTGGTGCGGCGCTACGAGCTGACCTTGCCCGGCTGGCCGCGCCTCGCGCGGCCGCTGCGCATCGCGTTCCTGTCGGACTTCCACGTCGGCTCGCACACCGGCGATCTGGCGCGGCTTTCAGCCATCGCCAAGGAGGCCGCGGCCTATGCGCCGGACCTCGTGCTCTACGGCGGCGACTACATGAACATGCAGCTGTTCGGCCGTGGCCGGGTGCCGCCGCGGAGCATCGCCGCGGCGCTGGCGCGGCTGACCGGCCGCTGCGGCCGCTTCGCCGTCCTCGGCAATCACGACTACATCTACGGCCGGCTCGAGGTCGACCGCGCGCTCCGCGCCGCCGGCATCGTCGTGCTCGATCACGGCCAGCAGGCGTTCAGCTACGAGCATCACAGCATCGACGTGGTCGGCGTGCCCGACGCCCATGTGCAATGGCATGCCGCGAAAGGCTTTCTTGCAGGCCTCAAGCGCGATCGGCCTGCGATCGTGCTGACCCACGATCCGGCGCGCTTTGCGGAGGTGCCCGACGGGCCGTTCCTGACGCTCGCCGGCCACACCCATGGCGGGCAGGTCAAATTGCCGGTGGTCGGCGCGCTGTTGAACGCGAGCCGCGCGCCGCTGCGCTGGAGCCACGGCCTCGTCGCTGAAAGCGGCCGGCACATGATCGTGACGGCGGGGCTCGGCACCAGCGGACTGCCGCTGCGCATCGGCGTGCCGCCGGAATACGCCGTCATCGACGTCACCGGACCATGAAGCGGCGCATCGCCGGTTGGACGGTGATCGCGCTCGTCGCGCTGCTCGCCGCGATGACTGTGCTGACCGCGCGCTCGGCCGATCCGGCGTTGTGGCCGCCAGCGGCCGGCGCACCAAGCATCGAGATCCATGTGGTGAGCCACGGTTATCACTCCGGCATCGTCGTCGATCGCGCCGCCATGGCGGCGTACGCGGAGCGTGGCGGCGACGCGGCGCTCACCGCGGTGGCGCAGCGCTTTGCGACCTATCAGTGGCTCGAGATCGGCTGGGGCGACGAAGGCTTCTATCGCAACGTTCCGACCGTGGCGTCGCTGACGTTCCGGCTCGCCGTGAAGGCGCTGTTCCTTCCGGGCAATGCGTCGGTGGTCCATGTGGTGGGCCTGAGCGGTCCGGCGCGCGAGACGTTTGCGAAGGCCGAGATCATCCGCATCCCGCTGTCGGACGAAGGCTTCACACGGCTGCTCAAAGGCCTCGACGCGAGTTTCGCCCGTGAGCCAGATGGACCACCGCTCGAGCCGCTCGGCCCGGGCCTTTACGGCCCGAGCCTGTTCTACCGCGGCGTCGACTCATTCCACATATTCAACGTGTGCAATCACTGGGTCGCGCGGTTGCTGTCGGCGGCCGGCTTGCCGACCGCGCCGGTGCTGGCGACCTTGCCGCCCGGCTTGTTCTTCGATCTGAAATGGCGATCGGGTCTCGTTCCGCTGCCCAAGCCGTGATTTGATCGCAGAAAGGATCGGGAGGCAGCCATGTCCGATGCCGAGCACAACGTCGGTTTGTTGAAGCAGGCCTACCACATCTGGAACGACACCAAGGGCGGCAGCGTCGACGAGTGGATGACGCTCTGCGACGCCAACATCAAATTCGGCTCGCTGGCCCAGGGGCCGGCGGGCGCAAGTTACCTCACGGCCTACAGCCATCGCGACGCGCTGAAGGAGTATTTCGGCGGGCTCGCCCGTGACTGGCAGATGATCGAATATGTCCCGGAGAATTTCGTCGCCCAGGACGACCGCGTGGTCGTGCTGGGTCGTTGCGCTTGGCGCTACAAAAAAACCGGAAAGGTCGTTGAAAGCAAAATCGCTGCCTCGTGGCGGTTCGCGGGCGGCAAGGCGGTCGAGTATTTCGAGTATTACGACACCGCGAGCGTGCTCGCCGCGATGGCGTAACAGCCGGGTGGAGTGCAATGAAGGTGTTTCTGGCCGGTGCGACCGGCGTCATCGGCCGGCCGCTGGTCGGATTGCTGCGCGCCGCGGGCCATACGGTCACCGGCACGTCGCGGTCGGCGGCAAAGCTCGGCGAGATCGAGCAGCTTGGCGCCGCGGGCGTGGCGGTGGACGCCTTCGACGCTGAGGGGCTGAAGCGCGCCGTGGTCGCGGCGAAGCCCGACGTGGTGATCCATCAATTGACCGACCTGCCGGATGTCAGCGATCCGGCGCAGATGGCCGTGGCGCGCGAGAAGAACGCGCGGCTGCGCGTCGAGGGCACCCGCAACCTGATGGACGCGGCGCAGGCCGCGGGTGTCCGGCGCGTGGTCGCGCAAAGCATCGCGTTCATCTACGCGCCGGGGCAGGGGCCGCGGCTGGAGACCGATCCGCTGGACACAAGCGAAGCCCAGCGCGCCAGCATCGACGGCGTGAAGGCGCTGGAGCAGGCCGTGCTCAACAGGCCCGGCATCGACGGCATCGTGCTGCGCTACGGCCGGCTCTACGGCCCGGGTACTTGGTTCGACAAGCCCGGCAGCGCGGGATCGCTCACGACAGGGGCAGCCGCCCAGGCGGCGCTGTTCGCGCTCACGAAGGGCGCGCCCGGCGTCTACAACATCGCCGAGGACGACGGCGCGTTTTCGGTCGAGAAGGCGCGGCGGGAGCTGGGATTCGATCCGGCTTTTCGGATTTAGTCGTATGTTCAAGTGGACATGTCGTCCAAGGCTCGTTTCAGCGTTTCACACCGCTCGCCGTCATTTGATTGATGCCGACAAAGGTGCTGCCACTCGGCCGTTATGCCGTGAACGGTGCGGGACCTCGTGCCGAGTCCGTATGGGACCACAACTACGTCGACGGTGAATCCACACTCAGGGCAGTTCCGGGTTTCGCTGGTCATGCTGATCTCCTAATCTTGCAGGTGAAACCCATCCTGCCCGCCGCCCCGCCGGGAGCAACGCACCGCCGTCAGACACGTTCGACGTCGGCCGCCCCCGGGACACGAGCCGCAATCACCTTGAATCCCGGGCCTAACCCTGTAAATACGCCCCCATGAACGCACCAGTCCGGGCGCCCGGCGCAGGCCATAACCGTTCGCCGCTCGCCGACGAGATCGAGCGGCGGCGCACCTTCGCGATCATTTCCCACCCCGACGCCGGCAAGACCACGCTGACCGAGAAGCTCTTGCTGTTCGGGGGCGCCATCCAGCTCGCCGGCCAGGTCAAGGCCAAACGGAACCGCCGCACCACCCAGTCGGACTGGATGGCGATCGAGAAGGAGCGCGGCATCTCGGTGGTCACCTCGGTGATGACCTTCGAGTATGACAACCACGTCTTCAACCTGCTCGACACGCCGGGCCACGAGGACTTCTCCGAGGACACCTACCGGACACTGACCGCGGTCGACTCCGCCGTCATGGTGATCGACGCCGCCAAGGGCATCGAGGCGCGCACCCGCAAGCTGTTCGAGGTCTGCCGGCTGCGCGACATCCCGATCGTCACCTTCATCAACAAGATGGACCGCGAGAGCCGCGATCCGTTCGACCTTTTGGATGAAATCGAGAAGACGCTCGCGCTCGACACCACGCCGGTGAACTGGCCGGTCGGCCGCGGCCGCGACTTCGTCGGCACCGTTGCCATCGAGGGCGGCGGCGTGCGGCTTCTGGAAGGCGACGCCGGCAAGGCCGGCACGCTCCGCGAGATGAGCATCGAGGAGGTCGCGGCGCTCAATCCGAACCTCGACGCATCCGCGGTTTCGGACGAGCTCGAGCTCGCCCGCGGCGGCTGCAAGCCGTTCGAGCTCGAAGCCTTCCGCGAGGGGCACCTGTCGCCGGTGTTCTTCGGCTCGGCGCTGAAAAACTTCGGCGTCGGCGATCTCTTGGACGCCATAGGCCGCATGGCGCCGTCGCCGCGCGCCCAGAAGGCCGACAAGCGCACCGTGGAAGCCGACGAGAACAGCATGTCGGCCTTCGTGTTCAAGATCCAGGCGAACATGGACCCGAACCACCGCGATCGCATCGCGTTCGCGCGGCTCTGCTCGGGCAAGCTCAACCGCGGCATGAAGGTCAAGCAGGTCCGTACCGGCAAGTCGATCTCGCTCACCGCGCCGCAGTTCTTCTTCGCCCAGGATCGCTCGGTTGCGGACGAGGCCTATGCGGGCGACGTGGTGGGCATCCCCAACCACGGCGCGATCGCGATCGGCGACACGCTGACCGAAGGCGAGGATATCAACTTCGTCGGCGTGCCGAACTTCGCGCCGGAAATCCTGCGCCGCGTGCGGCTGCCGGACGCGATGAAGGCCAAGAAGCTGAAAGAGGCGCTGCAGCAACTCGCCGAGGAGGGCGTGGTCCAGGTGTTCCGTCCGCAGGACGGCTCGCCGGCGCTGGTCGGCGTGGTCGGCCCGCTGCAGCTCGACGTGCTGCGCGTGCGGCTCAAGGACGAATACGGCCTCGAGGTGCTGTGGGACACCGCCGAGTTCGGGCTGGCCCGCTGGGTCTCGGCCGAGGACCCCAAGGTGTTGGAGAAGTTCGTCAAGGACAACGGGCTCAGCATCGCCGACGACCTCGACGGCGATCCGGTCTATCTCGCCAAGAACGATTTCTATCTCGGCTATGTCCGCGACCGCTCGCCGGGCATCGTGTTCACTGACGTGAAGGACCGCCACGCCGGCGAGAAGGCGGCGGCGTAGACACGAACCCCGGCAGCGCTCTCACGCGGCCGGTTTGCGGTCCGACAGATCGTCGATCACGCTCAGCAGGAACTGCGGCACGCCCTTGCCGTCGCGGATGGCGAGGCGCCGCGCCATCACGTGGCGGAAGCCGTTGGAGGGCGTTTCGACCATCTGAGCCCCGATGCTGATGCCGCCGACCAGTTGCAGCAGCAGCTCGTCCTGCGCCGCGATGGCGTTGGCCGAGATCTTGGGAAACAGATCGCGCGCCGTGCGGCCGAGGATTTCGGCCCGCGGCATGCCGTAGAACCGCTCGCCGGCCTTGTTGATCAGCACATAGCGCATGCTGCGGGCGTCCTTGACGATCACGGTCGACGGCACGTTCTCGATCACCGTGAGCAGGAACTGCTGCATGCGGTCGGCTTCCTGCGCGGCGCGCCGCTCCTCGGTCACGTCGTGATGGGTCACGACCCAGCCGCCCTCGGCCATCGGCTGGGTCGTGACCGAGACGATGCGGCCGTTGGTCAGATGCGCAATGGCGGTCGAAGGCCTGCGCTCCGCGAGCGTCGCCACGATCTTGCGCACCGTGTCGTCGATATCGCCATGGACGTGCCCGACCTCCACGCGGTGCTGGATCAGCGCCTTCAGCGTGCAGCCCGGCTTCACGACGTCCGCCGACAGCCCATAGATTTCGAGATAGCGCCGGTTGCAGATCATGATGCGGGCGTGGGCGTCGAGCATCACGACGCCTTGCACCATGTTGTCCAGCACGGCGTCGAGCTCGAGCTTCTGCTGCTTGAGGAGCCGGTGGACCCGCTCGGTTTCGCGCAGCACCAGCTGCGTCGCCTTGTGATCCGCGTCGGGCGCGGCCGACAAGTCGAACAGACCGAAGATCGATCTCAGGGCAGCGAACTGACCCATGCCCCGACGCTATGTCACCGGGCATTTAAGAACGCGTACAATTATTGCTCAAATTTGATTTGAAGGCGGCGTTTCCAGCCTGCCGGCATCCAACATCCGGTGAACCTTCGTCTTTCTGGCGCCGACGAAACGGGGAGGTGGACGGCATGGCGATACGCTTTTCCTACAATACCGGCGCGTTCGAGATCGGCCGCTATCGCGGCGCGCCTGTTTATCTGTCCCCGATGTTTTTCTTCACCGGGATGGCGCTGGCTTTGCCGTTCTGGCGCAGCTTCGATTTGCGCGGCCTGTTCCTGGCTGCAGGCTTCATCGCAATCCTCTTCGCCTCGATCCTGATTCATGAACTGGCGCACGCCGTCATGGCGACGCGCTACCGCGTCGGCATCAAGCGCATCGACATTCACATGCTGGGTGGCCTGGTGCAGTTCCGCGGCTTGCCACACACCATGCGGCAGGATTTCCTCATTACGCTTGCTGGTCCGCTGTCGAACCTTGTGCTCGGGCTTGCCGCCTTTGCGCTGCTGCAGCCGATGCTGCCGATCGAGGCCGGCCTGATGTTCGGCATATACGTCGACAGGCATTTGCCCAGCATGCTCCCCGAGCTCCTGCGCGCGACGGCCTATCTCAACCTCGGGCTGTGCGCGGTGAACCTCTTGCCGGGCATTCCGCTCGATGGCGGCAAACTGCTCTATCTTCTGGTCGAGCGGCACTTCAACGCGCGAACCGCACTGCTGACCGTC
>CAKZHN010000507.1 GCA_936924235.1 uncultured Rhodoplanes sp. | reverse complement strand
GGTTGGCATCACAGCGCTGGCGGCAACGACGGCTCAGGCCGGGACATTGAAATCAAACGCGACCGATTTTTCGTCGCAGAACAACAAAAACAAGAAGCCGGTGGCGGTCACGAGAACCACCACCACGGTGGTCCGGCAGCCGCGGACGACGGCGGCCCCGGTCAAAACCACCACGCGGCGGACGACCACCGTCAGCACCGGCGGCGGGACGAACAAATCCGGCGGTGGCAACACAGTCGTCAGGCAGAAGACCACCGTCACCACGACCACCGTCAATCCGAGCATCAAGCCCAGTTTCGTCGGCGGCAACAAAATCCAGCCCGTCGCCGGCGCCCAGGCCCTCAAGTTCACGCCCGGACCGGGCCAGGTCAGCAAGGTCGCCTTCAAGCCCGCCCCCAACGTTCAGTTCGTCAAGCTCGGCCAGTTCTCGGCGCCGGTGTGGAAGAGCGGTCCGAAAAAGATCTGGTGGGGCAACAAGTGGAAGGTGTTCGTGCCGATCACCGCGCTCGGCGTGGTGGTGCTGGGCGGCGCGTATTACTACCCCGACGCCTATCTCACGACCTCGCGGTCCTATTGCGAAGGCATCTCGCCGGACGGCTGCCGGCTGAACTGGCAGCGTGTCGACTTCGAGGACGGCGACGGCGACTGGCAGTGCGTGCAGTATTGCCGCCGCCCCGGCGCGGCGCCGCCGCCCCGCACCGTCGCGCTTGTCGCTCCGCCGCCACCGCCGCAAGGGGGCGCCTGTCAAATCTCGATCTACTCCGAGCCGAATTTCGGCGGCACCAATGCCGAGGCCACCACGGAGCAGCCGCGTCTCAGCGAGAACGGCTGGCTCAATCAGATCGCATCCGTGAGGGTGAGCTCCGGCACCTGGGACTTCTTCAGCGACCAGGAGTTCACCGGCGAAACCATGCGGCTCCAGCCGGGCGAGTATCCGAATCTCGGGCCGGAGTGGACCAAGAAGGCCGGCTCGTTCATGTGTGCGCAATAAGACTGTGTACGCGATAAAAACACGAAGCCCCGCGCCTTGCGGCACGGGGCTTCCGCGCACAGCGATGCCCTGCGTTACATCAGCGGCCAATACGGCGGGACGCCGTAATAGTCGTAGATGCGCTGGCCTTGCGTGCGATCCCACTTCCACTCTTCGCCGGTGGCATAGTGCGGCGCGTTCTTGAGCTGGTCATCGGTGATGTTGACCTCGTAGCCGCCGAGCTTCTCGTTGTAGGTCAGCCTCTGCCACGGGATCGGATAGTGGTCCTCGCCGAGCCCCAGGAAGCCGCCGAAGCTCATCACCGCGTAGGCGATGTTGCCCGAGAACTTGTCGAGCATCACGCGCTCGATCTCGCCGATCTTCTTGCCGTCGGAACGATAAACGTTGGTGCCTTCGACGCGATCGCTGCCGATCAGATCGTGCCGGCCGTGAACGGCCGGCGACGCTTCGCCGAAACGGCCGGTTCCAGTTGCTATGCTCATGATTGGTTCTCCTTCCCTCAACGTTTGTGAGAGCAACGTCTGCTGGTCAGGGAGGTTCCGGCCATGTTCATCATGGCCCGGCAACGACAGAGCCGCTGTGTGCCCGGGCGCACAGCGGCTCGTCCGGGCCGATGGCTCGCAGGAAAATAAATATTGCAACGCGAAATCTACAAGCAGTCACTACATCGAATGATGCTTCCTCGATTTCTTGTGCTTCATCGTCTTCGAGCTCATGCCCGTGGTCTGGCCGGCCGACGGCGTGTTCGGATTACCCTTGTTCGACGTGTCCATGTTCTGTCCGCCACCGGGATTGCCCTGGCCGGTCTGGCTACTGGTTCCCTCGGCATAGGCCGCGCTGACGGCGAACAGGCCGATGCCGGCCGCGGCAAGAATCGGAAGAAGTCGCATGGCGAAGCTCCTTGATCGTGATCTGCGCCCGTGATGACGCTTTGTCGCACCCGCCCGCAGAACGGAAAAAGCCGCTCACGCGTTCCTCCGGCACGGGAATTTGTTCGCTGCCGGCCGCGGCCGGAACAGCGCCGCGCCGCAAACGTTTGATCCACGGGAGGGTGCAACCTGAACCTGGGGACGACGTCATGGAACATCGTGATTCCAGAGTGTCGCGACTCCGCGAGCACTGGCGGAGGAACGAGGAATCGCAAGCCACTGTGGCCGTGATCTTCGCGGGCATCGCCGCGCTGTTCGTCGCCGGCATCGCTGCCGCCTTCATCTACGCCAAGGACACCAACACGCTCACGCAGACCGCGAGCACGCCGGCACAGCAAAACGCGAGCGCGCCCAGCAGCCGCGCACCGGAAACCACCGGCTCCGGCGCCCACTCCAATACCCCGAAGCAGCAACCGAGCGGCGGCGAGCACAAGGAACTTCCGAAGTGACGTCGCGCGGACAGAAATCGCGTGATCATGTGCCGCATTACGATCATGCACCGCACAAGGAACCCGCCTCGCGCCGGCGCGCGGCGAAGGATGAACCCGCCGAGCGTGATCAAGGCATCGTTCCGGACGAACGTGGCCAGGAGCAGCCGGCGGACAAGGAGCGCGCGACACACAATCGCTGACGCACCTGTCGCGAGCATATGCATCAAGCGCGACACAGTGCGCGGAACAAAAATTCTCCGCGGCGCGTTCGAAGGTATCTTTCAACAACAACCGGAGTGATCCTCATGCGCTCAAGTCTTCTGCTCGGCGGCCTGCTGTCGTCGGTCGTCATCGTGACCGCCTTTGCCCAGTCCAATCCGCCTGCACCCGCCGCTACCCCTGCTCCGCCAGCCGCCACCACCACGACGACGACCACCACGGCGTCCACCTCCAGCATGTGGCGCGCCTCGAAGGTGATCGGGGTCAATGTCTACAACGACCAGGACGAGAAGCTCGGCTCGATCAGCGAAATCCTCCTCGACAAGTCCGGCAAGATCGACGGCGTGATCGTCGGCGTCGGCGGCTTCCTCGGCATGGGCCAGCACGACATCAAGGTCGAGATGAGCAAGCTGAAATTCGTCGACGAGCCGGTGAAGACCTCCTCGACCAGCACGACGACGACCACCGGCGCCGGCGGCACCACGAACCGGCCGGCCACCACGACGACCAGCTCGTCGTCGAGCGGCAAGAAGTGGTATCCGGACCATGCGATCCTGAGCGGCGCCAGCAAGGACCAGCTCAAGGCGATGCCGGAGTTCAAGTACGACTAATCGACGCGGGAATTACGCTCAGGCGACGCAAACCGACAGCGTAATGTGACGAAAGAGCCCCGGCGAAAGCCGGGGCTCTTTTCATGCCTGATTAGGGCGAACGATATTGCCTTCCTGGGCATCCCTGCCCTACATGGCGCGCCATGCCCGCGCCCGCGCCTCTCCTCCAGCTCAAAGACATCGCACTCAGCTTCGGCGGAACGCCGTTGCTCACGTCGGCCGAGCTGTCGGTCGCGCCTGGCGAGCGCGTCTGCCTGGTCGGGCGGAACGGCTCGGGCAAATCGACGCTGCTGAAGATAGCGGCGCGCGCGGTCGAGCCCGACAGCGGCTCGGTGTTCGTGCAGCCCGGCGCGTCGCTGCGCTACCTGGCGCAGGAGCCGGACTTCGGCGATGCGCCGACCGTCCTGGCCTATGTCGAGGCCGGGCTTGGCCCGCACGACGGAACGCATCAGGCCCAGCAGATGCTCGACGCGCTGGGGCTTGCCGGCAGCGAGGATCCGTCACGGCTGTCGGGTGGCGAGGCGCGGCGCGCCGCGCTCGCCCGCGTGCTCGCGCCCAATCCGGACATTCTCCTGCTCGACGAGCCGACCAACCATCTCGACCTGCCCACCATCGAGTGGCTGGAGCGCGAACTGGAAGGGCTGCGCTCGGCCATCGTCATGATCAGCCACGACCGGCGCTTTCTCTCCAACATGTCGCGCAGCACGGTGTGGCTCGACCGCGGCCGGACCAAGCGGGTCGAACGCGGCTTCGCCGATTTCGAGGACTGGCGCGACGAGGTGCTGGCCGAGGAGGAGCGCGACCAGCACAAGCTCGACCGCAAAATCGTCGCCGAGGAGCACTGGCTGCGCTACGGCGTCACGGCGCGGCGAAAGCGCAATGTGAAGCGGCTCGCGACCCTGCAGACGCTGCGCGAAACCCGGCGCACCTACCGCGGCGCGCAAGGCAGCGCGACCATTGCGGCCAGTGAAGCAGCACCCTCCGGCGCGCAGGTGATCGAAGCCAAGGCCATCGGCAAGAGCTACGAGGATCGCAAGATCGTCGAGAACTTCTCGACCCGCGTGCTGCGCGGCGACCGCATCGGCGTCGTGGGCCCGAACGGCATGGGCAAGACCACGCTGGTGAAGATGCTGACCGGCGCGATCGAGCCGGACACCGGCACCGTGAAGCTCGGCGCCAACCTGGCAATGGCCACGCTGGATCAGCACCGCGACCGCCTCAATCCCAGCACCACGGTTGCCGATGCGCTCACGGGCGGCGGCCGCGAGACCGTCGAGGTCAACGGCGAAAAGCGTCACGTCGTCGGCTACATGAAGGACTTCCTGTTCGCGCCCGAGCAGGCGCGCACGCCGCTGGAAAAGCTCTCCGGCGGCGAGCGCGGCCGGCTGATGCTGGCGCAGACCTTGGCCAAGCCCTCGAACCTGCTGGTGCTCGATGAGCCCACCAACGACCTCGATCTCGAAACACTCGACGTGCTGGAAGGCATGGTCGCCGACTATGCCGGCACGGTGCTGCTGATCAGCCACGACCGCGACTTTCTCGATCGGCTGGTCACCAGCGTGATCGTGCCGGACGGTAACGGACGCTGGATCGAATATGCCGGCGGCTACACCGACATGCTAGCGCAGCGTGGCGCGGACCTGGTGCGCGAGGCGCCAAAGGCCGCGAAGGAGGCAAAGCCGGTCAAGGAGGCGAAGCCCGCGCCGGACAAGAAGCGCAAGCTCAGCTTCAACGAGAAGCACGCGCTGGAGACGCTGCCCAAGACCATCGCCGATCTCGAAGCGCAGGGCCGCAAGCTGCAGAAGCAGCTCGACGACCCGGATTTCTTCGCGCGCGACCGCGCGGGCTTCGAGAAGGTGTCGTCCGATCTCGGCGCGGTGCAGACCAGGCTCGCCGAAGCCGAGGAGCGCTGGCTGGAGCTCGAGATCCTGCGCGAGGAGCTGGGCGGCGCCTAGGTCAACGCGGCTTCGCACCAGCGAGCAATTCGCGCAGCCGCGCGACCACGGGTTCCGGCGTCGCCTGCACCTGCCGGATCAGCGCCTCGATCTTTTCGCCGCCGAGCGGGCTGACGTCGAGGCCGATGCGCTCCGCGTCCTCGATGTAGCGCGGGTCCTTCATGGTGGCGTCGAACGCCGCGCGCAAGGCCGCGAGCCGCTCGGGCGGAACCTCCGGCGGCGCAGCCAGCGGCCGCGCCATGTTGAACTTCACGGCGTAGAAGCGCAGCAGTGCCCGATCCTCCTCCGCTCCCGCGAGCTCGACGGCGGTTGGCACGTCGGGCAATGCCACCAGCCGCTCGGCGCCGAACTGCAGCAAGATGCGAACCTTGCCGTCGCGCCACCAGTCGGCCTTGTTGACAGTGATGTTGGAAAGCCCGGTGTTATTGCCCTGCACCTCACCGCGCTCGACCGCGAGGTTGATTTCGTTCTGCCCGATATAGCCGGTCACGACCTGCATCTTGGTGCCGAGCAGCCGGTTGACCAGCGTCGGCAGGATGTAGTTGTCGGCCGACGACGTGGTGGCGCCCATGCGGACGAGGTTGGCGCGAAGATCATCGAGGCTCCGCGCCGGCGCGGTGTGCCAGACCCAGGTGATCTGCGGCTCCTGCACCGGCGTGCCGATCCAGCCGAAGCGCTCGACGGCGAACTTCACGTTGCTGCCGTCGGGCGAAATGATCTTCAGCCGCGGCTCGAGCGGGATGTTGGACAGCGGCATGCCGATCACGGTGCCGTCACGCTTCGCCACATTGTAGAGCTGGTTGGTCATGATCAGCGACGTCGCGCCGGGCAGGTTGCGGACCACAAACGTCGGATTGCCGGGGATGTGGCGGCCGAGATGGCTCGCCACGGTGCGGCCGGCGAGATCGTAGCCGCCGCCGGTGGCGCCACCGATCAGGAGTTCGATGGTCTTGCCGCGGTAGAAGTCCTCGACCGGCTCCGCCTGCGCGGCAGCAGTCACCGCAAGCAGCAGCGCTGCAGCGATCAGCCGCACGGTCATGCCCCACCCGCGAGCGAGGCCAGAAGCCGGCCGTGACCGCGAATGGGATCCGTGACGCCCATGGTCCGGAACGCGACGAAGAAGCAGGCATGCGTGTAGGCGATCACCGGCTTGCCGGTGGACTGCTCCAGCTCCTCGACGGTCTGCGCCGCCTGCCACTGCGGACACGGCAGATAGATCGCGTCGCAGTCGGGCGCGGCCGCGATCACGCCGGAGACAAACTTTCGAATGTCGGCAGGCGGCAGGTTCTGCATCTCCTTGAACGGCAGGTCCATGCCGTCCGCGCGCACCACCTCGAAGCCGTTGGTCGTCAGGTGGCCGGTCAGCGCGTCGTTGTGCCGCTTGGGGTACGGCGAGGCGATTGCGATCCGCCGCGCCTTGATATGGCGCAGCGCCTCCATGCCGGCGCGGATCGACGTGGTGGCCTTGACCTTGCTCGCGGCCTCGACGTCGCGGACGATGGCGTCCTCGAAGTGCGGTCCGCGCGCCACCACCAGCGGCCCGCCGCCGTGGATGATGAAATCGACCCCGCGCGAGCCGAGATAGGTCGCGGCGGCCGCGACCTGGGCCAGCCCCTTCTCGAACTCCTCGGGACGCCAGTCGTCGATGCTGCAGGTGACGCCGGTGATGCCGATGCCGTCGGGCGCGAAGCGATAGAACTCGTACGCGACCACCTCGATGACGGTCGGTGCGATATAACCGATGCGCTTGCGCCAGCCGAACATGCCCATTCCTCCCAGTTCATTTTCCCGGCGGCTACCGCTGTGCCGCTCTAGACCTTTGGCGCATGTCCTACTCGGAAAACCGGTGCCCACTTTTCCGGGACATGCGCTACTGTCGATCAGTGTAGCAAGACAACGCCGCGGGAACACAAGCGCCATGACATCGGACAATGCGCTGCGCACGGTCGGCATCGCGCTCGCTGCAGTGCTGCTCCTGACGCACACCGCGCGCGCCGACGAGTTCTATCACGGCAAGCAGGTCACCATCGTGGTCGGCTACTCGTCGGCCGGCACCTATGACGTGACCGCGCGATTGTTCGCGCGGCATCTCGGCAAGTACCTGCCGGGCAAGCCGACCATCATCGTGCGCAACATGCCCGGCGCCGGCAGCATGGTCGCCGCCAACAACCTCTACAGCTCCGCGCCCAAGGACGGCACCACGCTCGGCGTGATCGGCGGTGGCGTGGTGCTGGAGCCGCTTCTTGGCAACTCCCAGGCAAACTACGACCCGCGGCGCTTCAACTGGATCGGCGGGCGGACGCGCGACAACTTCCTGTGTGTGGTCTGGCACACCGTTCCGGTCAAAACGCTGCAGGACGTCACCCAACGCGAGGTCGCCCTTGGCGCGACCGGGCCGGGCTCGCGCACGCTGACCTATCCCAGGGCCCTGAACGAGTTTTTGGGTACAAAATTCAAGACGGTTTCGGGCTATCCCGGTGGCACTGAGATCACGCTTGCGATGGAACGCGGCGAGGTCGAAGGCTATTGCGGCTGGGCGCTTGGCAGCATCAAGACGCGAGCGCCCGACTGGCTCCGCGACGGCAAAATCAGGCCGCTTGTGCAACTCACGCTCGGCAGGCCCGATCTGCCGGGCGTGCCGCTCGCGACCGACCTCGCCCGCAATGAAAAGGAGCGGCAGGCGATAACGTTCCTTGCCGCCGATTCCGTGTTCGCCTGGCCCTTGATGACACCGCCGGATTTGCCGGCGGAGCGGGTTGCTGAGCTTCGCACGGCATTCGATGCGATGATGAAGGACCCGGACCTGCTCGCCGAAGCTGCGAAGCAGGGCCTCGACGTCGACCCGGTCGGCGGCGCCGAGATCGAGGCGCTGGTGCAGCGCCTCTACACCACGCCGCCGGACGTGCTCGATATCGTCAAGCGGATCAGCGCCTCGCGCTAGATTCACCGCTCAGGCGAAAACGCCCGCGGCTCAGAACTTGATCATGTCGCTCCGGGTCACGGTCACCCATTTGGTCGTGACCGGCGGCCCGCCGCCTCCCATGTGCCACGCCGCATAGAGCTCCCGGAACGCCGTCTCCGATGCGAGCAGGTCGACCGGATAGATCACCTGGTAACCGCGCTGTGCCGAGGCGCTTCCGGTGCCGATGCCGACGCCCTGCGCCGAAGTCCCGGAAATGATCACGGTCTTGATGCCGCGCGCCTTGAGACGCTGTTCGAGATCGCTGCCCAGATACTTGTCGGGCCCGCCCTGCTTCTGCTCGACGACCTCACCGGGATGCGGCGCGATGCCGGGGTCGATGATCTCGCCCCCACCCGGCATGCTGTAGGCAACCAGGGCGCCTGCGGCGCGAGCGCGGTCCATCAGCGCTTTCACCTTTGGGATCATCTCGGGACAACGCGGCCGCACGCCGCAATTTTCTTTCATCAGGTCGAGGACCAGGAATGCGGTGGTCTTGCCGTCGAGCGTGACCGGCTTCAGCTCCGGCGGTGGCGGCAGCGTCACGCTCGACCATTCAGCCATGATGTCTGCTGCGCGTACCGGCGGAGAGCCGCCGGCCACGGCCAGCAAGGCGATCGTTGCGACAGCAACACGCGAAGCCGTTCGAATGCTCGTCATGCAGACCTCCCCAGATTTTTGTCGGCGTGCCGGTTTGTCCGGCAACGTCCGTCTCAAGCAAGGGATAGTGAAGCATGAGCGCAAGCGGATTAAAACCGCAGGCCGCAAAAGCAGGCGTCATAACGGCACGTGGTGCGGCGCGCTAACGCGCCGCACCACGTGTGGGATATGGGGGCCGAATGTCTAAGCTATGCGTTCCGCATGGCAGCCGAAGCGCCGGTGCCGGCGATGCGGCCGAACACGGTGCCTGACATCAGGCCCGAGCCGCCCGGATAGTTGAAGTAGAAGATGCCGCCGACCAGTTCGCCTGCCGCATAGAGCCCCGGGATCGGGTTCATGTCCGAGTCGATCACCTGGCCCGAGTCCGGATCGATGCGCACGCCACCGAACGTGAACGAAAGCCCGCAGCCGACCTGATAGGCCTCGAACGGCAGCTCCTCGATGGTGTTGGCCCAGTTCGACTTGTTGATGGCGAGACCCACGGTGC
>CAKZHN010000506.1 GCA_936924235.1 uncultured Rhodoplanes sp. | reverse complement strand
ATCTACGAGGACGACCAGCAGAAGCCCGAGGTGGGCAAGCAGAAGACCGACAAGCTGATCGAGTCCGACCGCGTCAACTTCGTTACCGGCTACATCTGGTCGAACGTGCTGCTCGCCTCGCTGAAGTCGGCGATCGACTCGCAGACCTTCATCATCAGCGCCAATGCCGGACCGTCGCAGATCGCGGGCGAGCAGTGCTCGCCGTGGTTCTTCTCGACGTCGTGGCAGGGCGATCAGGTGCCGCAGGCGGTCGGCGAATACATGAACCAGAAGGGCGTGAAGACCGCCTTCCTGATCGCGCCGAACTACGCGGCCGGCAAGGACGTGGTCGCGGGCCTGAAAGCGAACTACAAAGGCACGATCGTCGGCGAGGAATACACCCGCTGGCCCGACCAGCTCGATTTCTCGGCCGAGCTTGCGAAAGCCCGCGCGGCCAAGCCCGACGCGATCTTCGCCTTCTATCCTGGCGGCGCCGGCGTGCAGTTCATGACGCAATATGTCCAGGCCGGGCTTAAAGCCCAGATCCCGCTCTACACCTCATTCATCATCGACGCGGTGTCACTGCCGCGGCTGAAGGACCTCGCGGTCGGCGTGCCCGGCGCCCAGCACTGGGTCAGCGACCTGCCGAACGAGGCCAACAAGCAGTTCGTCGCGGACTTCCAGGCCGCCCACAAGCGGACGCCGGCGTTCTACGGCGCGCAGGCCTATGACGCCTTGAACCTGATCGCGAGCGCGGTCGAGGCGGTCAAGGGCGACACCACGAAGAAGGACGAGATGCGCTCAGCCATGGAGAAAGCGAACTTCGCCTCGGTGCGCGGGCCGTTCAAATACGGCAACAACCACTTCCCGATCCAGAACTTCTATCTGCAGGAGGCGGTGGCGACGAGCGACGGCGGCTACACGCTGAAGACGACCGCGACCGCCCTCACGGCGCATCAGGACCGCTACCACGACAAGTGTCCGATGAAGTGAGCGCCGGAGGCGCGGTCACTGCGCCGCGCCGGTTCCAAGGATGGAACGCTACAAGAGTGGAACGCTACTGGAACCGCCTCGGTCCCGCCGGCAGGGGCACGTGCACCTCATCCACGTCATCCTGCCCGGCGCGGGCGTATGTCTGATCGCCCTGGGTTTCGATCGTGCGAACCATGATGCCGGCCATCAGGACCAATACGGCTGCACTTGTCGCCAGAAGCACGAAACGGCCCGGCAGCGACATGTTTTTTGACTGAGTCACTTGGTTTTTGTCCTGGTTGGTCGCAGGCGCACTGCCTGCAGGGCACCTCAATGCGTCAGGACGAGAAATGTTCCTGATCCGGCAACCCGCCATGCAGCGTGGGAACTTGCGGCTGGTCGCGTTCGGCACCAACATCCCCAAAAATGTCAGGAGCAACACAGAGTGAAACCCGGTCACGCCGAGATCGTCGGAGCCGGCTTCGGCGGCCTCGTCGCCGCCATTGCGCTGGCCGAGCGCGGCTGGACCGTATGCGTGCATGAGCGGCGTCCGTCGCTGCGCGGCGAGGGCTACGGCATCGCCATCCACAACAACATGGCGCGCATCTTCGCGGCCTTCGGCATCCTCGACCGGGTGCTCGCCGGCGGCATGCGGATCGATCGCCGCGACTCGCTCGACCTCGACGGCCGCGTGGTGATGACGCGCAAGACCACGCGCAGCCCGTACCGCATCGACCGCCAGCACATCATCGCCCTGCTCGCCGAGCGCGCGCTCGCGACCGGCGTCGAGATCCGGTTCAATTCGACGGTCGCCTCGGCCGATCCGCAGGGCGCGTTGACGCTCGCCGGCGGCGAGCGCCGCGCCGCCGACCTGGTGGTGGCGGCAGACGGCATCAATTCCGGCATCCGCGACCAGTTCGGCCTGCTCAAGCGCCGCATCCTCGGCCGCGATTGCGGCGCGCGCATCAACATCCCGCGGCGGCCCGACGAGATCGCAGCCGACAGCAGCGAAGGCACCGTGATGATCGAAGCCTGGGCCGACAAGCGGCGCGTGCTGTATTGCCCGGTCACCAGGAACGAGTTCTACGTGCTGTTGACCTGCACGGTGCAGGACAAGAGCGCCGCGGTCTCGCCGATCGATCCGGATGTCTGGGCGCGGTCGTTCCCGTTCATGCGCGCGCTGTTCGTGCGCATGCGCGACGAAGCCGACTGGCCGCAGTCGCATTGGGCGCATTTTGCGACCATCCATCTCAAGCGCTGGTCCGAAGGGCGGATCGCGGTGCTGGGCGATGCCGCGCACGCGATGCCGCCTTATCTCGCCCAGGGCGCCGGCCATGCCATGATGAATGCGCTCGGTCTTGCCGCGGCGCTGGCCGAGGCCGACACGATCGAGACGGCGCTCGCCGCGTGGGAGCGCCGCGAACGGCCGCTCACCGAGCACACCCAGCTTTGGACGCGCATCTATGGCGCCACCATGTTCCTGCCGGCACCGCTGAAGAAAATCTCGATCCTGGTGGAGAAGCTGCCGTTCATCGCCGCGCAATATGTCCGGGCGGCCAATCATGTGCCGACCGGCTGTTCGGCGGCTGCGCCAGTCAGCGTCTGACAGTTGCGCCGCGGAAACAAAAACGGCCGGACATTGTCCGGCCGTCTCCGCAACGGCTTGCCAAATTTTAGTCCGCTCAATCGTCCCGATAGACCCGCTCGCGGCGCTCGTGGCGCTCCTGCGCTTCGACCGACAGTGTGGCGATCGGCCGGGCCTCGAGCCGCTTCAGCGCGATCGGGTCGCCGGTCTCTTCGCAGTAGCCGTAGGTGCCGTCGTCGATGCGGTGCAGCGCGGCGTCGATCTTGTTGATCAGCTTGCGCTGGCGGTCACGGGCGCGGAGCTCGATGGCCCGGTCGGTTTCGGAGGAAGCCCGGTCGGCGATGTCCGGGTGATTCTGATTCTCGTCCTGCAAGTGCTGCAGGGTTTCCTTGGCTTCTTTCAGGATGTCTTCGCGCCAGGACATGAGCTTCTGGCGGAAGTAGTCCCGCTGGCGCTCGTTCATGAACGGCTCTTTTTCGGTCGGCCGGTAGGTCTTGTTCTTGTCGTTCTTATCCAAGCCGCCATTGGCTTTGGCTTGGACACCGTTGCCGTTGTGACCATTATGGCCGTTATGGCCATTGTGACCATTTGAAACACTTAAGCCCTTGGTTCCCTTCTTATTTGGCATGCGCACCCCACTCGACCCCCGGGAGCCTCCCTGCTCGGGGGCGAGCTTATAGTGGGCTACCCGGGTATGGACAAGTGCTGAATAGAGGCAGCGCTCAGAGGGGGGCGAATGCGTCCCGATCCGGGCCGGAACCGCTCAACGACGGGGGGTAATCTTGGCGATTTCGACCTCGACGCGAAGCTCGATTTCGGCGAGCACGGTGTCGAGCCCCGGGTCACCGGAGCCCTCGCGCAGGCCCGCCGTTGCGGCTTTGAGCCGGTTCAATGTGCCAGGCCCGAGGTCACCGGACAGCACGCCCACCTTGAGCTCGTCGAGGGCGTCGAGCGCGATGCTGCCGCGCTTGGCCGCGCGCCGGCGCCGCTCGCCCGGCCCCTCCTCGCCTTGCAGCGTCAGGAGTGCGTCGATGCCACCGACGGTGCGCAGCGCTGCGGTGGTCGAAGCCTGTTTCGGCGTCTCGCTTTCGTCGACCGAGAAGCCCCCCGACGATGTGCGGCGAGCACCACCCGGGGCGTTGGCGACCCGTGCGGTGGCGTTCGGTCCGGCAATGCGCATCGTGTTACCTTGACTGGTGAGCGGGGTCGCCCCGAATTGCAGGTCCAACTTGGGCCTTTATGGTTAATGTCGGGTAAATGCCCCGAAATGCCCCGGCAGAATTTGCCGGAACCCGGCAGCTCCCGCCGGGCGGCAGCCCCCGGCCCGAAAATAAATCCCTGATTTTTCAATGGCTTGATCCATGCCGCGCGCTGGCACGGCGCTGGCAAGAGGATCGGCGGTCCGCACCTCATTGTGGGAGCAATGTGATGAGGACGTTACATTGGGGAGCAACGTGATGAGGACGCTACCTCGTGCGTTCACCGCGATCGTCGCGGCGTTCAGTATCATTTCTGCCGCCGTGCCGGGAGCGCGTGCGGACGAACCCTATCGCGTCACCTCGACTTCGCGGATCAAGGATCTCGCGAACATCGAAGGCGTGCGACAGAACCAGTTGATCGGTTACGGCCTGGTGGTCGGCCTGAACGGCACCGGCGATACGCTGATCAACATCCCGTTCACCCGGCAGTCGCTGCAAGCGATGTTGGAACGCATGGGCGTCAACATCCGCGGCCAGACCATCCGTACCGGCAACGTGGCGGCCGTCATGGTCACCGCGAACCTGCCGGCCTTCGGCACCCAAGGCACCCGCATCGACGTCACGGTGTCGGCCATGGGCGACGCCAAGAGCCTGCAGGGCGGCACCCTTCTGGTCACGCCGCTGCTCGGCGCCGACGGCAACGTCTATGCGGTCAGCCAGGGCTCGGTCGCCATCTCCGGCTTCCAGGCCGAAGGCGAAGCCGCCAAGATCGTGCGCGGCGTGCCGACGGTGGGCCGCATTTCCAACGGCGCAATCATCGAGCGTGAGATCGACTTCGCGCTCAACCGGCTGAATCAGGTGCGGCTCGCGCTGCGCAACCCCGACTTCACCACCGCCAAACGGGTTGCCGCCGCGATCAACGACTTCATCGGCGCCAACACCGCAGAACCGCTGGATTCGGCGACCGTCCAGGTCAACGTGCCGAAGATCTATGCCGGCAACGTCGTGTCGCTGCTCACCGAGATCGAGCAGCTGCAGATCGAGCCGGATCTCTCGGCCAAGATCGTGATCGACGAGCGCTCCGGCGTGATCGTGATGGGCCGGGACGTGCGCGTCTCGACCGTCGCGGTGGCCCAGGGCAACCTGACGGTGACCATCTCCGAGGCCACGCAGGTCAGCCAGCCGGCGCCGTTCTCGCAGGGCACCACCCAGCGTGTGGCGCGCACCAAGGTCGGCGTGCAGGAGGACGGCAAGAAGTTCGCCCTGGTCCGCGAAGGCGTCTCCCTGCAGCAACTGGTCGACGGGCTCAACGCGCTCGGCATCGGTCCGCGCGACCTGATCGCGATCCTTCAGGCGATCAAGGCCGCCGGCGCCATCCAGGCCGAAATCGAGGTGATGTGATGACCACGTCACCCGCCTTTTCACCATCCGCGCTGACCGCCCTGAGCGGCGTCGATACTCAGGCCCTGACCTCCAAGGCCATCGATCCCAAGTCCGCGGCCCGCCTCGGCAAGATCAAGGACACCGCCAACGACTTCGAGTCGATGTTCATCAACAGCATGTTCCAGCAGATGTTCGCCCATATCGGCGAAGGTCCGTTCGGCGGCGGCCCCGGCGCCAAGATCTGGCAGTCGTTCCTGACCGACGAATACTCCAAGAACTTCGTCAAAAAGGGCGGAATCGGGCTGGCCGCCGACGTCCAGCGCGAGCTGCTCGCCAGACAGGAAATCAAGCAATGAACAAAAACGCGACCCCCGCCATATCCGGTCAGATCCGGCCGGTGGAGACCCCCGGCGAGGCCGAGGCCCTGATCAAGCACCTTTCCGAGGTCATGGACGCCCTGCTGGGCACCGTGGAGGAGGAAACCGAGCTGGTCCGGACCGGACGGCTCTACGAGGCCTCCAAGCTGGAGCCGGCCAAGGCCGAGCTCTCGCTGATGTACATTGCGGATACCACCCGAATCAAAGCAAGTCGGACCTACTTGGCGCGGACCTTCCCCGCCTTGGTGGATGAGCTGCGCAAGCGCCACGACATGTTCAGGGCGCTGCTGCAGATCAACCTGACGGTTCTGGCCACCGCGCACGCGGTGTCGGAGAGCATCATGCGCGGCGTGTCGCGTGAACTGGCCCGTAAGGCCACGCCGGGCGGGTATGATGCAACCGGCGAGGTGGCCGCCCCGCTGCCCAGCAGCTGGCAGCCGTTAACGATCAGCCGCGTTTTGTAGGCATCTTTCGCATCTGTAAACGTAGCGTATACGGAATGCGCGTTCGGTTCGGGTTCGCGTGGCCAAAAACGGCCGCAGGGAGACCGAAATGGACAGCTTCACCATCAAGCCTCGTGTGGGCGTGCAGAAATTCACGTCCCGCGATCCGCGTCAGTCGTCGACGACGGAGCTGCCCGCGAGCAGAACCGTCCAGGCTGCCGACAACAGCGACCTTGAGCAGCGCGATCAGCGCCACGAGCATGCGCCGCCCGAGCTCATCGCCGATCCCGAGTCCCGCGACGTGATCAACCGCGAGAACGACATTCGCAACCAGGCTGGCGAGCACCCCGACCAGGCGCTGCTGCGGCTGCGCGCCTACCGCCCTGCCACCCGTCCCGAGGCCGAACCTCCCGCCCCCAGCGAACCGCACGCCAACATCAAAGCCTGAGTGTCCATGCCAGCAGTGTCCGCGCCGCAAGGCAAACCCCTCGATGTGGCGCGTACCTTCCAGCAGGCGCTCGAATTCCATCACCAGGGACGGATCGCGGAAGCCGAGACGCTGTACGCCGCGGTGCTCAACGTGCGGCCCGAGCATTTCGAAAGCCTGCAGATGCTCGGCGTCATCAAGCTCACGCGCGGCGACCTGCCGGCGGCGCTGCGGCTCGTGGCAGCCGCGCTGAAGCAGCGGCCGACCTCGCCGCAGGTGCTGCTCAACCACGGCAACGTGCTCGACGCGATGAAGCGCCACGACGAGGCGCTGCAAAGCTTCGACGAGGCGATCCGCCGCAAAAGCAAGTTTGCCGAGGCGCACAACAACCGCGGCGGCGCGCTGATCGCGCTCGATCGCGGCGAGGAAGCGCTGGACAGCCTGCGCCGCGCCATCGCGATCAAGCCCGACTATGCGGATGCGTTCTACAACCAGGGCAACGCGCTGCGGCTGCTCTCCCGTTATGACGAGGCGCTGAAAAGCTTCGACCGCGCCATTGCGCTCCGCCCGAACTACGCCAAGGCCCATTGCAACCGCGGCGCCGTCCTCGAAGCGCTCGGCCGCTCGGCCGAAGCGCTTACCGAGTTCGACCGCGCGCTCGCGATCCTGACGAACTTCCCCGAGGCGATGCTCAATCGCTGCGGCTCGCTGCGCGCGCTCAAGCGCTACGACGACACGCTGAAGAGCCTCGACGCGCTGCTGCTCGGCCATCCGAACTACGCCGAAGCGCACAACATGCGCGGCATGCTGCTCGCCGACTTCAACCAGCCGGTCGAGGCGCTGAAGAGCTACGAGCGCGCGGTGGCGCTCAAGCCGGACTTCAGCAAGGCGCGCTGGTCCGCCTGCATGGCGGCGCTGCCGATCCTCTACGGCAACGAAGCCGATGTCGACGTGCGCCGCGGCGACTACGAGCGGCGGCTCCACGCGCTCATCGCCGACTACGAGGCCGGCCGCATCCCAGGCGACATGACCAAGGGCCTGGGCATGGCGCAGCCGTTCTTCCTCGCCTATCAGGGCCGCAATGACCGCGACCTGCAGCGCCTGTTCGGCACGCTCGCGTCGCGCATCATGGCGGACCGCCACGGCGCGATCGAGCTTGCTTCCCCGCCTGCGCCCGGCGAGCCGGTGCGCGTCGGCATCGTCAGCGGCTATTTCTGGCAGCACTCGGTGTGGAAGGTCGGCATCCGCGGCTGGGTGACCGAGCTCGATCCGAAGCGCTTCCAGGTGTTCTGCTACAACACCAACTACAAGCAGGATGCCGAGACCGAGATCGCGAAGCGCCATGCGCACCGCTTCGAGCAGGGCCCGCACACGATTGCGGACTGGCGCAGGATCATCCAGGCCGACCGGCCGCACGTGCTGATCTATCCGGAGATCGGCATGAACCACGAAGCCGCCGAGCTCGCGGCGCTACGGCTCGCGCCGGTGCAGTGCAGCTATATCGGTCATCCACAGACCAGCGGCATGCCGACGATCGACTGCTTCCTGAGCGGCGAATTGATCGAGCCGCCGGACGGCGCCGGGCACTACACCGAAAAGCTCGTCAAGCTGCCGAACATCGCCTTCCACTACGAGCCGCTCAATCTCGACACCGTCATCGTCGACCGGCAGGAACTCGGCTTCCGGCCGGAGGCGACGGTCTATTGGTGCGCGCAATCGCTGTTCAAGTACCTGCCGCAGTATGACGACGTGTTCCCGCGCATCGCGCGCGAGGCCGGCGACTGCCAATTCGTGTTCATCCGCCATCTCGGCCACGGCGTCACCGAGCTGTTCGAGCAACGGCTCGAGCGCGCCTTCGCGGCGCACGGGCTGAAATCCAGCGACTACTGCGTGATGCTCCAGCCGATGAGCATGAGCCGCTTCGCAGCCGCGAGCGCGCTGTGCGACGTGATGCTGGACAGCATCGGCTGGTCGGGCGGCAATACCACGCTCGAGGCGCTGGCGCAGGACCTGCCGGTGGTGACCTTCGAGGGCGATCTGATGCGCGGCCGGGTCAGCGCCGGCATGCTGCGGATGATGGGCATGCCCGAGACCATCGCCGGAACCATCGACGATTACGTGGCGCTCGGCGCCCGCATCGCCCGCGACCCCGCCTGGCGGCAGGAGTTGCGGGCGCGCGTCATCGCCGACCGGCAGCGGCTCTATCGCGACCGCGCCTGCATCGCCGGGCTGGAAGCCTTCCTCGAGCGCGCGGCCCGCGGCGACGCTCCGTAGCCAAGCCGCTTCGCCGTCCTAAGCCTTCACTCGCCGACCAATCGGAACGCGACACCTTGGCCGCTGCCGAGCGCGTGGCCGGATGCGCTCCGGCGGAGCGCCTGCGCCCGCATCCGCGCCGTTATGGCTAGCGGTTGGTTTATTTTCTTGGTTAGCAAAAACCCAGTTTTCTTGGTTAGCAAAACCTCACCAATGATTGCGCTTAGCTCCCGATAACCCTTTGATAATCATAAATCTTTGCCAATCCCGTTAACCACGATTTTTTACGGCTCATTACGCTTAACCGTGAGATCAAAGCCCCGATCCAGTGGGGATCTCCTGAACCCAGAAGGGCAATAAACTATGAGCGATATCGTCCTCTCCGCCGGCGTGCGGGCCAACCTGCTCCAGTTGCAGAGCACGTCGGACCTGATCACGCAGACCCAGAACAAGCTTGCGACTGGTAAGCGCGTCAACAGCGCGCTCGACAACCCGGTGAACTTCTTCACCGCCCAGGGCCTGCAGAACCGCGCCGGCGACCTGAGCAACCTGC
>CAKZHN010000505.1 GCA_936924235.1 uncultured Rhodoplanes sp. | reverse complement strand
GTGCCGCAAGGCACGCGGCACCTCCAAGAGGTGCCAGACTATGACGTAGCGCCTCGCCGGCGCTCCGCTCCCTCACGCACGTGAGGGAAAAAAGAGAAGGCGCCGCCCCGCGCCTCACTATTGTCCGGGGCCGATGACGCACGCCCATTTGCTGCCACGGGCGCCATCGCGCTGTTTGACATGTGAATCCGTGAGATCGCCGGCCCGCAGCCCGCGAAACAAGGCCGCGTCTGCGAGTTATGCCGCAATGCCGCATCCCGGTTGCGGCCGGGTCTTAACTGTTATGACGGTTGTTTGAAAATCAAGCGAGACTCCGGGCGCGCGGCCGTGTTAACGAAGTGTTGCAACGCAGCAAGATCGGGGACAGGGCCATGTTGGAGCGCTTGCTGGAGCCGGGGTCGACCGAAGGCCCTAACTGCATCTGCAACAGCGAAATGCGCCTCGCCCGAACCGAAGCCGCCGACCGCGACACCCAGATCCGCATCTTTCAGTGCCCGGCCTGCGAGCACGAATTGCGGCTGACGGTTTGGAATACCGTCGACGCCTAGGCGTTTTGTCTTTCGACACCTTGAATTGAACACGACCGGGGACATGGCCGGTGCATTGTGACGCGCCGGTGGAGTTGCGGCCCGTTGTCGAGTAAGCACACCGGACTGACAACGCGCGGGATTTCAGGACGTGGCTGGTGCGCTGATCGGACTGCAAGCTCTGCTCGGCCTGTGCGGCATCTTCCTGGTTTTCGACGGCCCGATCGCGCTCGCTGCGCTGGCCCTGGCGGCGGGTGTCTTGCTTCTGCTCATCGCCGTCTCGCTGCGTCCCGGTGACGCGGCGCATGCCTGGCGCGCCGGCCGGATCGCCGTGCCGCTGCTGCTGCTCCCGGTCCTGGTCATGGTGACGCAGTGCCTGCCGAACCCGCTCTGGGGCAATGCAATCTGGAGCACCGCGGCAACCGCGCTCAACGAGCAGCTGTTCGGCGCGACCACCATCGATCTCGGCGCGACCGTCGGCGCGCTCGGCCGCACGCTCGTGGTCGTGGGCGTTGGCGTTGCGGCGCTGTGCGTCGCGGTCGACCGCAGGCGCGTCGAGGGCCTGCTGCATGTGCTGATCGCGGTGACGGCGCTGCTGCCGCTCGCCATGATGGCGGCGCTGGCGTTTGCGCCGGGCCTCGCCGCCGAGGCGGGCCACGACCTGCACGCGCCGCTCACCGCAATCGCTGGCCTCGGCATCCTGGTCGGCACCACCGCCATGGTGCGCCGCTTCGAGCAGATCGAGATCTCGCGCGGCCACGGCGCCCCGGGCCCGCTGCGGCACCATTCGCGCGCCATCGTCGACATCCTGGCGCTCGCGATCTGTCTCGCGGCCGTGATCACGGTCGGCAGCCGGATGAGTTGGCTTGCGGTGTTCTGCGCGTGGTTCGCGATGTTCTCGGTGCCGGTCATTCGCCGCTTCCTCAGCCACACCAACGGCATGCGGACCGTGATGGCGGTCGTCGTCGCGGCGGTCGTCATGCTGCTTGCGATCCCGATGCTGCACGGCGCGGGCGAGCCGGTGCTGCGCCTCGCGGCCGGCGCCGACACGCCGCAGATCGAACTCGCACAGCGAATGCTCGGCGACACCCGCTGGTTCGGCAACGGCGGCGGCACCTATGAGGCGGTAGCGCCGCTGTACCGGACCTTCGCCGATCCGGCATCTGCGCTCGCACCGCCGACCACGGCGGCGGCGCTTGCGGTCGACTTCGGCCGGCCGGTGCTGGCCGCGCTCGTGATCCTGTGCGTCGTGCTTGCGGCGCTGCTGTTCGACCGTGCGCTGTGGCGCGGTCGCGACGCGTTCTATCCGGGGCTCGGCGGCGGCGCGCTGATCCTTGCGACCTTCACGCTGTTCGTCGACGACAGCCTCGCCGCCACCACGGTCGCGGTGCTGCTCGCCGCGATCGTCGGAGTGGCGCTCGGCCAGAGCTTGAGCACGAAGCAGACGCTGGAATGATACCGTGGCCTGGAACCTTTTGACCAGCATCACGAAGTCCGACACGCCGCACGTGCCGCGCGGCGTGCGCGTCTATGCGGTCGGCGACATCCACGGCCGGGCCGATCTCCTGAAGGCCTTGTTCGCGCGCATCGATCTCGACATGCTGGAGCGGCGCGTGGCGCGGCCGGTCGAGATTTATCTCGGCGACTACATCGATCGCGGACCGGCCTCGCGCGAGGTGCTCGATCTCCTGATCGGGCGCGCCGAGCAGCGCGAGATGGTGTGCCTGAAGGGCAACCACGAGGTCTATCCCACCGAGTTCACGAGCGATCCGCAGACGCTGCACGAATGGGCGCAGATCGGCGGCATGGACACGCTGCTGTCCTACGGGCTGCGCCCGCCGGTCAATCCCGGCGACGACGAACTGCGCGAGCTCGCCGCCGGGTTTCGCGCCGCCATGCCGGAGGCGCACCGCGCGTTCCTGGCGAAGCTGGCGCCGCACCAGACCTGCGGCGATTTCTTTTTCGTGCATGCCGGCATCCGGCCGGGCATCGCGCTCCGCGATCAGGACGAGCAGGATCTGCTCTGGATCCGCGACGAATTCCTGCAGAGCGACGAGGACCACGGCAAGATCATCGTGCACGGCCACACGCCGGTGATCGAGCCGGAGTTCAAGCCGAACCGCATCAACATCGACACCGGCGCCTATGCGACCGGCCGCCTGACATGCCTTGTCATTGACGGCGAAAAGCTGTCGCTGCTTTAGCTCCGCGCCGAACCGAGGGACCCCATCGTGCCGCTGTTACGCGCCAGCCAGATCCCGACCTCGCAACGCGGCGTGGGCGACGCCGCGCCGCAGCCGCGCGCGTTCGGCCTTCGCGTCGTGCTCGCGATCTTCGGCGTGCTGCTGGTGCTCGTCGCCGCCGGGTTGTCGGCGAACGAGTTCATGGGAGCGAAGGCGCCGCTCGTGAACGAGGCGGAGCTGCTGGCGAGCGGCAAGGGTGGCGCGCCGGACAAGCAGAAGCTCGATCAGGCGCGCGCGGCGCTCGCACGCACGGTGCGGCATGCGCCGCACGATTCGCGCGCGTGGCTCCAGCTTGCGGCGGTCGAGATGAAGGCGGGCGCTGCGCCCGACACGATCGCCGCGGCGCTGAAGATGTCCTACTACACCGGCTCGAACGAGGCCGAGCTCGTCGCGCAGCGCATCGGGCTTGCGGCCAATCCCGGTCTCGCCGGCGACACCGAGCTCAAGACGCTGCTCGAAACTGAAATCCTCGCGGTCGCGCAACAGCCCGCGGTCAAGCCGTCGCTGGTGCAGGCCTATCGGCAGGCGTCACCGGAGACGCAAGCAAGGCTGCGCGAGATCGTCGCAGCGATCGACGCAAGCCTCGCCACCGAGATGGAAGGCGCCGTGTCGAAACCGTGATGGACTTTGTTGCTTGGTCCGCCGTTACGGCCGCGGCGACGTGTAGGACGGCACGACGTAGCTGAAGCTGTTCCAGTACGCGTGTCCGCCGTAAGGGCCGTAGGCGCCGTAAAGCGGATAGCAGCCGTAGCCATCCGGGCACGGATAAACGCCTGCACGATAGCCGCGATGCTTCACCACGACGCGCTTCTCGGAGACCGGAGCGTACTGATCGGCGGCGAAAGCATCAGCGATCGGAAGGCTGATCAGCGCGAGTCCAAGAGCCATTCCCAGCGCAATTTCCGAAATCTTGAACATCGGCACCTCGTCGCGTCCCATTCCAGACACTTCTGATCAATTCAATAGACTGCCCTGCAATGTCGACCGCAGGCAAGATGTTACCCGATGCTTATGCACTGTTGTTTCATTATGGGACATGCGTGCTTCACGTGTCACTCTTGAGCAACGCAACGCAACGTCCACAACATATTACGGTGCGGAGCCTTCCTTAATCCACGGATGTTATTTAGGGTTTTTTCCGACAGGGATTGGGCGGGGAATGAATTTCGTGCGGGGTACACTCATTGGTGTCCTAGCGCTGGCGGGTCTTCTTACCGCCGGTTGTTCGATTCTTCCGACCAACGGCCCATGGGCGCCGGAAATTCGCAGCAACGAGCAAGGTAAGACGGAGGACAGCCTCCCGTACTCGCTCGTCAATCTCAATGCCAATGTCCTGAATGTGCTCTCGGAAGCGTCGCCGCGCCTGGCGCTGACGTTCCCCGATCGCAAGCAGCGCGCCGTCATCAAGTTCGGCGTCGGCGATGTGGTGAGCGTCACCATCTTCGAAGCCGCCGCCGGCGGTCTCTTCATTCCTGTTGAAGCGGGCGTGCGTCCCGGCAACTTCATCACGCTGCCCAACCAGAACGTCGACACCGATGGCAACATCGCGGTGCCGTATGCGGGCGCGATCAAGGCCGATGGCCGGACGCCGGGCGAAGTGCAGAGCGACATCGTGGCGGCGCTGCGCAACCGCGCCATCGAGCCGCAGGCCGTCGTGTCGCTGGTCGAGCAGCGCACGTCGCTGATCAGCGTGCTCGGCGAGGTCAACTCACCGAATCGGTTCCCGGCGAACGCGGCAGGCGAGCGTGTGCTCGACGCCATCACGCGCGCCGGCGGACCGAAGGGTCAGGGCTTCGACACCTGGGTCATGCTCGAGCGCAGCGGTCGCCGCGCGACGATGCCGTTCGGCGCGCTGGTGTACGAGCCGGCGAACAACGTTCTCGTTCAGCCGGACGACACCATTTACGTCTATCGCGAGCCGCAGCAGTTCCTCGCCTTCGGCGCTTCGGGTCAGCAGGGTCAGTTCAACTTCGAGGCTTGGCGGGTTTCGCTTGCTGAAGCGGTCGGCAAGTCCGGCGGCCTCAACAACGATCTCGCCGATCCGGCCTCCGTATTCCTGTATCGCGGCGAGCCGCGCGACGTGGCGGCCAAGCTCGGCATCGACGTGAACAACTTCAAGACGCCGTTGGTCCCGGTGATCTACGCGGTCAACTTCCGCGACCCGTCGGGTTATTTCCTGGCCACCAAGATGCAGATTCGCAACAAGGACGTGCTCTACGTGTCGAACGCGCAGGGCGTCGAGGTTGCGAAGTTCATGAGCTACCTCAGGCTGATCAACGCGACGGTCAACGATCCGCTGGTCACCGCGACCAATGCCCAGGTGCTCAGGTCGGTGCGCTGATCGTCGGGAGATCCGGTCGTGTCGTTCGCGACCCCGGAGCAAGGCTCCGCCGGAAGGCTTTGGAGTTCGAATCGGATCTCTTCGCTGATCCTGTTCGCGGCCGTCGCCTTGGCGCCGCTGCCGTTTGGGTCGGTTAATCCCATTTTCATCGCCGGCTGGTGCGTCGTGCTCGGCGCGGCGCTTGCGCTCGCTTCGCCTGCTGGGCTGCGACCTGCCCAAATGCTTCCGTTGGCCGTGGTCGGGCTGGTGGCGGCCGGCTTCGTTGTCGTGTTGCACGATCAACTGTCGAATCAGCGATGGACCGACATCGCGCCGCATCCGATCTGGAGCGAAGCCGGAGCGCTTCTGAAGTCCGCGCTCGAGCCGTCGGTCTCGATCGCGAAAAACGAGCCGTGGTTTGCTCTCGGCAAGCCGCTCATCAATGCGCTGGCCTTCACGGCCAGCTACATCGTGTGCGCCGATCGGCACCGGGCGCAGCAGCTTCTCAGGGTCATTGCGGTCTCGGGCGGAGCCTACGCGCTGCTCGGCATCGTGCAGTTCCTGATCGAGCCGACGCGGCTGTTATGGCGCGAGAAGGTCTTCTATCTCGCCTCCGTCACGGGGCCGTTCGTGAACCGCAACACGGCCGCGGTCTATTTCGGCAGTTGCGCAATCATTTGCATGCTGTTCGTGATGAAGGGCCTGGGCCCCGACCATCGAGGTCAGCGGGTGCGCTTGCGCGATTTTTGGCAGGTGTCCGGCGGTGCTTTTGAAGGCCGGATCCGGACGCTGCTCTTGGGCTCTTTCGCCACCATCACGCTTTTGCTCGCCATGCTGATGACCGGATCGCGGGCCGGAGTTGGGGCTTCCCTGCTCGGTCTGGTCGCTGCGTTCACACTGATCAAGGCGCCCGACCTGAAAGGCCGCCAGAGCCTCTGGATCTTGCTTGGCGCGGCGGCGGTCGCCCTGCTGGTCCTGCAGTTTCTGGGTGGAACCATCGGCAGCCGCTTCAATCAGTCCGGGCTGGTCGATACGGCCCGGGTGGAGGCCTATCGGTCCACGTTGCGAATGGTGGATGACTTTCCCTGGCTGGGGACCGGATTCGGCACATTCGGCTGGAGTTTCCCGGCCTATCGCAGCGATGCCACGATCTGGGCCACTTGGCAGATGACCCATGATACGCTGCTGGAGATTGCGGCCGAGGCCGGGTTGCCGTTTGCCGCCCTGACGATCTTCGCCTGGGTCTTGCTCATCGCGATGCTGATTTACGGCATTCGGGTGCGCCGGCGCGACCGGATCGTGCCGGTTGTCGCCTTATCGGTCGCGATTGTCGGGATTTCCCACTCGGTGGTCGATTTTTCGCTGCAAATCCCTGGCTATTCGATTGCGGCCTTTGCGCTGTTCGGGGCCGGCGTCGCGCAATGCTACAGCAGCCGAGCGAGACCGGGCGATTTACCCTAATGCCTTGAAAAACTCGGGAAATTTGCGCCAATTCGGTCAAAGGTTAGACTCTACCGATGTTGCTGTGGTATTGGTTTTGTTGCCTTAAAAGGAGCGGGCTCATGCGTTTTCGGCATTTTGAATCGGCCGCGCGCGCTTTGATCGCGACAGCGGTCGCGACGAGTTTCATGGCCTTTTCCCAGCCGGCGTCGGCAGCGACGGCCTACGGCACGCCCACCCAGCAGTTGTCGGCCCAGACGATCACGGATTTCACCAACAATCCGGGCGCGCTTTTGAACCAGTTTCCTGAGGGTGGCGGCCAGATGATCTCGCGGCTGCGCGACCTGCTGGCGTCCGATTCGACGACCCTCACGGCGATTCTCGGCTTGGTCGACAAGGCCAACAAGGAGCAGAAGCAGGCCATCGCGTCGGCGCTGGCCCAGGCTGCCAAGCTCTATGCCCGGGTCGACCAGCAGTTCGTCCAGCAGATCCAGCAGGCGGTCGCCAACACCCAGGACCAGGAATTGATCGTGGCCTATGCGGCGGCAGCCGGCGACGTGCCGATCGGCGGCGTTGGCGGTGGCGCCTCGGGCGGCGGCGTCGGCGGGCAGACCTCGTCCCTCGGCGGAGCTGGTGCCGGCGGAGGCGGCATTGAAGGCATCAACGGCAACGGCGTGAACACCGGGCCGTTCAGCTTCACGGGCAGCGCTTCGGGCGGTGGCTCGGCGACGAGTTCGGTGCTGAACAGCGGCATCTGAGCGGCGCGTACGCGCGCATCAACGATTCGTTAGCGAATTGAGGAGCGATCGAGCTTCGGCAATGGCTGCCTTCACCATGTCTTATTGGTGAATTAAGGACCATCGTTCATAAGGGTGCGGCTGAATTCTATTTCCGCTTAATGGGTCCCGATAGTTACGATGCTCAAGACGAATAAATACGCCGGGGCGTTGGGCATCGCTGAGTCCGGCCACGGTTCATCCAGCGAGTTTTTCGATTCGTTGGTCGTCTTCGTCCGCCGGCAATGGCCGCTGATGCTGGCCGTGGTGGTCGCGTCGGTGATCCTCGGCATCGTCTACATCCTGAACACGCCGCCGAGCTTCTCCGCCCAGGCGACGATGATTATCGACACTCACAAGGTCAACATTCTCCAGCAGCAGTCGCTGATCGGAGACTTGCCGATCGACTCCGCGACGGTGGAGAGCCAGGTCGAGATCCTGCGGTCGGAAAACATCGCCCTGGCCGTGATCAAGCAACTCCGTCTGACCGACGATCCGGAGTTCGTGGGACCGGGCGGCGGCTTGATCGGAAACGTCGCCGGACTGCTCACCGGCTGGATGGGAAGCGCGCCGCGTCCGTCCGAATATGATCTGCAGCGAACCGCGACCGGCGTGTTCTCCAAGGCGCTGACCGTGAAGCGGGTCGGGCTGACCTACATCATCGAGATCGCATTCCGCGCGCAAAGCCCGCAGCGGTCCGCGGAGGTCGCCAACGCGATCGCCGACGCCTACATCGTCGATCAGCTGGACGCCAAGTTCAAGGCGACGCAGCGCGCCAGCATCTGGCTGCAGGAACGCCTGCGCGAGCTGCGCGACCAGTCGTCGGCGGCCGAACGGGCCGTCGTCGAGTTCAAGAACAAGAACAACATTCTCAATTCCGGCGGCCGCCTCGTGAACGAACAGCAGCTGTCCGAGTTGAGCAGCCAGCTTCTGCTCGCGCAGGCGCAGTCCGCCGAAGCCAAGGCGCGTCTCGATCGTATCGAGAAGATCCTGAACCAGGAGGTTCCGGACGCTACCGTTACCGATACGCTGCGCAACGACGTCATCACCAAGTTGCGCACGCAGTACCTGGAGATGAAGGGGCGCGAGTCCGATTGGTCCGCCCGCTACGGCAGGGACCATCTCGCCGCCGTCCAGCTGCGCAACCAGATGTACCAGATCCGGCGCTCGATCCAGGATGAGCTTGGACGGATCGCCGAGTCGTACAAGAGCGACTACGAGATCGCCAAGCAGCGCGAAGAGATACTCAAGGCCGGCCGCGCCCAGGCCGTCAACAACACGCAGGTGACCAACACGGCGCAGGTCACGCTGGGCGAGCTCGAGAGCACCGCGCAATCCTACAAGCGCCTCTACGACAACTTCCTCCAGCGTTACATGGAGTCGGTCCAGCAGCAGTCGTTCCCGATCACCGAAGCGCGCGTGATCACCGCGGCGACGCCGCCGCTGGGCAAGAGCTCGCCGAAGACCGCCGTCGTCCTCACGATCTACGGCGCCATCGGCCTGATGCTGGGTTTTGCGGTGGGCAAGCTGCGCGAGCTTTCCGACCGGGTGTTCCGCACAACCGATCAGCTCGAGAGCGTGCTGCAGACCAACTGCATCGGCATCATTCCGGCGCTGGCGCCGGATCAGGCGAACCGTCCGAAACTGGCGGTCAAACCCAAATCCGGGCCGCCCGCAGAGCGCGTCATCGCCCGCGGCGACAACGTGTTCTGGCAGGTCGTCGACGGACCGTTCTCGCGATTTGCCGAGTCGGTTCGCTCGATCAAGGTGGCCGCCGACGTCGCCGGCGCCGGCAAGGCGAACAAGACGCTCGGCATCACCTCGTCGCTGCCGAACGAAGGCAAATCGACCATCGCCGC
>CAKZHN010000504.1 GCA_936924235.1 uncultured Rhodoplanes sp. | reverse complement strand
CGTCATCGGCCTCGGCTTCCTGGTCGGCGGGCTGGCGTTCCTCGCGCTCGGCCATTGGCCGGCGCTGGCGCGCTGGAAGCTCACGCGCAACCTTGCCGAATTGTCGGTGCTGGCCGGCAAGATGCTGTCGGCGCGCGGATCGGCCCCGGCGATCGTGCTGGTCTCGCTCGTGATCCACGTGCTGACCGCGGTGCAGGCCTGGGGCATCGCGCAAGGCATCGGCGCGCGCCTGGGCGTGGGCGACGCCTTCCTGCTGGTGCTGCCGGTGATGCTGATTGCCACCATCCCGGTCTCGATCGCCGGCTGGGGCGTGCGCGAGAGCGCGCTGGTGATGGCGTTTTCTTACGCCGGGCTGCCGGCGGCCGATGGACTGGTGGTCTCGGTTCTGCTCGGCGCCGTGATGTTCGCCACGGGCCTGATCGGCGGCGGCGTGTGGCTCATGAGCTTCGACAGCTCGGAGATGGCGATGGCTCTGCGCTCGCCGGCGCCGCCCGCGGAGCCCTGATCAGGCGATCGCTTCAGGGCGGCGATGCAGGCGCGCCCACTCTTGGAACGCCAGCAAGGTCCAGAGCTGCCAGGACGTGTCGCGGCGACCGCTGGCGAGCTCCTTCGACCAGACGTCGATCTGGCCGGGATTGAACAGGCCCTGGCGCGCCAGCGCCTTGGGCTCGGTCGCAGCCGCCAGGCGCTCGGCAGCAGCGCCCTTCAACATCGCATCCACAGGCATCTCGAAGCCGCGCTTGGGCCTGTTGAACACCTCGGCCGGCAGTCGGTCGCGGAACGCCTGGCGCAGGACGCGCTTGCCGACCGGGCGGCCGGCCTGCAACGTGAGCTTCTGCGAGCCCGGCATTGCAAAGGCCCATTCGACGACACGGTCGTCGAGATACGGCGTCCGGGTTTCGAGCGCGTTGGCCATGCTGGTGCGGTCGACCTTCACCAGCATGTCGCCTGGCAGGCCGAGCGATACGTCGCAGGCCAACATCGCGTTGATCGGGTCGCTGAAGCTCGACGCCGCACGCCGGTCCGCAACCAGGCCCTCGAGCGATATGGCTTCGCTCGGGCCCTGCCCCAGCAAACCATCGAGCTCCGGCTCGGAGGCGAGCCGCATCAGCGCCGCCTGGCGGAGAACCGGATCGGCGTCGGCCGTCGCCGCAAAGCGGCGCACGCGCCGCAACGTTTCCAGCAGCCGGCTGTCCTTGCTCTCGGGCAGGCGCATCGCAAGCTTGGCGAGCGTATGACGCAGCACGCCGGGCAAGCGGTTCCACGTGCCGGCATGCAGCTCCGACCAGTAGCGGCGATAGCCGCCGAACACCTCGTCGGCGCCGTCTCCGGTCAGCACCACCTTGACGTTGCGACGCGTCGCCTCGGAGACGAGAAACGTCGGCACCGCGGATGCATCGGCGAACGGCTCATCGAGCGCCGTGAACACGCGATCGAGCACATCGCCGACGCGCGCACCGCTCACCTCGATCTCGGTGTGCTCGGCGCCAAGATGCCGCGCGACGGCCGCAGCCATCGGGCGCTCTTCGTAGTAATCGCCCGCGCCTGCGAAACCGACCGTGAAGGTCTTGAGCTTGCCGCCCGAGGCGGCGACTGATGCCGCAACCAGCGCCGAGTCGATGCCGCTCGACAGGAACACGCCGACCGGAACGTCGGACACCAGCCGCGCCCGCACCGCCGCATCGAAGCGCTGGCGGAGGCCGGCCTCGACGTCGGCGATGTCCGTGGGTGTGTTCCTGCGCGCCGCCGCGAGCTCATACCACGGCTCGACCATGAGGCCACGAGGACCGAAGCGCAGCCAGTGCCCCGCCGGAAGCTTGTGCACGCCGCGGGCGATCGACCACGGCTCCGGCACGAAGCGCAGCGTGAACAATGTACGGAGCGCCGCGGCATCGACCGGACGTGTCTCGCCGAGCATCGCCTCGCAAGCGATCAGATCGGTGCCGAAGGCGAACCTGTCGCCCGCATGCGCATAGACCAGCGGCTTCTCGCCGAAACGGTCGCGGGCGGCAAACAGCGTGCGGGCCTCCGCATCCCAGATCGCGAAGGCAAACATGCCGTTGAGGCGCGGCAAAAGCTGCGCGCCCCACTGCTGCCAGCCGGCCAGCAGCACCTCGGTGTCGGAGTGCGAGCGAAAACTGTGACCGAGACGCAAAAGCTCGTGGCGCACCTCGGCGAAATTGAAGATCTCCCCGTTGAAGGTGATGACGAGCCCGTCCCGGCTCATCGGCTGCGCGCCGAGCGGCGACAGATCGATGATGGCGAGCCGGGTGTGGACCAGCGCGCAATGCGGATCGGTCCAGGTGCCCTCGCCGTCCGGTCCGCGCATCCGGATGCGATCGAGCGCAGCCTCGCAGCGGCGCGCCGCATTCTCCGTGCGGAGACCTTTCAGATCGACCAGGCCGGCTATACCGCACATCGGATCAGGGCTTCAGGTGCTGGGCAAATTGATGCGCCGGCGCGCGAGATTTCGCGCGCCATCAAGTATCTGAAAATATTCGATTTTCAGCCGCCTCAGTCGCGGGCGCGGCTGTTCGCCTGCACCTTGCGCGTCAGCGCAAGGTCGTCCCGGACCATCTCCTGGACCAGAGTGTCGAAGCTGATGCGGTGCTTCCAGCCGAGCTTCTGCCGAGCCTTGGTGGGATCGCCGAGCAACTCAGTCACTTCGGTCGGGCGGAAGTAACGCGGGTCAATCTCGACCAGCACGCGGCCCGTGCCGGCCTCGACGCCCGTCTCGTCCACACCGGAGCCTCGCCATTCGATCTTCTTGCCAATGCAGGCGAAGGATTTCTCGACGAACTCGCGCACGGTGTGCGCCTCGCCGGTTGCCAGCACGTAGTCGTCGGGCTCGGGCTGCTGCAGCATCATCCACATGCCCTCGACATAGTCGCGCGCGTGGCCCCAGTCGCGCGCGGCATCGAGATTGCCGAGATAGAGCTTCTGCTGGATGCCGAGTTCAATCGCCGCGACCGCGCGCGTGATCTTGCGCGTGACGAAGGTCTCGCCGCGGGTCGGGCCCTCGTGGTTGAACAGGATGCCGTTGGAAGCGTGGAGGCCGTAGGCCTCGCGGTAGTTCACCGTGATCCAGTAGGCGTAGAGCTTGGCCGCGGCATAAGGTGAACGCGGATAGAACGGCGTCGTCTCGCGCTGCGGGCTTTCCTGCACCAGCCCGTAAAGCTCCGACGTCGAGGCCTGATAGAAGCGCACGCTCTTCTCGACGCCGAGAATGCGAATGGCTTCGAGCATCCGCAACGTGCCGAGGCCGTCGGCATTGGCCGTGTATTCCGGCGTCTCGAAGGACACCAGCACGTGGCTCTGCGCCGCGAGATTGTAGATCTCGTGCGGCTGTGTCTCACGCACGATGCGGATCAGGTTGGTCGCGTCGGTCATGTCACCGTAGTGCATGATGAAGCGGAGGTTCTCCTCGTGCAGATCCTGGTAGAGGTGCTCGACGCGGCCGGTGTTGAACGACGACGAGCGGCGGCGGATGCCGTGCACCTCATAGCCCTTCTTGAGCAGAAACTCGGCGAGGTAAGCGCCATCCTGGCCGGTGATCCCGGTGATCAGGGCAACCCGTTGGCTCATCGTCTATCCTTTGATGCCCGCTCGATCGAGCGATCGGCGATCGTGATGATCAGTGTGCGGCGAGATAGGCTTGCGTCTGCCGCCGGTGTGCCGCGACGAGCAGCCGGTAGAACAGCTGGTCGAACCAGCGCAACGGCAGCACCGTCGCAAGAAACAAAAGTCCCGCTGCGCGAACCGCCGACGCGAGCGAGCGATGCTCATTCCACCGCCTGTAGAGCGCGGCCAGCCGGTACTCGTCGCGGTATTTCTGCCGGATGTAGCGCCAGATCGTGCCGTGCATGCGGGCCGACAGGCTGACCAGCATGCCGTCCGGCCTTACCCAGTAGATGAACAGCGGCTTGTCGATGCGGATCGCGCGGAATCCCAGCACCGACAGGTGGATGTTGAAATCCCAGTCGGCGTAGCCGCCGTAGCCGTCGCGCATCGACTCGTCGTAGCCGCCGACGGCGGCCCAGGCGGATTTCCGCAACATAAGACAATACGGCAGCTCGTTGAGAAACAGCTGGTCGAACGGATCGAAGTCGCACGCGTGCACGCCCTGCCGGCCGCCGATCAGCTTGATGTCGGAAAAGACGAATGCGACCTCGGGCGGCGCCGCCGCGAGCAGCGCCATGGCCTCCGACAGAAACGTCGGCTCGAGCACATCGTCGCAATCGAGCGGCAGCACGATGTCGGCGCGTGCCGCCTTGAAGCCGGTGTTGCGCGCCGCCGCCAGCCCCTTGTTCTCCTGATGGATCACGCTCGTGCCGACCGGCAGGTTCTGCAGCCGCGCCTTGGTGTCGGCGTCCGTCGATCCGTCGTCCACGACGATGACTTCGAAATTGCGGAACGTCTGCCGATCGAGGCTCGCGAACATCTGATCGAAAAAGCGTCCGCCGTTGTAGCACGGCACCACGATGGTGAGTTCGGGCAGGCTCATGGCCGATTGTTACCCACCCGCAGCACCGACCAGATCTCGCCCCACGGCGTCGCAAGCTGCTCGACCACCAGGCCGGCGGCGGAGGTTTCGCGGCGGAATTCTTCTTGCGTCGGCTCGATCTCGTGATCGGGGTCCGAATAGTAGTTGGCGCCGACCTCGCGCCGCATCGACAGCCGCCAGTCGCGCTCGAACAGCGGCACGCGGATCAGGAAGCGCCTGGCCTTGGTCTTGTCGATCAGCGCGGTCAGAAACGCATGACGATCGATGATGTGCTCCAGCACGTTGGAGAGCACAACCACATCCCAGGGTCCCTGCGGCACCGACTGCGTCGCGTCGGCCTCGACAAACGACAGATTGGACGGATTGTCCCTGGCCCGCGCTTCGGCGAGCCGCTTCGGATCGTAGTCCACGCCGATGACCTGCGACTTTGGCCGGGCCTTGGCGATCGAGCGCGCTACCGCGCCGTAGCCGCAACCGATATCGATGACGCGCTGGCCGTCCGCGATGTTCTCGATGAAGAAGTCGTGGTAGCGCATCAGGCGATGCTTGGGGTGCTCGCCCCTGCCGTAGATCATCGCGCGTTCGTTGACGACGTGATCGAGATCGTCCTGCAGGGTGAACAGCCGCTTCATCGCCGCGCCGGTGTCGGGCCCGCGCGACTCCAGAACGAACATGCCCTTCAGGAACAGGTGGCGCAGCCGCATCGGCAGGAGCTGCCAGACCAGCGCCAGCACGTTGGCGATCTTGAGCCCGAAAGCCTTCATGCTGCATTCCTCAAGGCCTGCTCGAACACGGCGTCGTGCCGGGCGAGCCACTGCGGCAGGTCGAACCGCTCCACCGCGCGTCGCCGTGCGGCCGCGCCGCATTCCCGTTGCTGCCGGATGATCCTGCTCATGCCTTCAGCGATCGCCACCGGGTCCGGGACCACGTCCTCTTCGAACGACTCGGGCACAGCGAGCCCGATGCCGGCTTCCGCGCCGACCAGTTCAGGCACGCCGCCCGAGGCCGAATAAAGCACCGGCAGCCCGCTCGCCATCGCCTCCAGCACGGAATTGGGGCACGGATCGTTGTTTTTTGTCATCAGGTACGCACCCGCACTCCGATAGATCGCCGGCGCCTGCTTCGAATTGTAGGCGCCCAGGAACTCCACGACCTCGGCGAGCCCTGCTTCGTCGATCCGGCGTTGCGCCTGCGCGCGCACCGTGGGATCGACTCCGCCGGCCACCTTGAGCCGCACGTCGAGCCCGCCGCGCCGCGCGGCCGAGATGCCTTCGATCGACGACATCAGGCGATAACCGATCGCGAGGTCGAACTTGCCGGTCGCGAGAAACGTGAAGGGAGCATTGGTGTCGTATGGCGGAGCGCTGTCGGGTGGTGGGCTGAAATGCTGCGTATCGACAGCGTTATACAGAATTTCCGATTGTCCGGTGCGCGGCCCGAGAAATTTCTCGGCGCAACGGCGGCAGAACTCGCTCTGATAGAACACGTGATCGGCCGCCGCGTGGACGCGGGCCATGCGGGCGTTCTCGGCCTGCCAGTCGAACGGATACCAGCCCGGATAGAACACGCCGTTCTGGTTGAGCACCACCGGAATCCCCGCACCGCGAACCGTATTGATCACGGCCTGCGGCAGATAGATCGCATTCGACAGCATGTAGATCAGGGAAAACCCGACACGGGCTTCCGGATAGCGGGTCTGCAGCAGCCGGACCTTGACCAGCGTGCCGCCGTGATCTCCGGCGCGCGCGCCGCCGTAGTAGACCGAGAGCCTGCCGTGGCGCGCGCGCAGCGGCAAGGCCGCGACCGTGGCGGCACCGATCAGACCGCGGTATAGCGCGCGGATCGCCTTGCGAGCGCTTGTCTCGGCCATACAAAGGTCAGTGACGCCGGATGACCGCGTAGGCGGTGGGGCAGAACGGCAGGATGCGATCGAGCCGCAATGCCGCGCGCAGGCAAGCACGATAGAGCCTCGGCGCAGCCTTGCGCAGCGAACGACGCAGCAGCATTTCCGGCCCGGTGATGAACGTCATGTGCAGCAGCAGGCTTGCAAGCCCGCCGATCCGCACGATCTCGATGCGTTCGCCAAAGCGCTCGACGAGCGACGCCGGCGTGTATTGCCGGTAGCCATGCCACAGGTAGGACGCGAGACTCGACCCGCTCGGCACCACCTGGAGTTCGACACCGCCCGGTGCGAAGAACTGCGGCAGCCGCTCGATCAGCTTCCGGTCGTTTGGCACGTGCTCCAACGTCGAGTTGGAGAACAAGAGCTCCACCGGACGGGCCGGCACGAAGATGTGGGCGTCGGTCAGGTAGAACTCGACTTCGAAGGGCTGCCCCCCCGAACTGTCGCGGCGAAAGCGGTCCTGGATGTCGACGCCGGTGTAGCGCCCGCTGTAGCCGAGCCGCGCCAGACGGTAGCGCATGGTGCCGGCGCCACAGCCGATCTCCAGCACCTCGAGGGGGCGCGGCGGCAAGAGCTTCGGCAACTCGGATTCGATGAACAGCTCGGTCTGCAGCCGCCCGGGCGACTGCCCGGACATGGCGGCGTCGGCGCGCCGCAGGTCCGGACGAAACGCACGCGTCTTCGGTCCGCGGCCAAGGCTCGACAGATTGCGGCAGGCGTTGCGAAACAGATAGCGCAGCCGGTCGGCCGCGCTCAGCCGCAGGTCGCCGCAGATTTCGTTGGCCGCACCGCTCACGACGTCAGAACGCCTTCAGCCGCCGATAGGCGACAGCCACCATGCGGAGCAGCAGCCAGCCGTCGGCAAAGCGGGATATCTGCGTGGTGCCGTAGGTCCGCGCCGCGTAGCGGATCGGCACCTCGACGATCTTCAGGTTGAGCTTGGCGGCGCCGAACAACAGGTCGAAATCGCCGAACGGATCGAATTCGCCGAAGTAGGCGCGGTTCGCGGCGATCCGCTCGTAAGCAGTCTTAGTCAGGACCTTGGTGCCGCACAGCGTATCGGTGAAACGCTGGTTCAGCAGCCACGAGAACAGCTTCGAGAAGGTCCAATTGGCCACGTGGTTGAGGAACCGCATGGCCTCGTTTTCCATCGGATAGACGAGCCGAGAGCCGTTGATGAACTCGCCCTTCCCCGATGCGATGGCGGCGTAGAACTTCGGCAGGTCCTCCGGCGGCATGGTGAGATCGGCGTCGAGGATCATCACCACCTCGCCCTTCGCCTCGGCAAAGCCGTTGCGCACCGCGTTGCCCTTGCCCTTGCCGTCCTGATGGATCAGCCGGATGTTCAGATCCGGATAGGCCGCGATCACGCGCTTGATCTCGTCGGTGGTGTTGTCGCTGCTGTGGCCCTCGACAAAGAGATATTCCATATCCCTAGCAAAGCGCGGCACGCGCTTGATCGCGGGCTCGATGTTGCCGGCCTCGTTGCGGCACGGGATCAGGACCGTCACCGAGGGATTGGCGCGTTGGTCGTCGCGGGCGGCGACCAGCGAGCGCGCTGCCACGTAATGGCGCAGACACGCGCGCCGGACGATCGGAAGCGTGCCGATGTAGCGATTGATCAGCGGCCCGAGCCCGAGCCAGCGCTTGGGCACGAGCTGGCGCCATTCGCGCTTGATCGGCTCGAAGTCCGTCAGCATCAGGAGGTTCGAGATGTCCTCCGACGACAGCCAGTTCATCTCGACGGTCGGCATCTTGAGGCCGAGCCGCTCGCCGAGCTTCAGCACCGGCTCCCAGATCTTCGAGTAGTAGCCGATGATCAGCCGCGTTTCGGGCAGGCAAAGCCGGTGCAGACGGCTCAGCGCGGTCTGGCAATCCTCAAGGTAGCCGATCGTGTCGGAGAGGACGATGATGTCGAACTTGCCTTCGATGCTGTCGAGCAAGCCCGGGTCCTCGATGTCGCCGGCGATGAAATTCAGTTCGGGATGAAACTTGCGCGCCTCATCGACCATCGCTGGACTGATATCGATGCCGAGGCCGTAGGATGGCGCCAGCGACGCGAGAAGCTGGCCGTTGCCGCAGCCGAGTTCGAGCACGCGCAGCTTTTCCGGCACCAGAAAGCGCATATAGGCGAGGTCGTCGGCATAATAGTATTCGTTGCGCGCTATCCATTCGCTGCGAGCCGGGGCCAGGCGCCCGTAGAGCTCCCTGATCCGCGACTTGCGCGGCGAGATCGCGGAGGCAGTCCCGCTGGCCGGCTTGTTATCGATCGCAGCGGACGTCATGGATGTGCCGTAGCGCGTTTGAACTGGCTGATGAAGTACAACGGCTCGCGCGGCGGGATGTAATCCCACAGGCTCGGGTTGCTCCGGCGGAAGCCCTGCTCCAGTTCGCGTCCGTCGGTCACTCCGAGCGCGGGAAGCAGCGAGCGGTCGCCGACGATCGCGATGTTGTAGGCCGCGCTGTCATCGCGGCGAATTTGCAGATCGGGCGCCGCCGCGAGGCGCGCGAGCAATTCGCCGTCGCTGGCATTGCCGGTCAGGTCGAGCACCACGCAAACCTGCGCCGCGCAGGCCTGTCCTTGCGAGTCGTGAAGCGCCGCCGTGCTCTCGACGGTGCGGTGCACCGGCTCGATTCGCCGCAGCACCCACTCGGATGGCTTCGCGCCGGGCTCCTGTTCGAGCATCCGGGCGTCGATCTTCGGCATGCCGCCCTGGTGCAGCTCGAACCAGCGGCCGCCATATTCCAGGCCGGCATACATCCAGAACACATCGAAGCGAACATTGTCGGGCTTGCGGACATACAACAGGCGCACGGCCGTCTTGTTACCAGCCGCGACCGTTCGTGCGAGCACGTGACGCACGGCAGCGCCTGCGGCTTCTTCGCCGTAGTAGGGACGGCGCAGCCCGATGAAATCCATGCCGGTGGTGTCGAACGCCAGCAGTGACGAACCCGGCACCAACGGCTTCTGCCAGATGTAGTTGATCGTCGTCAGCAGACCCAGCGCCGCGAAGACCGCGAGACAGGCCGCGGCCAGACGGCGGCGCCACGCCGGACCCGCGGCGAAGCGCTCCGCGGCCAGGGCCAACAGGGTGGCAAACGGCAAGATCGTGTAGGCCGGGTAACCGACGTAGGGCATCGACTGGCTGCCCATGGCGGGGTTCGAGAACACATAGAACATCAATCCGAAGCCAAGCGACGAGATAACCGCCCAGCCCAGCACGAACCGGTCTGCTGTCTTGGACTGACGCGCCGCCACGCCGGCCCCAAGAACCAAGGGAAAGCCGATCGGTGCCCAGATGCCGAATGAAATCACCGCCACGCGCAGCCAGTCGTGCGGCGTGAACAGCGCACCATGCGCCTGGCCGTCACCGGCGATGTATTTGACGAACGGATAGACGAACAGCGACGCCTCGCCCGGGATCGCGGCGGCGTAGCGCGCCCGCAGCACGTTCCACGCCAGCACCGCAACGATCGCAAGCACGGGAAGCAGCCAAATCCTCCAGCCGCAAAGCAGCAACAGGCGTGCGCGCGCGAAGTCGACCGTCTTGCCAACGCCGTGCCATGGGCTCGGCAAAATCCACGCCACGATCAGCGGCCCGATGATCAGGAACGAGATCGGATCGGACATGATGATGTGCGTCAGCGCGAGGCCGCAAAGCCAGTGGCCGCGGCCCTCCCGCAGCCGGAGAAATGCGTAGAGGCCGATCACCTGGCAGAACGATATGTTGACGAGCCAGATCGTTCCGAAGCCGCGCGAGAAGCCGGTCAGCATCGGCGAGCACGCGACGAGCAAAGCGGTCACCGCCGCGATCGCTGATGTCACGCCCGAGCGCCGCAGGCACGACCAGAACAGCACGATGGTCAGCGCCAGATAGGCGGTGACCATGGCTTGGCCGTAGAGCGGCTGGAACGGGATTTTCGCCGCGTCCATCGCCGCGAAAACCGGCGCCTGATAGAGCTCCGGCGGCGCGCCGTGGAAATAGTAGAAGAACCAGAAGACAAAGCGAGCGATCTTGTCGAGCACCGCGGCGGGCGACGCGACATCCTGGGGCAGCCACGAGAAGAAATCGAAATAGGTGTGGATCTGCCGGAAGATGTAGATGTCGTTGGTGGAAAGGAACTGGTCGTTAGAATCGACCAAGCCGATCGCCAGGATGACGCCGATCAGGACCGTGGCGACAACGGTGTCACCCAAGCATGTCCGCGGGCTGGCGGCCTCGCTGTTCAGCGAAACCACGTTCAAACGGGCCGGCAGGGCCTGGGAGGTCTTGCTCATCGCGTCAGGAAACCGACGGGCCCGCGACCGGCGCCGGTGCTTCGGCCCGTCGTGCATTCCACTGCCGCAGGATCGCGAGCAACGGGCGCTCAAATACGATGTAACAGATGAGCCCGGAGACGATGGCGGCCAGCACGACTCCGGCAAGGACGATCAGTCCCGGCAACGCCTTGCCGAGCCCCAGCGCGCCGGCGGCCTTTTCGACCACGATCAGCACGTTGAGATGAACCAGATAGATCGAGTATGACGCGGCCCCGATCCACAGCAGCGGCGCAGGCGTCTTCCACCCGGCGCTGCGCTCGCATTCGACGAGACCCATGACCATCAGTGCCGCGCCCGTGCCGTAGACGATACGGCCGAGCAGCTCCTTGAGATCGAGCCCGCCATTCTCCAGAACTCCGCCGGTGAAAAACACGACGGCGCCGAGCAGCACCATGGTGCGCGGCCAGGGAATGCTCCGCGACCGGACCGCCATGGCCGCCGCCATGCCGACGAAGAACAGAATGTTGAAATCGCGGCCGGCAAACTGGAGCAACGTGGTCTGCGGCTCGACGAAGATGCAATAGACGATCAGGCAGGCCCAGATGGCGAAGACCGCGAGGCCGAGTTTCCGGTTCACGATCAGAATGCCGAACAGCACGTAGAACAGCATCTCGTGCTGAAGGCTCCACGCGACGCTGACCAGCGGATAGCCGGACTGCGGCAGCAGGAAGAACGACAGCAGCAAATGATCCGGCGCCATCGCCGGCAGGGCCGCAATCGACGGCACCACGAAGGACGCCGCGATCATCGCCAGCGTCACGGCCCAGTAGATCGGATAGATGCGCACCACCCGGCGGTAGGCATAGTTGCGAAGCCGCTCGGGCCGGCCGCGGTCGTCGGCGTGCACGTAGAGAATGATGAAGCCCGACAGCACGAAGAAGAAATCGACGCCGGCATGACCGAACCGGAACCAGCCGACCGCGGGATATCCGAAGTACACCTCGAACATCGAACCGCTGGCGTGATAGAGTACGACCAGTACTGCGGCAAAGCCGCGGCAGGCTTCGAGCGTCGTGATCTTGGTTTTGGGCGCGGGCATCACGTCAATGCGATGAAGGCAGGCTTTCCAGCGCGGCCGTCAGCGTCTCCTCGACCGAAATCTCGCGCATGCAGATGTGCCCGTTGTCACACCAGCCGAACTGGCCGCAGGGCGCGCAGCGCACGCGGTGGCAGATGATGCGATGGCTGTCCGGGTAGCCGGCAAACTCCGGCAGCGTCACGCCACCCCACAGGATCAACGCCTTGGCGTCCACCGCGCGGGCCGCATGCATGAGACCGCTTTCAGTGCCGATGAACAGTGCGCTGCGCGCAATCAGCGCCGCGGCCTCGCGGAATGTGGTGCGGCCACGAATGTCGACGGCATGCGGCAAAGCTGGCGTGCCGGGCACGCCGACCTGCACGACCGCGATATCAGGCCGCGCCTTGCGCAAGCCCTCGACGAGTTCGTCCCATCGTTCACGCGGCCATGACCGAAGTTCGCCAAACCACTCCGGATTGGAGTCCGGCTCGCAGACGAGGAAGGACCCGGCAACACCGGCCTCGGCCAGAATTTCGCCGACGTGACGCTGCTCCTGTTCTTCAAGATAAAGCTCCGGGCGGAAGGATTTCGGCGCAACGCCAAATCCGTGCAGGATCGTCTCGATGGCGTGACCGCCCTGCTTCCACACGAAGTGCGTCTTGAACTCCTCGGCGGCGTAGCTGTGAATCAGCATATCGACATGCACCAGCCGCGCGGCATCGGGCTTTCTGCTGCGTTCGCCGAGCGCAAAGATCGCTCTTTCGTAAGTCTTGCGAATGCCCGTCACCTTCAAGATACCCGCGAACGCCAGATCGAGCATCCGGGTGAGCCGGGCCTTCGGCCTCGCCGGCAGGAAGCTCACCCGAGGATTGCCCGAAAAGATCGGGCGGTCCGAAAAGCTCGCGCCGCGGTCATGCATGCGCCCGACCAGGAGGTCGGACAGCTTCGGCGTGTTGGCAACGATCACCGGATGACCGTCCCGCGCGTGCAGCGCGCGAAACACGCCGCTCCAGATCAGATCCCCACCGTATCCCATGGCTACTGCAGCGATGAGCGCCGGTCAGACCGGAATCTGCGTGGCGAGCGCGGCCCAGGGATCGCGCAGCAGCTGGCGGCGGCCAGCGACTGCGTCGCGCTCCTTGACCAGCGACGTCAAGAGAGCGAGCCATTCCCGCGTCATGCGCTCGGCCGTGTGCGGATAGCCAGCCATCCGCTTCACCAACGAGGAATAGTCGGCCCGAAGCCGCTCCAGCGCCGGAACGAAATCATTCAAGCCGGAAAACGGCACGCCAAAGCCCTCGCAATATTCCGGCATGCATCCGGAGTTGCGGTACAGCAGCGGCAGCCCGCACAACGCGCCCTCGTTCTGATGGTTGCCGCCGGGCTCGTTGACGGAGGCGGTTAGGTAGGCGTGATGCGAACGCAATTCCGCGGCGAGCGCCCTGCCGTCCAGCGGCTCGACATAACGGGCGTTCTTGAACGTGAAGCCCTTCGGCAGCTGCCCGACGTAAGTGAAGGACACACGATCCCGCCATTCCGGCCGCCCGACCAAATCGTCAAGCGCGCCGTAGATGTCGAAACCTTTCAACGGATGATAACCCCAATGATGGGTGACGAGCTTGATCGGCCCCTCCCCGTTCCATGGCCGGAAGCCTTCGGCGTTGAACACCGTGCGATCCGAGCCGTTGCGGATGACGAACCACGGCGAACGCAGATGCCGCTGCCAGACTGGCAGCCGGGTCAGCCATTCGCCGACGAACACCGTGGCATCGGCCACATAGTTCGCCCGGACGAGCTTGTGATTGATGAAAGGCTCGCCCTTGCGCTCATCGCATTCGTTGATGCGATGAACGACGAAGGCCTGCGGGTTGCGCAGCGTGAGATAGCGCAGCACGGCGCCGGCGCCGAACGTGACATTGGGATTGCGGGTGCGCGGATCGACCATGAGGATGATGTCGATGTCACGATCTTCGAGCGTATGCACCACCGAATGACGGTCCTGCTCGAGCGCCTGGCTCAACGCAGCGATGAAGCGGTTGCCGCCGCCCCAGGGACCGGCATAGGGGCGCTGATTGATCGACACCTTCATGCGCGCGGGCGCCCCGACCACAGATCCAGGCCGCGGCGCGCCAGCGCGATGGCGCCCTCGCCGTTCTTCTCCAGCCGGTATTCCGCGAGCACCTTGGCACGCGCGGCGGCACCCACGCGCTTGGCGAAATCCCGGTCGTTCCAGACACGATCGATCGCCTCGCCGAGCTTTGCGGCGTCGCCTGGCGGCACCAGCACGCAGTGATCGCCGCCGCGGATGCCGGTCCAAAGGCCGCGAATGTCGGAGAGAATCACCGGCCGTCCGCAGCTCATTGCCTGCAGGGTGACGCTGTAGCCGGTCGGCTGGTAGACGTCCTTCAGCGGCACGATCACGGCGCGGGCGCGGTTATAGAGCTTGCGCAGGTCCTGATCGCTGATCGAGTCGGAACCGAAAAAATCCCCGGCCGTGATGGTGATGTGGTTGGCGCCTGCGGGAATTTTCACCGGCCGCCGCGTGATGATGATGGTGCGGTGGTTGCCCGGCGCTGCGGCCAGTAGATCGTAATCCCGGTTCGGATCCTGCCCGACCGCAATGACGAAGTCCTCTTGCGGCTCCTCGGGCATCGGCCGCCAAAAGTCGGTGTCGATGCCGAACGGAACGACCGACGAGCGGTGCTCTTCGAGCCCGTAGCGCTCCATGGCGAATTGCCGGTCCGCCGCGCCGAAGCAGAAGACGTGATCGAGACTTCGCAACGCGCGCTGGATCAGCGCCTGGACCGAGGACCGCGCCCAGGCCGGAACGCGTTCATCGAGGTCCGACAGCGCATGAAATCCGCCCATGATGATCGGCCGGTCCGACCTGCGCGGCAGACCGAGGCCGAGGCTCAGAGAGAATCCGTCCGTATAACTGATGACGACCTTGGAGTCCCGGAACGACGATGCGCGCAGGCGGCCCGACAGTGGCCGCACGCCGAAATTGGTCGCAGCGATGAACGCGCGTTCGGCGAAATCAGCCGCGCTGCCGAGCGCGCCCGGCACGGCACCGGCGCTCGACATCATCGCGGCCGAGATGCCGGCCCGCTCGAGATCGAGAAAGCCATAGAAAAACTCGCGCGGCGCTTCCTCGCCCCGCTTGAGCTTCTCGTAGCGAATGTCGCGGCCGCCCTTGGCGAAGACCGCGACATCGACGTTGCCCCGGAGCGATCCGGTGATAGCGTTCATGCGACCTTGCCGCCGAAGTTGCCGGCGTACCACTTGATCATCCGCTCGATGCCCTGATCGAGGCTGACGGTCCGGCGAAATCCCGGGTAGCTACGCCGCAGCAGCGTCGAGTCGGCGCTTTTGACGCGACGCCCCTCGGGCTTCGACGGGTCGGCGACGAGCTTTGGATGACGCCCGGCGACACGGCAGATCGTTTCCGCCAGCTCCTGCAGCGTGACGGTCTCCTCGGTGCCGATATTCACGATGCCCTTGAAGCCGGCCTCGACCAGACCAGCCATGGCGTCGGCGCAGTCGATCGCATGCAGATAGTTGCGCCGCTGCGCTCCCGATCCCCAGATCACGACCGGGTTGTGGCCATCGAGCACCTTCTTGACCTGCATCGGGATCGCCTGGCTGGCGTCGCCCGACCAAGTGTAACGCTCGCCGTAAATATTGAACGGCCGCACGATAGCCAGCGGAACGCCGGTCTCCTTGGCGAGCATCAGCGCCTTCTGCTCCAGCATGCGCTTCGCCCAGCCGTAGCCCCAGTTCGCCATCTCGGGCTCGCCGGTGAACAGCGGCAGTTCGCCCACGGTGTCGGGGCCGTCGTCCGGATAGACGCAGGACGACGACGCGACCAGCAGCCACGCCGGCGGCTTGCGCGACAGCACGCGGATCAGGTTGCCGGTGATGCGCTCGTTGTGATCGAGAATGCTCAAGTGGTTGCCGGCCGAATAGCCAACGCCGAAGGCGCGGCTGGCCAGATGGAAGACCACCTCGGCGCCGGCCAGCGCATGTTCCATCGCCGGCTCGAGCTCGAGGTCGCCCTCGCGGATTTCGATCCGGCTGGCGATCGAGGACAGGTATTCGCGCCGGCCTTTCGAGAAGTCGTCGGCGACGATGACATGCGCGCCGGCCGCAACGAGACGCTCGGCGAGGAACGAGCCGATCAGGCCCGCTCCTCCGGTCACGACGACGCGGCGATTGGTGAGATTCATATTAGAAATACGACATCACTCTGCGGCGCGTGGCAGCGCGTCGCCGCGCCTGCCAAGCACTTTGTTGCGCAGGAAGTCGACCAGCCGCTCCCGCCAGGCCGCCTCGAACGGCGTCACGAAATGGCTGGCCGCGCGCTGGAAGTCCCGCCCCCGCTTCACGCCTTCGTTCACGTCCGCAAGCAGCGCTGTGGCTGCGATCAGATCATCGATGGTGGAGGCATGGCCGATCTCGGGAAGCTTGAGGAAATCAGCGAAGTGCAACATCGGCAGCGAGTTCGCCAGTTGCTCGGAGCCGTCAGCGCCGGCCGGCGTATAAGCGACCACCGGCTTTGCATGCAGCGCCGCCTCGAGCAGGATCGTCGACATCGGCGAGATGACGCCGTCGATTGCGCTGAGCAGATCGTGGGTGTCGCGATAGTCGGGCAGCGACATGCGCTGGCCGCCGGCCGCGATGCCGTCGAGATAGGCGCGCATGTTCCGGTCGACCACGATGTGGTCGAACCTGGCATGGGCCAGACGTTCGCCGTTGCGGCCTCCGGCACCCCAGGGATGCGGCCGGTAGACGAACGATATGTTGCGGAGCCTGCCGTCGTTGACAGCCCGGTCCAGCGCCTGCAGCGCCGCAAACTCGTCGGTCTGCGCATTGGAGCCGGCAAACAGGATGATGCGGCGGCTTGGATCGAGCCCATGCGCCGCGCAGAATTGCTCGCGATCGATCCGCGGCCGTTCGCGAAAGACGTCGAACTGCGCGGCGCCGAACGGCACCACACGGTCGCCGTCCATGCGGATGAACCGCACCGCGTGGTCGCGGGTCTGCGGTCCCCAGACCAGAAGCCAATCGGGTGCGCCGACCATGGCGCGCTTGGTCGACGGATTGTCCCAGGAGTTCATGGCGACGACGAGCGGAATGCTCCGCTCGCGGCACTCTACCACGAGGTCGTTGAGGAACACGCTGTCGAGAACGCTTGGATGCAACACGACATCGGGCCGCTCCCGATCGAGTAGCGCTGCCAGCGCCCGCGGCGGCTGCGACGCAAGCCTCTGGTCCACGATCCGCCGGAACACCGCGCTGCCCAACGGCAGTCCGGCCAGCGTCAGCAGCATGGCAGCTTTCCAGCCCAGCAGCTTCCAGCGGAATTTCCTGATCGCGGCCTCGTGATCGCCGGCGCGAAATTTGAGCTGGTCGACGTAGAGCAGCCACCGCCAGGTCTGCTGCCGCTTCGCATCGATCGGGACTCGTTCGAACGGCGCGCCGAGCGGCAGCTTGGCCGGATCGAGCTTGACCCGCTTGCCGCCGTCGTCGGGAAACACAAAACGAACCTCGGCCTGCTCGACGAGCGGCCTAAGCGCGCCGCTCATCACGAAATGACGGCAGATGATGTCGTGCTCGAGAAAGACCAGGACCTTCATGTTTTCGGTTCCTGGTGCTGCCGCGACAGGACCCACTCGACCAGCTCGATGTCCCATTCGGTGTCGATCGACACGTGCTCGCCTTCGATCACCAGCGCGCCGGCCTTGCGGCCCATGATCGAGCCCTGGTCCGCGAGGCACTCGCGTGTCATCGCATACGCGATGCCGTTGCGATGAAAGACCGGTTTGAGCTGCTGGCGCGCGATGATCGCGCCACCGTCCGGGTCGTAATAACCGAGCTTGCCGTCGGCGACGGTGAGCTGCTTCAGCGGATGCGCCTTGGAGTCCGTGGCCGACAATGTCCAGACCGAATCCCAGTCGCCGTCGGCCAGCATCCTGATCGTCGCCGAGACATGGGCGGGCGTCCGCAGTGGCGACGTCGGCTGGAGCATGACGACGATGTCGTATTTTCGGCCGTCGACTGCCTCGGTCGCCTGCAAGGCATGCCACAACACGTCGTAATCGCCGATCCGATCTCCCGAGATCGACTCCGGGCGCATGAACGGCGCATCGACACCCGCAGCCTGGGCGGCCTTGGCGATCTCGGCGTGGTCGGTCGAGACCACGGCGCGGTCGATCTCGGGGACCTCCTTGACCACGTCGCCGACGCGGGCCACCAGCGAGCGCCCGCCGACCTCGCGCAGATTCTTGAGCGGGATGCCCTTGGAGCCGCCGCGCGCCGGCACGACGGCCAGAACCGTGCGACCGGCGATCATCGGCTGATCCGCCCCACGCGCCGCCGCGCCAGCCGATCGAGCAGCGGCAGCAGAAGCCTCAAGTCCTTGATGCCGTAGCGGACGCGCTCGCGGATGCGCGGCTCGACGGTCACGGCGACGAACCAGGCGCCCACGGCGCGGGCCGAAACCAGATCGTCCATGCTGTCTCCGACCACGACCAGCTGTCGCGCTGACAGCCGCTCCGATTTCATCAGCCTTCGAAGGTTTTCGGCCTTGGATGCGGGAGCGCCCAACGTCCCGTCCAGGTGGCCGGCAATACGGCGCGCCCGGAGCAGCCCCAAGAGATCGCGGCGCGGCGTCGCGGAATTGACGTAGAGCTTCAAGCCCCGCCTCCTTGACGCGGCCAGTACCGATCGCGCGCCGCGCCGCTCCGGTGCCGACGCGATCGCCCGCGCACAGCGTCGCCCATAGTCCATCGCGAGCTGATAGCCGCGCTTCTTGATGTCCGTTTGATCGCCTCGCGGATCGAGCTCGCGGGCCACCACGGCGAACAGCCGGTAGCGGTCACCACCAAGCCGCAACGCCTTCTGCAAGGCGTCGTGGCCGCCCGGCATGCCGGCGACGGTGTCGTGCATGCACGACACCTTGATGGTGTTGGAATCGACCAAGGTGCCGTCGAAATCGAAGACGATGGCCCGGAACACTGACGGCAGTGGCTACTGGCTCGGAACCTGCGCGGCTCGGAGCTGATCCTTCAGCTGAAAGCGGCCCCAGTGGTCGACGTTGGTCTTGCGCTGGGCCGACGACAGCTTGTTGATCGCCTCGTCGCGATAGACTGAGTCATCGGCGATTGCCGTGGTCGAAATCTCCTCGAACACGCAGCCGGTTTCGGTCCAGAAGCGGTGCCAGACGCCGGGCAGCACCAGAAGCGTGTCGCCGCGCTCGAGCTTCTTGTAGCGGCCATCGGCTTCGACATGGAGCTCGCCCCACAGCACCAGGAAGGTCTCTTCCTTCAGCTTGTGGAAATGGAAGGGATGCAACTGCCCCGCAAGCTGCACGAGCACCTTCTTGCAATAGGCACGATTGATGATGTTGATCAGCACCGCGCCGATCTTGCGGAAGTTTCGCACGCCGTAGTGATGCGAGTATTCGACCGTGAACTCGTTGTTCAACGGCACCTTGGCGAGATTGAGCAGCGCCTTCACCTCGTGCACGGCGTCCTTGATGATCTTCTCGTCGGCGTCGCCCGGAATATCGACCTCGGCCTCCGGCACCAGCGCATCGGCGGCGATATTGGTCCTGGCGACAATGCCGTCCTTCCACTTGCCGCTCTCGAGCGCCCCTGGCGCGCAGGGAAAGGCAAAATAGACGAGATCACGGCTCAACACCGTGCCGGCCTCGATCGGCCCGCGCGCGTAGACGCCGCGCTTCAGATCATCGATCGCAGTCCGTTCCTCGGCCAGCGCCGGCTGCCGCGGCCGCGAGCCGATCAACACCTGCGCCCGCTTCCAGCTCGCAAACCACTGGTCGACCTGCGCAGGCGTGGCCGAATAGGCATTCAGTTTGATGGCATCGGTCGCGACGCCGACGTGCCGCTCGAACATCTCTGCGCCCAGCGCCGAAGCGAGGCCGACCTGCACCATGTCGGCGGGATTCTCGTGGGTCGACCAGCCGATCACGCGACCAGGATAGCGCTCGCGGAAAGTGGCGATGTTGCCGAGATGGCAGGCGGCGTCTGGCGTCGGGTAGATCGACACGCAATGCATCAGCGCGAAATCGCAGCCGCGATGTTCGAGGAAGCTGACCAGGTCGTCGACCTGCTCCTGAAGGAGCCCGCCGGTCGAGGCGATGACCGGAAGCCCGGTGGCGGCCACGCGTTCCAGCAGCGGCCAGTCCCGGGCCGAGCAGCTCGCCACCTTGATGACGTCGAAGCCCATTTCGGCGATGCGATCGACCGAGGCCTCGTCGAAAGGCGTGCACATCGAAATGAGCCCGCGCCGCTTCACCGCATTCAGCAACTCGCCGAACTGCGTCCAGGACAGGCGCGTCGAAAGGAACCGCGGCACGTGCTTGTTGCTGCTCGTTCCGGTCAAGTGATCGACGTGAACGAAGGTGTCGAGGTTGCGGAACTGGAATTTGATCGCAGCGCGCACGCCGTGCTTGGCCACGGCATCGGCGCAGCCGTCGATGATCTTCAGGCCATGCTCGACGCTGCCCTGGTGGTTGTTGGCCATGTCGAGGACGAAGAGGTCCCGAAAGTCGAAATGTCCGATGGATTCCGTCATTGGAGCCTCCTTCGATTTTCTTATGCCGTGACCAGCGCGTCCGGCCGGTAGCCGCGAGCGTAGTCGATGCGGACACGACGCCCGGTTTCCATCGAACGATGCGCGGCCGCCACCACCAGCATGGTGTCGAGACCGCGCGACAGCGCGATCGGCGACGCAGCCGGATCGCTCTTCAAAGCGGCATCGATATGCTTGAGTTCTTCGACGAAGTCGTCCGGACGGGTCTTCGCGATCTTCTGCTCGGCCATGTCTCCGCCCGCAACCGCCGACAGCACGACGTCTACGCCGGGCTCGCGGCCGCACCACCACTCGGCGTAGCCGTCGGCGCCCTGCAGCCGCGCCCACTTGCGCGCCGGCCGAGTCACCACGTCCTGGACACAGCGGCCGACCAGACCCTTCTCGGTGCGGAGATTCATCACGCAGAGCCGATCGTAATCGACCTTCTGATCGCGCACGAAGTCCAGCATCGCCTGCACTTCAACGATTCTCCCCGCCCCGGCCAGATGCGCGAAATGCTGCCACAAGTTTATCGCGTGCGAATGCTCGCCGGAAGCGCCGCCGCCGCGCTTCCAGAAGCCGAGATAGGACTCCCACGGGCCGGCCAGCCACGGATGCGCGGCGAAGATGCCGCCCCAATGCTCGCGGAACTCCACGTCGATCGTCGAGATCGCACCGAGCCCGCCTTTCTCGATCAGCGCCCCGGCGGCGCCGGCCGCGCGGCCGACCACGTGGTCGTAACCGACGAACATCGCCACGCCCTTGGATCGCGCGAGATCATAGAGTTCCTGCGCGCCCTCGAGTTGCGGACCGCACAGCGGCTTCTCGACCAGAACCGCCTTGGGGCGCTCCTCGACCGCCGCAAGCGCGAGCTTGATGTGGCTGTCGGGCGGGGTTCCTACGATGATCAGATCGTGGCCGCCCTTCGGCACGTTACCCGCCTCGAACAGCGAGATTGCCGGATCCCACGCGCCATAGCGCTGCGGGTAAATCTCGTCGCGGGCGCGGGCCAGCGCCTTCGGATCGGTGTCGCAAAGATCGACGCTCCAGCCGAGCCGGCGCGACGCGTTCGTAAGATGATTGCCGATCGAGCCGGCGCCGATGACTTTGACTTTCATAGAGGGCTGTCAGTTCTCGTTGCTATTTTGCCGCGGCCATTGCGGGTGCGCTTTCATCATCGTTCGACGCGCCCGGCGAGAGATCGCCAAGCTCCACGAAACGGCGATAAGTCGGACAGTTCCTGATCAGATTGTCGTGGCTGTCGAAACCGATCACTGCGCCTTTTTCCAGGACGAGAATCCGGTCGCAATCTTTCACGGTTGAAAGCCGGTGGGCGATGATCACAAGCGTCTTGTCCCGCGAAATACGACCCAGCGCCAGCGAAATCTCGTTCTCGCTCTCGGCGTCGAGCGAACTCGTGGCCTCGTCGAAAATCAGAAAGCTCGGATCGCGGTAGAGCGCGCGCGCGATCGCAACGCGCTGCCGCTGACCACCCGACAGGCGGTTGCCCTTGTCGCCCAGCTCGGAGGCAAGGCCTGCCCGCATCTCCCGCTGCAGCAGATCACCGAGATTCGCGACATGAAGCGATTCCAGCACCTTCCGCTCGTCGATCTTGGCGGGGTCGGATTCGAGACTGACGTTGAAGCCGAGCGTGCCCTCGGCGATGAACGGAGCCTGCGGCACGTATCCGATCTGCCGGCGCCAGGACGCGCTGTTGCCCAGCGTGAGCTCATAGCCGCCGATCGTCACGCGGCCAGCCTTTGGCGGAAGCAGCCCTGTCAGAATGTCGACCAGTGTGGTCTTCCCGGAGCCCGAACGCCCCACGATCCCCAGGCGCATACCGCGCTCGATCACCAGCGAAACACCGTTGATCGCGGGAATCGCGGCGCGCGGATAGTCGTAGCGGATGCCCTCGACCTTGATGCTGTCCCAATCAACGATCGGGCGGCTGTCGGAAACGGCGGCTTGCCGCGCAGCGAGCTCGGCCAGCTCAAGATGGGTGCGCCTGATGTTCCAGATCGCCGGGACCGCCATGTGAATCTGGCCGATGGTGCCTGAGACCTGATTGAATATCGGCACCATCCTCACCACCGCGACGCCGTACACCGCCAGGATCGTGGCCATTTCGGCGCGCATATCGGAACGCGCGGCGACCAGACCGATCGCCACCAGGATCAGCGCAATTGCGATTTCGATGGCGTACTTCGGAACGCTTTGCAGCGACACCAAGGATGCTTCGGCGTCGGCGTAGAGCCGTTGCGATTCCGAATACTGATGCACGAAATAGGATTCGCGGCCGTTGATCTTGATGTCCTTGAAGCCGCTGAGCGCATGGCTGAGCAGCTTGAATGTCTCGTCATGCGCCTCATGCTTGCCAGCAGCAATCCGCCGCGTGCGCCGTTTCACCAGCGCCAGAATCGCGAACCCGAGGACGGCGCCAAGCAACGCAATTCCGATGCCGAACACCGGGTCGACGGCAGCCAGAAACACGACGAACGACAGGATCAGGACGCCATTGCTGGTCATCGACAGCGCGCCTTTGAGGCCCGCGCGCGCCCAGGCGACCACATGCGACATGACGGCGTTGGCGAGCCTAGTGGTGCTGTTCGACAGGAACCACTCATAGGGCGCCGCCATGCATTGACTGAGAAGATCGCCGGAGACACGGCGCTCGACCCGAGCAATCAGGCGATTCTGATAGTGGCTGAAGAGAAATTCGAACAAATCCTTGAAGACCACCGCGACCAGCAGTGCCATGGCGCAGCCGGCCAGCAGCGTCTCGGGCGGCGGATTCCCGAGAAGCCGATCGAGCGTCGCAAAGCGCGCGTTGCCCTTGAGAGCCGATGGATCGAGCATCAGACCGATGAACGGAATCAGGAGCGCCAGCGAGAACGTCTGCAGGAATCCGTTGATCACCATGGCAACGGCGAGACCCGCGACTTCGGTGCGCTCACGTTTGGTGAGCAGGTCCCAGCTCAGCCGAACGATGTTCTTGAGCTCGAGCCCAATCGCCATTTCGGGCGTCGGCATGGCTACCTCGGCACGCTGGCCATGTCGGCCAGCTCCGTATGGCGAATGAACTCCGTCAGGCGCGCAATCGAACTGCGATGGAGCGCAACAAAGTCCGGACTGACCCGCGGCATGCTCGGCGCCGCAAGCCAATCGGCAAGGCCCGCTACGTCTTTAATTACCTGAATTCCGAATTCGGTTTCATCCAGACAGAAGAAGGACTTATCGGAGCCCGGTGGCTGAAACGACGCCACTGGAACGCCAATGATCGCCAACTCGATCAGCATCATCGACGACATGCCGATCGCCATCCTGGTCGAGAAATGGCAAGCCCAGGACGGCTCGTCGTCGATGCGAACGTTGTATTCCCTGTAGCTGTAAGCAAACCGCCGCCACCCCTCGGAGTCATCCTGGGGATGTGGGCGTAGCAGGAGCGGCTCGTCTCGACCAAGCCGGCGCATCGTGTCGATCAGCGTCTTTGCCACTTCGAATTCGTGGAGGCCAGCGAACGGAAACAGCTCGGCGATTGGCTCCGAGATGAAACGAACCGCGGACCGTTGCGAATTCGCCTTGTGCGCGTTGCGCAGCAGATGCTCGAAGTGCGGGCTCCCGACCACCTCGATCTGGATCTCGTTCCCCAGTTCCGCCCTCGCCTCATGCTTCATGCGGTCGTCGATGACCAAAAGCACGTCGGGCAGCACAACGCTGTTACCGTCGTGAAAGCGACGCCGATATTCCGTCCACATGTCGCAGATCGCGGCGCAGGGAATACCCCGCGCCTTGCAGAGTTGCCACACGCGACGTTCCATATGGCTTTTGAAACTGGTGCCGGTGAGCACCAAGTCCCAGCCCCCGCTTTCAAGCATGTCAATGAGGCTTCGGTCCGAAAAGCTCCAAGTGCTCGGGCCGACATAGGGCTGATCGGCCTGTTTAATCGGTCGCAACGACGCTGGACGCCCAGCCAGCAATTGGCCAGAGCCACGCATCATTTCTGCGACCTCGTACTCGATGGTCGGCGTGCTGAGGAAGGTCGCCTCGATCCCCGAATCGGGCTGGCTCCAATGCGCCAACAACGGAACCAGCAGATTCACGCCGCCCCGGTCATGGCCGACCAGCAAAACGCGCTTCGTATCGCTATTCATTCTTTTGGCGCAGGATTCTTAGGCGCAAGCAGATACAAATAGAGCCAGCGCCCTGTCACGCGCCCTGCCTCGGCTCGAGCCTGATCAGATCGGCATCGACCAGCCGTTGCAGCGGCGCCACCAGCTCCCACACCGGCACGCGCAGGCGATCGGCGATGTCGATGAGGTCATGCTCGCCATCGGCGAAATTCAGGATGTTCAGGATCTTGACCTGATAGTCCTCGATGCCCGACGACACCAGCTTCGAATAGAGCCCGCGCTTGCCCAGTTGCGGCTCGCAATTGGGGTTGGTGCGCAGCGGCTTGCAGTTCAGCTCGAGCGCCTGGACGATCCGCAGATACGCCTCGAGCGTGCCCGACAGACCGGCCTCGGATACGAAGGTGAGATCGTCCAGCGAGGTGTGGTACTGCGCGAATTCGCCGTGCCGCGAGCGCATCAGCGAGCCGACCGGCAGATTCATGCCCGGCGAGCAATACTGCCGCTCGTCGCTGCCGACGGGGTCGAACTGCCGGAACGATACCGGCCGGCCCTTCGCCTTCGCGACATGCGGGACCACGTGCTGGGCGGCCTTATCGGCCGCGGTGTTCTCGCGCTTGGAGCGCATATAGGTGAACGGGCCGTCGTCGCCGACGCAGGTCACGACGTACCCGGCCTTCATCCTGTCCTTCAATTCGTCGGCGCAGCGCGCCAGGAAGGCGATCACGCCGATGGTCTCGGGAGCAAACAGCCCGCGATAGGTGTAGCGGCGGCGGGGCAGATCGTTGAGGACCTGCATCAATGTGCCGAGAAGCACGATGCCGGAGAGCTGATCGTTCGCCAGCGTCGGATGGCAGATATAGGTCGAGAAGAACACCGATTGCGGATCGGCGCCAGCGAGCCGGCACTCGCCATAGTCGAGCACGCCAGGCGCGAGCGTGCTGTCGATCTTGACGTGATAGGTGTCGTCCTTGAGCCGCTGCCGCTGATCGTGGCTCAAGCAAAAGCCCCAGCCCTCGTTGTAGTAGCTCGCCCGGTACGGGATGGCGGCCGGCTGCTCCGGCAGCGAGTGAAGATGCTCCTGGAGCTGATCCAGCGTGAGCCTCGTGTCCACCGGCGCGCTGTAGTTCACGACATGCAGGTTGTGAACCTTGAAATCGATGACCCGCTCGCCTTTCGAATTCGCCACAAAGGCGTCGCGGATGTTCCACTCGCGAGGCACCTCCCAATCGAAGCACTGCGTCCCGGTTGCGACCTGGGTCCGGTCGAGCGGAATCATCCGTCCGATCACGTCCAGGGTCTGCCGGACGCCCTCGCCGGTGATGCTGCGGCAAATCGGGAACAGCCGCTCCATGAGCGGCATCATCGGCGGCAAGCCTTTGGCCAGCCGCTGCTCGATGGCCGAGGCGACGGCAAAATAGGCTTGGGCGCGAGACATCGGCTGCTGCTGGATGTTCATGCTACATCACGATGAAATCTTCGGTCGGCGAAGGGACCGCGATGCCTGGAGTAGCCCGTGTCTTCTGCAGATGGGCATTGGACGGAAGTGAATTCACGAAATCCATGTAAGCCTTGGTCGTGATCGGGTTGTTGGCGCCGACCGTATAGAAGACGCCGATCTTGCCGCCCTCGAACTGCGAGCCTGATGCCTTGGCCGGCGATGCGCGATGTGCAAGGCGCATGTCCCAGATGACGGCATCCCCCGCCTTGGTCGGCACATTCACCTGACCGGGTTCCTCTTCCAGCGACTTGTTCCAATTGAATAGCCGGTCCCGTGACAGTCTTTTGAGAAGCTTGCGCACCGGAGACTGCGCCACCTTGGCGCGGTAGGCTTTCTTTTCGAGCGTCAATGCGACGTACTTGTCGGGCTTCCGGTGCGTGCCGGGCACCAGCCAAATGCCGCCGCCGTACTCGTTGTTGTCCTGCAGATAGATCGCTACCGTGACCATCCGATACTCCTTCTGCTTGTGGAAGGAATAGCCTTCGATCTCAGGCGCGGTCGTGTCGGTGTGAAAGACACCGAAGCTCTCGTGCATGGCCGAGCTGTGCGGCGGCACGACAAAGGGCTTGCCCAGCAACTCAGCCAGGGCACCGACAAGCTTCGGCCTGCTCAGCACCTCGTGAAACTGCGGGTAGTAGATGATCCCATCGTTGAGCACATTGGTGCCCTGCTTCTTGAACTCGCCGAGCAGAAGATTCCTCAGGTCCTGGACGGTCTGTGCATCGAGCACGTCCCGCACCAGCACATAACCCTTGTCTTCGAACTCTCTGATCGTGTCGGAGCTCATGGTCGCCCTCAACCTTTGGCAGCGTTGTTGCGCAGTGCATTGACGATGGCATTCGCGAGATCGCTGACGCTCTGCGCCGCCACGGCTGCTTCGTCCGGGATCCTCACGCCGAAAGTCTGCTCGATGGCCGCCAGCACCTGGACGTGGCCGAGCGAATCCCACTGGGCGATCGTATCGCGCGATGAGTTGGCCTTGATGGTAGCGATGTCGGCCGCGAAAATATCAGCGATCAGCCGGCAGAGCCGCAGCATGACCATCGATTCATCGACCACAGAGCGCTCGCTCTGACGACGCGTGTAGAGCTGGAGCAGGTCGTCCTTGACCACTTTGCCCAGCCGGTTCTGCGGCATCTTCTCGATCGGGATGATCTGACTCGGAATCTTGAACGAGCTGAGCTTGGGCCGCAGCGCGCCGAGCAGTTGCGCAGGCTCCGTGGCGCGGTCGAGTGTCACGAACGCGACGATGTCCTGCCCCAGCACCGGGTCTGGCACGCCGATCACCGCGGCCTCGTTGACGCCCGGCAGCGTTGCCAGCGCCTCCTCGATCTCCAGTGCATAAATCTTGTACGCACCGCGATTGATGATGCTGACGCGGCGGCCGACGAGGACGATGTTGCCGGCCTCGTCGAAGCGTCCGATATCACCGGTCTTCAGCCACCCCTGATCGAATTCGGGGCCATCGTATCCGAGAAACCGCCGTGCCACGTTCCTGCCGCGGACCAGCACCTCGCCGACCTCGCCTCTCTCAACCTCGATCCCGGCGTTGTCGATGATCTTGATCTCGTTGACCTTGAGCGGCAGCCCGGCAACGCCAGGGCGACGGATCGCTGGATCAAGGCTGTTGAGCACGATGCCGCAGGTGCATTCGGTGAGACCATAGCCCTGTAGAAGCGGAACGCCGAACCGCTCCTCGAACGTCATCTGCTCCTTGGGCGGCAGATAGCCCGAGGCCGTGCCGACAAATCGCAAAGGCAGTCCGTGCCCTTTTTGCGGGCCTGCGCTCGAGCGGTTCAGCAACGCCACGTGGCTCGGCACCAGTTGGACGAATTCGATCTTGTGCTCACGGAGATCGTCCCAGAACACCTGTGGATCGAATTGCCGGCGCATCGTGATGGTGCCGCCGGTGAAGAACGGCATCAGCAGGCTGCGGTACAGGCCTGACACATGGGCCAGAGGCAGCAACGCGTAATGCGGCATCGATTCGACGAAGTCATAGGCCTCGATCATCGCATCGCACTCGGCCACGATGTTGTCGTGGGTGTGCACCACGCCTTTCGGACTCCCGGTCGTGCCGGAGGAGAAGATCACGATCGCCTCGTCGCCAGGACCGGTCCGCGGCGCATGGCGCGCCTCCGGCAAATCGTCCCCTGACGCGCTCGCTGCAGCCGACAACCATTGAACGCCGGCGTCGAGGCCGATCTCTGCCGCGGTCGCTCCGGAGATGAATATCGCCTTCGGCTGGACCATATCGAGGAAATACTTGAGCTTGGCCGCGGGTGTCTGCGACTCAATGAGTGCAAGCCGCGTCCCGAAAATCAGCGATGACAGAATCAGGATGGCAAGGCCGGGCCCGTTCTCATAATTGGTCGCGAGACTGTCGCCGGGCTTGAGGCCGCTGCGCTCGAACAGATCGCGGAGGTGTGTCACGCGGCGCGCGATCTCCGCGTAGGTGTAAGTCCTGCTGCCGTCGAGATCGCGAATGGCCAAGCGATGCGGCGTGCCGGCCATGCGGGCGCACAGAGCATGCCCCATGCTTTCGAATGTCGACAGACGCCCCAGTGGGCTGTCTACCTGACGGGACGTCGCGTTGCTGATTGGCATTTGCATCGGGAGAATCGCCTTTCAGGTTCGGAGCTACTGGGTCCAGGGGGTCCTGGTTGGCCGCTGCGCTAGCAGCCCGTAAACGTTGCGATTGAGAAGACTTACGGTCTCGTCGAAGACGTCGCGCGCCCGATACGCCCAGATTCCACTCAGCCCCAGCGGCTCGTATCGGACGTGCTTTCGCATCTCCAGGCGCTCGACGAGGCGATTGGTGTCCCAAACGATGTCGGCGTCGCGATACTTCACGTAGTGAAAGAACGGCTGGGTCATCGCCTGACCCCCGACCTGCACCGGGATCGACAGCTGCTTGGTGTAACGATACGGCACGCCGACGAACACCTCGGCGAGATGAATGAAGAACGAGCCGCGGTGCGGAGAACGTCCGATGCTGATGACCAGGGCATCCGATTGCACCAGCCGATGCGTAGTCGAGTCCCAGCCGTAGGAATGGCGGGACACATTGGCGCAGACCTCATCCTTGCGGCCGCCAATGGCGGCAAACGAGAACACCGGATGCACCGAGCGCGAGGCCTCCGGCAGCCGTCGGACATATTCGGTCAGCACGCCGGTCTCCGATGGCGTTTCCTCGTGGACATAGCGGCTGTTCGGCCCACGGCTATAGGTGAACGTCGGAACCACCACCGTGCCCTGCGCCGGCATCACGTCCCGAAAACAGTCGAGGTAGCCGTCAAGCGCATCGCCGTTGCCGGACCGCTCAAGGTCGCCGAATGCCGCAAGGTCCGAAATGACGACCACGAACGAATGATCGGCGACGCCGAGTCGTTTCAGCGACTCGCAAAACTCGATTCGGGTCACCGACCGCTTGGTCACGGCAACAGTCCGATTACCAGGAGCGAGCATGTCATCGCAGCGATGCGAGCGTAACGAGAGACTTCGAATTGGGTTGAAGTGGATCCAAGGCGAACGACGAATAGTGGCGCCCCTCGAACCCGCAACCGGCCAGCAACGCATCCAGCTCCTCGACCCGATAATACTTTTCGAGCTGCTGCTTTCGCGCTTCAGGCTGCGCACCGCGGCCGATGTAGCAGGTGGAATTCCGGAACACCATGTTGTCCCAGTCAACCGGCTCCAATTCGTAGAGCGAATATTTGAAACGGTCCTGTTCCGCGCCTTTGGTCCAGAACCGGATGGCGCCATCGCGCTTCAAGGCGTGGATTTGTTCATTGTCTAGAATTTCGTTCTCGAAGAGAACAACTCCGCCCGGCGCCAGACGAGCGCGGCACCTCTGCAGCATCGCCCGAGGCAGGCCTGGGTCGCAGGGATAGAGATACGACAACGCGCTGTCGATGATGACGATCAGGTCAAAGTCGATATCGGGGAGCTCATAGCTCTCGACCGATCCCAGCACGTTAGTGACAGATGCCGTGCCGCGGGCGGACTTCCACGCTTCCGCAAACCGGTGGCGCGACGGCGAGACCTCGACGCCGACCCCGATCTCAAGAAGCCCCTTTTGATGGAGCGAAAACAGCAAGCGGCTGCTGCCAGAGCAAAGCTCCAGGACCTTCAATTGCCGGCCGCCGGACAATTGCTTTCCGATCAACTGAGCGACCGGCTCGATCTGCCCGAGCAGCAGCGACCGGTAGTTTTCCAAAGCCTCCGGCGTCGCATAGTTTTCCGGCGCCTCCACATCCTTGTAGGCGTAGAGATTGAGCGTCCGGTCCCACGGCACCTCGGGCGCATTCGCTTTGTCGGCCGCGATCATGCCGCTCTCTTCAGACGTTCCATGATCTTGCTGGCGCTGAGATACTGCGGTAACGCCTGCGCGAACTCGTTCTTGTCCATGGACAGCAGATCGAGATACGGCAGATAGTCGACCATCTCGGCGGAGCGTAGCACGTCCTTGGGCGCGCGCCTCACCAGGCTGGACGGCTTGTCGAACGGGTACGGATATTGCGCCACCCAGTGGTAGACAAAATAGAACAGTGTCGCGAGTTCCTGCTGCGATTTGTCGATCGAGCCAAGGTTGTTGGCGTTTGCCAGCGTCAGGAGATTCTGGAAATACGCCTCGCGGCTGCGCGCATCATGGGTGAAGCCGCGACGGCTGTAGATCACGTTGCTTCCGACGACGACATGCTTGCCGAGCATGGCCATCTCGAGACCGGTCGAAGACGAGAACACCACCCCGAACCTGCAGCGCTCCATCAGACGATAGGTGTTCACCTTTGCCTTGCCGGGGATGATCACCAGGCGCTCGCTGGCCTTGAAGCCGGCGTCGGCGAGAAGCTGACTGACCGGCTCCTTGCCACCCCACCACACATACTCGCTCGGGTGACAGCGGACGACCACGATCTGATTGGTCTCTTCAAGGAGGTACTTCACCGTGGCGAAGATCCATTCCTTCATGGACGCGAACACATCCGTGATCTTTTCATAGCCTGCGTCGAACGGAACGTTTGGGCAGATCAGAACGAATTCCGAGTTCTCGTTCAGTCCCGCCGTCTCGAACGCGGCTTCCGCGGATTGCTGGCCGGCCTGCTGCAATTCCCATAGCCAAGTGGATGTCGAGCCCCGCGACCGCTCACGCAAGGATTCCTCCGCCCGCTGGCGAAACGTCGACCAATAGGGCTCGCGCCCGTAGCCGAGTTCGTCGCGACGATTCCAGATCACGTCGATATCGTCGCCATTGAGAAAGTGATCGCCGTGATTGATCACCCTCACCCCACGGAACGCGAATTTCTCGAATGTGTTGACCGGATAACCCGCCTCCTTGAAGATCCTGCAGGCGTGCGAACCTTCGAAAGTGCAGCCGTTTCCAACCAGATAAATGTCGTAGCGATTGTCTTTCAGGTGATTGCGGATCGCCACCTGCGCCCTTTCGCCGGCCTCGACATAGTGGTCGAAAAGTCCCCGGACGACGGGGTCGGCAAGATCGAGATCCTCCTTCTGATAGGCCATCATCGTGTCATAGCGGGCCTGGCTGCGGGCGGCCTCGCTGTCGATCGGCGCAGACGACATGTTCTCGGACAAATCAACGCAGGTGATCCGGCCGCCGGTCAGACCTGCGATGCGGCTCATGATCGAATGCAGATATGGCTTGGCGCTGGGATGATCTTTGAGCGGCGGTTTGTTCGGGCTCTGCAGCTTCGGCAAATAGCCAATCGTGACCTTGTGCCCGCGCCACACCAGCAATACGGCCAGCACAAGGTGGGTCGTATAGACCGCACGATAGGCGCAAAACAGAAAAATCGATTTCGGCTGCGGCAGCGGCCCTGCCGGGGGAGCGGAGCTCACGCCCTCCATCCAGCGCGGCGCGTGGACGTGCAAGTTCCACTTGTCGTTCGGCTGACAGAGACCTGTCAACGGAGCCGCCGCCGCGATCAGCCGGCGCCCAATGGGACCCGGATGACGCGCGTGATAAACTCGCGACAGCAGCCGGTCCACGTACCAGACCAGCCGGTTGACGATGCGTCCGACAATCATTGCTGCAAAGCCGCCCCGGTTGGCGAGAAGCAATCGATCGTCCGCCAGGCGTTGTAGCTGTGGAACGGCGCCTTGAACCATTGGCGCATCTTCTCGATCTCGATTTCGACCGCCTCTGTCCGGTCGGACAGCATGTCGCGGACTTCCGGATAGAGCGTCCCTTCGAGGAAGCGGGAATCGCAGGACAGCCTGAGCCATCGCGCCTCCGCCGGCGGCGGCGCGAGCGCCAGCGCCGCATAGGCCATGGCGTGGCGAGACTGCTCCTCGGTGGGCATCGCAAGCTCCAGGATATGCCCGAGTTTGTCCGCGTAATCCTCGCGCGAGCGCGCGGTATGCGCAAAGCCCCAGTCGGTATACATGCTGCGGTCGGCGCACAGCACGCGCTTGCCCATGGCGGCACCTTCGATGGCGATCGATCCTTGAATCGTGACCAGAGCGTCGGCGACCTGCTGCACGGCAAGCGAATCGCAATCGTCCGGAATGATTTTGACATGCGGTGGCAGCTCGTTGACGAAGTCCTGCATCCGCACGGCGCCGTACCACCGGTCGCAGGGATGCGGCTTCACCGCCCAGCTCACATTCGTCAGCGGCGAGATCGCGGCGATCGTGAATTTGATCCAATCGAGCGGCTCGGTGAAATTCGTCATGCCCTGTGTGTGCGGAAAATCGAACCAGGAATGGGCATAGATTACCGCCAGCGGCTTGTCCGCCGGCAGGCCCAGCCGCGCAAAGGTTTCAGAGCGGTCATTGGTGCGCTGGCTGACGTCGACCGAGTACCGCAGAACGATGAAGTCGGAATTGCCCGAAAAGCGGTCGGCCAGGTAGGCTTGGCCGCGCTCGATCAGGCTGTCCTGCACCGGCTGCGGCAGCGCCTTGAACTCCTCGTAAGGAAGGTGCTCGTTGGGAGCGAGATAGTCCGCGACCGAATTCATCCGGCGCACGCGGATGCTGTCGTAATGAGCCGTCATGTAGAAGAACGGCACCTTGCGGCGCAGGGCCGTCCAGCACAGCGTGGCCCATTCGCTTTTCCATGCGTGGCTCGACACCACCGCGACAACGTCGTTCCGATCAAAGACGTCGGCATAGCGACCCTGAAATCTCATCAGCTCGTCGAGCGCCGCGTGCCACGCCGGATTGCCTTCGATTTTCGGCTGAGGGTGTCGTTCGATCTTCAGCACGGAGTCGAAAAAGACATAAGCCGGCAGCCCGTCCGGCAATTGCAGACCGAGCATCTCGCCAGCGCTGGAAGCGCCGTTCAGGATCGATTTGATAGCCGCGGCACGATTGGGATCGTCATTGTCGATGTCGTCGAGATAGACGAACCGCCTGATCCCGAGCGCTTCCAAGCTCTTGCGCTTTCGCCAATTGTCCCAGTTGTCGCGCGAGCGCAGAACCCCGATGACGTCGACGCGGTTGTCCTTCAGATAGGCGTGCAGAAATATCCAGAGCCGCAGCCAATGGTTCGGGTTGTCCCAGAGGCCCTCGACGAGGATCGCCTGTTTGGCGCCGTACGCGATCGGCGGTTTCGCACGGCGATAGTGGCGCTCGACCCGCGTTCGGTCGGCGACGTCCTGAATGAACGCCAGCCGGCTACGCAATCTCGACATCATCTGTGGGATGAACCTGCTCGACGCCTCAACGCGCCCATCACTGTGCGATGCTCTTCATGAAGCGGTCCTTGATTTCGATCGCGCCGAGCGGGATGACGTCGATGCCATTCGGCATTCCGGTCTCCGTCCGGATCACGATCACCGAAGGACCGCTCTCGTCCTCGAGCGCCTCTTTGACCGCAGA
>CAKZHN010000503.1 GCA_936924235.1 uncultured Rhodoplanes sp. | reverse complement strand
CAGGTCGTCAACATCAAGAAAGGCATCCACTGCCTCAATCCGAAGAATCCGCGCGCCAAGGAAGACATGGAGCGTCCGACCAAGGAGACGTCGAAGTACTACGTGGCGCACGCCAAGGATCCCGACCTGAACAAGGCGATGAACGACGCCTCGATGGGCATGATCAAGCTGCTCGAGACCGAGAAGAAGATCGCCCGCCTCGACGCCTACGGCCTCGCCAGCGCCGCGATGGATTGCCGGGTCGGCGCGATCTCGGACACCGAGAAGAACGTGCACTGCGTGATGCCCAAGAGCATCTGGGTCGCCAGCAAGAAATGACGGACCCGGGACGGGCCGCCAACGCGGCCCGTCCGCTTTCGAGAGTGGCCGTGTCGCGTGTCGCGTTCATCGCTGCCTGGCTTGCCGGTGCGCTTGCCCTGGCGTCGCCGGGGCTCGCGCAAAGTCGCGTTCAGGTGGTGACCACGACCACCGACCTGAGCAGCCTCACCGAAGCGGTCGGCGGCGATCGGGTCGCGGTGATAAGCCTCGTGCCGCCGAACCTCGATGCCGAGGAATACCAGCCGAGGCCGCAGGATGTGCTGCGCCTGAAGAACGCCGACATGGTCGTGCGCGTGGGGCTCGACTACGACCTGTGGCTCGATCGCCTGCTGGCGCAGGCCGGCAAGGCCGAGATCGGCCGCGGCGGGCCGGCCTATGTCGATGCGTCGTTTGCCATCGCGACGCTGGAGCTGCGCGGCATGAGCGTCGGTCCGGGCGACGGCCACGCCCACGGCAGCGGCAATCCACACTACTGGCTCGACCCGAAGAACGCCGAGATCATCGCCGGCACGATTGCCGAAGGCCTGGCGCGCGTCGACCCGGGCAACGCCTCCACCTACGAAGCCAATCGCGCGTCCTTCGTCGCCCGGCTGCAGGCGCGGCTTGCGGACTGGGAGGCCAAGCTCGCGCCGCTGAAAGCCGTTCCCCTCGTCGCCTACCACAACAGCTGGCCCTATTTCGCGCGCCGCTTCCGGCTCGATTTCGCAGGCTTCATCGAGATCAAGCCCGGCGTGCCGCCGTCTCCTTCGCACCTCGCCGGGATCATCGAGACCATGCGTACACGCGGCGTGCGGATCGTCGTGCGCGAGCCGCACGAGCCGGAGCGCGACGCGGCCTTCGTCGCGGGCAAGGCCGGCGCCAAGGTCGTGACGCTGGCGGCCTCGGTCGGCGCGCTGCCAGGGACCGACGACTACCTGTCGCTGTTCGACACCAACATCGGCGCGCTCGCCGCCGCTGTGGCGCGATGATCGAAGCTCTCGCATTCCTCTGGCCGGCGTTCCTGGTGTCGGTGTGCCTCGTCGGCATCCACGCCTATTTCGGCATCCAGGTGCTCGCCCGCAAAGTCATCTTCGTCGACCTGGCGCTGGCGCAGATCGCGGCGCTCGGCGCGACGATTGCGTTCATGCTGGGCCATCCGGCCCAGAGCGCGGCGACCTACGGCTATTCGCTTGCCTTCACGCTGCTCGCGGCCGTGCTGCTCGCGTTCACGCGCGCCTGGTCCGGCCGGGTGCCGCAGGAGGCGCTGATCGGCGTCATTTACGTGGTTGCCGCCGCGGCGGCGATCCTGCTCATTGACCGGGCGCCGCAGGGCGCCGAGCATCTGAAGCAGATCCTGACCGGAAACATCCTGACCAGCGGCATCAACGACATCGCCGTCGTCGCGCCGCTCTACGTCGTGGTAGGGCTGCTGCTTTGGCTGCTGCGCGGCAGGCTCACCGGCACAGGCTCGCTGCTCTGGGAATTCGTGTTCTATGCAAGCTTCGGCGTCGTGGTCACGAGCTCGGTCGCGATCGCCGGCGTGCTGCTGGTGTTCTCGTTCCTGATCGTGCCCGCTTCCATCGGCGTCCTGTTCGCGTCGTCGCAGGGCAAGCAGCTCGCGATCGGATGGGTCACCGGCAGCCTGACCAGCGCCGCGGGCCTCGCGGTCTCCTTTGTGCTGGATCTGCCGACCGGCGCCGCAATGGTGTGCTCGTTCGGCGCTGCGCTCGTTTTAGCAGGGCTCGTCCGCGCATTCCTGCCGGACAGCCGCGCGCGTGCATGGCGGATCGCGGCGGCAACCGCCCGCTGGAGCGTGGCCGCGATCCTGGCAAGCTCCGCGGTGCAGCTCGTAGCGGCGCCGCGGGCCGACCAGCCGCTCCTCGACCTGATGGAATACGCCGTGCCGTCGCTGCGCCACCTCTATTTCACGCCCGTCGAGGAGGCCACATTTCTCGACGCCAGCGCCTATGCCGAACGCTACCGCGCCGAAGCCGAGCAACTGAACGACATGGAAAAGCGCACGCGCACCGAAGGCGCGGCGCTCGACGATTTCGCGCTCGCGCGCATCTCCTCGTTCCTGAAATCCTACGGCGAGATGCACAAGGGCGAGCAGTTCGTCATGACCGAGGTCCGGGCACGGGCGCGCGAGCGTGTCCGATGGGGCCTGAGCCTCGGCCTGCTGGTCCTGGCGGTCATGGCCGTTTTTCCCTGGCGTCGTTTGAGGGCGCCGAGGCTCTCCCGGTTCTGAAGGGCGAGCAGTTCGCCGAGGTGATCACGACGTAGCAAGGCTTCGAGCGGGCCTGACTCAACTATTCGATCACCTCGTCGGCGCGGGCGAGCAGCGTCGGCGGCACGTTGAGGCCGAGCGCGCGAGCCGTCCTGAGGTTTATCGCGAAGGTGAACTTGGTGGGCTGAACAACGGGCAAATCGGCGGGCTTCTCGCCCTTGAGCACACGGCCGCTGTACAGGCCGGCCTGCCGGTACCCGTCCGACAGATCAGCGCCATAGCTCATCAGACCGCCAGCCGCGACAAACAAATTCCATTGAAAGATTGCCGGAATGCCGTGCCGAGCGAGCAGCACTGCAAGCTCCGTTCGACGAATTGTGAAGGTCGGATCAGCGGTGACAACCAGCGCGTCGATATTCTGCTGCCGGGCGCCATCCAATGCTGCCGCCAACTCATCCGCTGGTCCCGCAGTCACCGCCACGAGACGCTGGTGACCCGCAACAACCGCGGCCTGCAATTCTTCCGCGTCCGCCCGGCTGGCGCGGTTTTGCGGATTTATCAAAACGCCGATGGTTGTTGCTTGAGGCACAAGTTCGCGCAGCATCTCCAGCCGCTTGGCACCCAGCATCCCGCCCAGAAAACTGACCCCAGTCACGTTGCGGCCGGGGCGCGCCAGGCTCTCGACGAGACCAACTTGCACCGGGTCCACATCTCCTGTGGTGAACACAATCGGTATCGTCGTGGTCGCTGCCTTGGCTGCAAGCGGCGATGCGCTACCACCCATGGCCGCGATGAGCTTCACGTTGCGAGCGACCAGATCGGACGCGAGTGCGGGCAGCCGGTCAACCTGACCATCGGCGGAACGGTATTCAATTTTGATGTTTCGCCCCTCGCTGAACCCTGCTTCGGCAAGACCGCGGAAAAATCCCCCATCAACCAGAGGAGATGAGCCTCGGGGAGCAATCATCAGGTACCCAATCGAAGGATACTGCTGCGCGTGAGCGGCGAGCGGCCATGCCGCCATGCCGCCGAGTCCTGCGATGAATTCCCGCCGCCTCATGCTCGCCCCCAAGCAAGAAAAGATCGTAACGGCTCAAATCGGCACTTTGGAAGGGGTCGAGCGATGTCGGCTTTCGGTGAAATGCGTCGTTTTGCCCCAATCCGGGGATGTCCAATGTCGCCCGACAACTGCCGTCGGAACGGACCTCGACTTCGGACGGAACGCGCCGGCAACAGATTTCACTCTATGACCTCGTCAGCGCTCAGCAAGACCGAAGTCGGAACGTCCAAACCCAAAGCCTTGGCGGCTTTCAGATTGATCGCCAGCTCGAATTTTGTCGGGTGCTGGACTGGAAGACTGGATGGCTGTTCGCCTTTCAGGATTCGATCCACATACACGGATGCGCGATTGAAAAGCTCGATGATATCCGACCCATAGGACATGAGCCCGCCCTCTCTCGCGGCCGCGCTGTATCCATAGATCGCAGGCACCCGATTGCGGGCCGTCGCGGCGATGAGCCGGGCCCGGTTCGTGCTGATAAAGACGTCGGGCGGAGCAACGACCGCTGCGTGCGAGATCGCCGCCAGAGCGTCGATTTTGCTTTCCATATCGTTGGCCGAGTCTCCCACCCCGGTGGCATCAAGCGCGAGCGACATTCTCGCAGTCGCCGCCGACAGCTCTCGAACCCATCCTGGAAAACTGGGCGTATTTCGATTGGCAACGAAGAGCACGCGCTCCGTCTTTGGGGCTACGGCTTTCAGAAGGTCCAGCATTTTTGTTACGATTGAGAACTCATACAGGCTGAAGCCCGTCAGATTGCCGCCTGGCCGCGCCAGCTCCGTCACCAGGCCCTGACCGACCGGATCGGCGGTCGCGACGAAAACCACCGGGATTTGCCTGTTCACACGATTGATGGCCGCGACAGCCCGTGCGCTGTTCGCGAGAATGACGTTGGGGGATTCGGCGACGATTTCGCCGGCTGCCTTGTCCAGTTCCTGCTGGACGCCGCCGCCCCATCGAACGTGCAGGCGAACCGTCCCGTCCGGCCTCCAGCCAGCACTATCAAGTCCCCGAATAAATGCGGCCATACGGGCGCGGCCCATGTCGTCTTCGGCGGCGCCCATGAGGACGCCAACACGCGGAAGATCGGAGGATTTTTGCGCGTGCCCCGAGACTGGCCACGCCAATGCGCATCCCAGCGCTGCGATGAATTCCCGCCGCCTCATGTCCGCCCCCCGAAGCGCATGGTAGCGAACCAACTTGCTTTGTAGAAGGCAGGGAATGTCTGCTTTGGGTCGAACTCGACAAATAGCCTGCGTCCCAGGCCGCGTCAGTTCACCGTGATGTTCGCCGCCTTGATCACCTCACGCCACATGCCGGACTCGCGGCTGATCTGATCGGCGAGTTCCCTCGGGCGATGCCCCAACAGGCGACATCATCCGATCACCGGGTTGGTCGTCGGCAGCCGGAACTGGAACGCAGCACCTTTAGGCACTCTTGGAGAAGCCAGGAGCTGCCCGCCATGCGACTCAATGATCGTCCGGCTGACGGCCAGCCCAATTCCCATGCCATCGGGCTTGGTCGTGTAGAAGGCGTCAAACAGACGGTCCAGCGCGACGCCCTCCAGACCCGCGCCTGAATCCTGGACCTCGACGAGGATACCGCTGGATTCATCTTTTCTCGAAATGACGATCAGCTCGCGCTGCGCCTGGTCGATCCCTTTCATGGCATCGATCGCATTCACGATCAGATTGAGAATGACCTGCTGCAACTGGACTCGATCTCCCAGAAGGGGCGGCAGATCATTCGACAGCTCAGTCCGCAGCACGACCCGGTTTCGCTGAAACTCGACGGCAACCAGAGCGAGGACGCCCAGGATTTCGTCGTTGATGTTCAGCAATTCCCTCTGCGCAGGGGATTTCTTCATCATGGCCCGCAGGCGGTTGATGACCTCCGCAGCCCGTGTGGCGCTGTCGATCATCTCCTTCAATGCACTCCGGCCCTCTTCGAGATCAGGCGATTTCCGGCCCAGCCAGCGCAAGCCGGCATGGCCGTAGGCCACGATTGCGGTGAGCGGCTGGTTGATTTCATGGGCTATCGCGGCGGCAAGTTCTCCGAGCATCGTCACGCGAGCGACATGCGCGAGCTCCGCCCGGGCCTGATGCATTTGCTGCTCGGCTCGTCTCGCCTCGGTGACGTCCATGACCGCGCCAATGAAATCGACCCCATCCGCCCGATCCTTGACCGCGTGGGCGACAACATGGACGTGCTTGATTGAACCGTCGGGCATCAGCAACCGATATTCGTAATCGAAATCCTTCCCATCCCGGGACGCGCCGTCGAGCGTCTGCTGTACGAGAGCGCGGTCGTCCGGATGAACGCGTCGCATGACCATATCCAAGGTGACGGAAGGTGACGCGTCGTATCCGAAAACCCTGAAGGTTTCCTTGGACCAGGCGATCTCGCCAGTGGAAACCTTCCAGCCGAAGCTCCCCGTATGGCTGAGCGTCTGGGCTTCCTCCAGATAGGCCTCGCTTCGCGTCAATTCTCCGCTCAGCTTTGCGACCGTCTTCAGATCCGATTCCAGCACGTCGCGGCACTGCAACACGAATTTGCGGTACAGTTCGCTGTAGGAGTTTTCCTTTCTGTCCAGCACACAAATCGTGCCGAATATCTCGCCGTCCGGCCAAGCGACCGGGAAACCCAGATACGAGATCATCCCCAATTTGATATCGGGGTTCGAATTCCAATCCTCATCGCGCAGTGCATCCGGGACCAGCAGAGATCGACGCGTTTTCATCACGGTCTCGCAATAGAGACCTGTGTTCAGGGGAGCGATCTCGTTCCTTTCATAGGGATTGCTGTGTGACTCACTCGATACGAAAACCTTGATGTTCGGCGGCTCGACTTTCATGACCAGAGCCGAGGGAACGTGCATGATTTCAGCAATGATGTTGACGATCTCCTGCCATTTCTGAACGGTTTCAAAGGGCACTTCGGTGGTTGACATAGGCCAGCCTCTCAAAGAGCGGACATGCGACTGCTCTCGACCCAAAGCCAGTCCGAATATTAGCGTTCTTGCGATTTTCTTAGAAGCCGGATCAAGGTGGCGACCGCCGTTCCGGAAGCCAATGCGGTTATTGACGAAAAATGTCCGCTTTTGGTCAAGCCCGCGTCCAGGCCGCGTCAATTCACCGTGATGTTCGCCGACTTGATGACGTCCCGCCACATGTCGGACTCGCGCTTCATCTGATCGGCGAACTCCCGGGGCCTGTTGCCGATCGCGACCATGTTGATCTGCAGCAGGCGCTCCTTGATGGTCTGGTCGGTCAGCACGCTGCGAAACTCGCGCGACAGCGCATCGATGACCGGCTGCGGCGTGCCGCGCGGCGCCGCCAGCGCCCACCAGTTGCTGATCTCGAAGTTCGGCAGTCCGGCTTCCGCGGCAGACATCACGCCCGGCAGGGTCGGAGCACGCTTCGGGCCCGCGCTAGACAATATCCGCAACTTGTTGTCCTGCTCGAGCTGCGGCGCGCCGGGGACCGTGCCGATATAGAACTGCACGTCGCCCGCGAGCAGCGCCGTCACCGACTGGGAGCTGCTGCGGTACGGCACGTGCGTCATCTCGACGCCGGCGACATGGCCGAACAGCACGCCGCCGAGGTGCATCGGCGTGCCGATGCCCGACGACGCATAGTTCAGGGTGTTCGGCTTCTCTTTGGCAAGCCGGATGACCTCGCCGAGCGTCTTCGCCGGAAGCTGCGGGTTGGCGTAGATGAAGAACGGCAGCTCGACCAGGATGCCGACCGGCTCGAAGGCCGTGAGCGGATCGAAGCCGATGTTCGGATAGAGATGCTGGTTGATGGCGAAGTTGTTGGTGGCGCCGAGCAGCAGCGTGTAACCGTCGGGATCGGACTTGGCGACGAAGGCCGCGCCGAGATTGCCGGCCGCGCCGGGGCGCGTCTCGATGATGATCGGCTGGCCGAGCCTCGGCTCGACCGCGTTGGCGATGACGCGGAGCGCGGCCTCGCCGGTGCTGCCCGCGGCGTAGGGCACAATGACGCGGATCGGCTTGGCCGGGTAGTCCGCCGCGTCGGCCACGGCGCCCGCGAAAAGCGCCGCGACGACTGCGACGAGTGCAAAGACAAAACGCATCGTGCCGTCTCCGATATCCCTGTCGCCGACCCGCTCAATCGAAGCGGCGGCTCTGCATGACCTGATGCGTCACCGCGCCTTCGAACTTCGGATAGTTGTCGAAATCGCGCAGGCCTTCCTTGCGCTCCGCTGACTGGCGCATCTTCACGAAATCGTCCGCGGAATCGAACACGGCCTGCACGATCTGCAGCCGTTCGACGGCGCGGCCGACCGGCGGCGGCTTGATGCCCGCCGGCAGATAGTAGGTGACGCTGCGGATGCCGGGCATCCGGAACACGATCGGCACGTGGTGCGCACGATAGTAGGCGTGGAACGCCGTGGGATTTTCGGCCGGGCCGTCATACTGCACGAAGAACGACACCGCTTCGGTCGGTGCGCGGGAATCCTCGGGGCTACCGTTCTTCAGCCATTCGGTGGTCATCGCATGGGCGTGCACATCGTGGACGCCCTTCCATGCCGCGAGCCCGGCAAAGCTGGCCGCAATGGCTTCGCCGGCCGACGCCAGCGCGGCGTCATCGGGGAGATAAATCTGACAGAGCAGCAGGCGCGCGTCCTGCGCGACCAGCAGCGGGTCCTGGCCTGGAACGGCGAGCGGCGTGTGCACCAGCACGGACGCCAGCGGGCCGAGCTTGCGCTTGAGCTGCCGCAGCTCACGCTCCGCGGCGGCGCCGAGACCGGCCGCCTCGGCCGGGCTGCCGTGAAGATGGATGAAAACCGACGGGCCCACACTGCTCACGGTGTTCGCTGCCCCTTGCGCGCGTAAAGCCTTTGCCACGCGACATAGAGCGCAGCGCCGGCCGCGAGCGCGACGACGAGCCAGACCAGAAAGAAGACGAGTTGCGAGGCAGGCATCGGCGGAGGCTACCGCCTTGACGCGCGCAACGAAAGCCGGGCGGAATCCCGCTCCACGGAACACAGGAGCCGCGCATGTTTCTCGAAATCGCCCAGATCGACGTCAAGGCAGGCCAGGAGGCCGAGTTCGAGGCCGGCGTCGCCAAGGCCGCGCCCTACTTCAAGCGCGCCAAGGGCTGCAAGGCGATGTCGCTGCAGCGCTCGGTGGAGAAGCCCAGCCGCTACCGGCTGTTCCTGACCTGGGAGACGGTCGAGAACCACACCAAGGATTTCTACGGCAGTGCCGACTGGCAGGAATGGCGCAAGCTCGTGGCGCACACCTTCGACGGCACGCCCTCGGTCGAGCATGTGCGGGAGACATTGAAGCCATTCTAGGCTGCCCATCTTGTCCGGCCCACGCTCTCGCCGTACCGTCCGCCCGCGATAACAAGAACGGGAGGACACGATGCGCGCAACCCACTGGCTGCTCGGATTGATGCTGCTCGCCGCGGCGCCCGCGGCCGCGCAGCAGTTTCCGTCGAAGCCGATCACCTTCGTGGTGCCCTACGCGGCCGGTGGCAATGTCGACATCTCGACGCGCATCCTGCAATCCGGCATCGGCGACGTGTTCGGCCAGCCGATCATCATCGAGAACCGGCCGGGCGCCGGCGGCCTGATCGCAGGCGAATACGTGGCGCGCTCGGCGCCCGACGGCCACACGCTGTTCGTCGGCTCCAACGCCTCGATCCTGCTCGGACCCATGACCATGCCGAAGCCGCCGTATCGCTGGGACCAGGCCTTTGCGCCGGTGAGCGGGCTCGCGGTCGCGACCAACGTGCTGCTGGTGACGCCGAAGCTGCCGGTGAAGACCGTGAGCGAGCTGATCGAGTACGCGAAGAAGAACCCCGGCAAGCTGACGCTCGCCACCTCGAGCGGCGCCAGCATCAACCACTTCATGGCCGAACTCTTGAAGCTCAAGACCGGCATCACCTGGACCGAGGTGCACTATCGCGGCAACGCGCCGGCGATCAACGACCTGATGGCCGGCCATGTCGACGTCGGCTTCATGCAGCTCACGGATTCGCGCGCGCATCTGGAGTCCGGCAAGCTCCGCGCGCTCGCGGTGCTCGGGCCCAAGCGCGCGCCCGCGATCCCCGACGTGCCGACGATCGCCGAGGCGGGCCTGCCCGACGTGCAGGGCGTCACCTTCAACGGCGTGTTCGCGCCAAAGGGCACGCCGCCCGATGTGGTCGGCAAGCTCAGCACCGCAATCCGCATTGCGCTCGGCCGGCGCGAGGTGTTCGAGCGGCTCGCCGAGCTCGGCTCCGAGGCCAACGGCAGCACGCCGGAGGAGTTCACGAAGTTCCTGAACGACGAGACCGCGAAATGGACCGACGTGATGCAGAAGGCGAATATCAAAGTGACCAATGAGTAACTAGCACTGCTTTCTCCCCACGTGTCCCGGGTCTGCGGCGCGCCACTTCGCGGTGCGCTGCGCCCGGGACACAAGCTGCAACACCTGGAAACACCATGAACACCACGACCTCCCCTGCTCCCGACACCCGCCCGTTCTCGCCGAAGATCGACCGCAACTATCCCAAGCCGAAGCTGAAGCTGCCGCCCGGCGCCACCGACTGCCATTTCCATTTCATCGGGCCGCAGCAGCAGTTCACGCTGAAGCCGAACCACGTGTTCAGCCATCTGCAGTTCGAGGACACGCCGATCGAGGACTGGCTGAAGATGCAGGACGCGCTGGGGCTGTCGCGCGGGCTGCACGTGCTGTCGATGATGTACGAGCACAACTACGAGATCGCGCTGCACGCGCAGAACCGGCTCGGCGACCGCATCCGTTCGGTGATCGTGCCGTGGCCGCACATCACCGACGGCGAACTCGATATCCTTACCAAGTCCGGCGTGGTCGGCTACCGCATCACCTGGCGGCTGACCAAGGAGATCGACCAGAAAATGGTCGCCCGCACCACCGAACGCGGCTGGTCGATGCACTACCTGCATCGCGCCGACGAAGCGCAGATGGACGCCTGGAAGCCGCACATCCTCAAGACGCCCGGCAAGTTCGTGCTGGAGCACATGGGCGGCGTCGATCCGGCCAAGGGCATCAACGGCGACGGTTTCAAGTTCGTGCTGCAATGCCTCGACACCGGCCGCTGCTGGCTGAAGCTGTCGCCGCGCATCTCCAAGCAGGACAACTTCCCGTTCTCGGACACCGATCCGCTGGTTAAGAAGCTCGTCGAGCACGCGCCGAACCGGCTGCTGTGGGGCTCGGACTGGCCGCATCCGCAGTACTTCAAGCCGATGCCCAATGACATCGCGCTGCTCGATCAGGTGCTGGACTGGGTGCCGGACGAGAAGACGCGTAAGCTGATCTTCGTGGACAATCCGGCGGACGTCTTCGGCTTCCCGAAGATCTGAACGGAGTGACGCCATGGGCGATGGCGTGAGATGCTTCTTGATCGCGGCGGCGCTGATCTCGATCGCGCCGGCGCTCGCGGCCGATCTGCCGCTCGAGCCAAAGACGGAGCCCGCGCCGGTTCAGGCGCCGGCCGATGCCAGTCCGCTCACGCCGCCATCCGCCACCTGCCGCGAATGGTCCGACGGCTGCCGCACCTGCGTGCGCGCAGCCGACGGCGCGGTGTCGTGCTCCAATGTCGGTATCGCCTGCACACCGAAGGCTGCGGCGTGCACCGCTTCGGATACGCCGGCGCGCTAGCTCAACCGCTCACATCACCGGGCCGCGGCCCGCAACCGTGTGCATCACATGGCTGGCGTTGTCCGGTGCCTTGTCGCCGGTCCAGGCGATGAACTGGTCCGGGCGGACCAGGATCATCTGCGTCTCGTATTTGGTCCGGCCATCGGCGTAAGTATCGCGCACCACCTTCAGCGGCACCTTCGTCGCCGCGGCCGCATCCTCGAACGCCTTCACCGCGGCATCGTCGGCGCCGAACGCCAGCAGCGTGAAGCCCGGCCCGAGCTCCTCGAACACATCCCGCCCTGACGTGAGCTTCTGCGGCACCAGATGATGCCCGGTGCGCGCCTTGAACACGTGCACGCCGTGAGCGGTGGACTTGCCGCCCGGCGGGCCGAACACCACCGGCGAGCCCTCGTAGTTCGGCTCATAGACCTGGGCGCGGGTGTCCATGTCGGTTTCTTTGTCTTTCCAGGCGCGCTCGAACTCGGCCTTGTCGCGGTCCGGGTTGTAGCGGTCGAGGAACGCGCCATCGATACGGATGCGCTTGGCGATGAAGTCCTCGGCCACCTCGTAGAAGATCGGCCGGCGCTCGTCGCTGTAGGATTCCAGCAACGTATCGCCGCCCCAGCCCTGCAGCTTCGCCGCGAGCTTCCAGCCGAGATTGACCGCGTCCTCGAGCCCGTTGTTGAGGCCGAAGCCGCCATAGGGCGGATGGCTGTGGGCGGCATCGCCCGCAATGAAGCAGCGGCCGACCTGGTATTTGTCCGCGACCGCGACGCGCAGGTCCCAGAAGCCGACATGGTCGTACTCGACCTTGAACGGAAAGCCCGCGGCCTCGTGCAGCATTTTGGTGAAATCGAAGTTCTCGCGCGTGGTGTTCTTCGGCACCGGCGCGTGGAAGAAGAAGCCTTCGCCGACGTCGATGCGACCGAAGAACTTCCAGTAGCCCTTCAGCTCGGGGTGCATCGCCCGGTAGGTCGAGCGCTCCGGATAGCGCTGCTTCAGGCCTTCGTGGAATTCCTTCGAACGGAACACCACCAGCGCCATCAGCTCGTCGAAGTCGGTGCCGCTGCGCGTGATGCCGATCTGCTCGCGGACGAGCGAATGGCCGCCGTCGCAGCCGACCACGTAGTCGGCCTCCCAGGTTTCCTTCTCAGAACCCTTCTCGATCGCGACCCGCACGCCGTCATGATCCTGCTCGACGGTCTTCGCGGTCCAGCCGAAGCGCGCCTCGACGCCGGGCAGCGCGTCCATCTTGGCGCGCAGCACCTTCTCCATCTGGTATTGCGGCAGCCGGTCGTTCCGCTGGAAGTAATAGTCGTGGACCATGGAGCGGCCCTGCGGCGCGTGGAAATACGGGCTGTTGAGGTCGCGATAGGTGGTGATCTCGCCGATCGCGAAACCCGGCGGCATTAGCCGCACGGCGCGCAGCTCATCGACCAGGCCCATGAAGTAGAACGTCTCGAGCGTGCGGTGGGTGAGGTTCTGGCCCTTGGGGATGCGGCCCGAGTCCGTGCGGGTTTCGACCAGCCCGCAGGTCACGCCCCGCATGCCGAGCTGCACGGCGAGCGCCACGCCGACCGGCCCGCCCCCCACGATCACCACCTGAAAACGCCTGGCCATTCCCACTCCCCGACAACAACGCGCCCCTGCTCTGCCCGGCCGCGCTGGCGAGCCCGGCTGGCCCGTGGCATGAATACTGAAATTCCTTGCGCGTGAACATCCAAACGGCGGCCGTCATCGCATGTTCGAGAACCTGTTCCGCCTCGACGGCAAGGTCGCCGTGGTTACCGGCGCGGGCAACGGTCTCGGCCGATCCTTTTCGCTCGGCCTTGCCGCGTTTGGCGCAACGGTGGTCTGCGCCGACCGCAACCTCGCCGGCGCCGACGAGACCGCCTCGCTCGCCAAGCAGTCGCGCGGCAAGGCCGAGCCGGCCCATGTGGACGTGGCCGACGAGAAATCCGTGGACCAGTTGTGGAAGGAGATCGAGGCGACCTACGGCCGCGTCGACATCCTCATCAACAACGCCGGCATCAACACCAACGCCATGCGCACCCACGAATACAGCGTGGCGGACTGGGACCGGCTGATGGCGATCAACCTGCGCGGCGTGTTCCTGACGACGCGCAAGGCGCTGGCGCTGATGCTGCCGGGCCCGGGCTCGATCATCAACATTTCCTCGGTCTTAGGCTTGCGCGGCTTCTGGCCGGGCTCACCGGCAGGCTCGATCAGCTATTCGGCCGCGAAGGCCGGTGTGATCGGCTTCACCCGGCAGGTGGCGGCCGAATACGCGCCGGAAAAGATCCGCAGCAACGCGATCGCGCCGGGATGGCATGGCGGCACGGCATTGGGCGCCGAACGCCGCGCGGCCTCGACGGCGGACGATATGCGCATCTTCGAAGAGGCGATCCACGCCCGCATCGCCATGAAGCATCGCGGCGTGCCTGACGATCTTGTGGGGCTTGTGATCTACCTCGCCAGCGATGCGTCGCATTACGTCACGGGCCAGGTCATCGCCCATGACGGTGGCTGGGACGGCGTGGTGGCGTAAAAGGACGTGTGAAAGATGCCTGAGTTTGTGGTCGAGTTTGGCAAGGACGGCGCGCCGCCGGAAGACGGGCGCCTCGACGCCGCGGCGTTCCACCGCAATCACGCGGCGATCGCGCCGGTGCTTGAAGGCTTTCTCCGCGGCCGCAACGGCGACGTGCTCGAAATCGGCAGCGGCACCGGCCAGCATGCCGTGGCCTTCGCAAGCCGCCTGCCCGGCATCGTCTGGTGGCCGACCGACCTCAACGACAGTCACCTGCGCAGCATCGCGGCGTGGCGTGAGCACGCCAAGATCGCCGACGTTCGGGCGCCGGTGCCGCTCGACGCCAGCAAGCCGGATTGGCAACTGCGCGAGCGCGGTCTGCCGGAATCGTTCATCGCGATGTTCTGCGCCAACGTGATCCACATCGCGCCGTGGGCGGTGGCGGAAGGCCTGTTCGCCGGCGCTGCCCGGCATCTCGCGCCCGGCGGGCGGCTGTTCCTCTATGGCCCGTTCCGCCGCGACGGCGCGCACAACGCGCCGAGCAATGCGGCGTTCGACCAGAGCCTGCGCAGCCGCGATCCGGCGTGGGGCGTGCGCGACACGGCGGATTTGCGGAAGCTCGCCAATGCGAACAAGCTTCGCTTCATCGAACTGGTCGAGATGCCGTCGAACAACGCGGTCCTGGTGTTCGAGCGATGACCTCAAACTGAGTAGTTTGACGCCTCGGCGTCAGGCCTGCGGTGGTGCGCTCAGCGCTTGGCTTTTGCCACCGCTGCGCGCGCCCGTAGCTCATAGAACTGCATGATCCTGGCCGCCGTACCCGGCGTCAGGGATGTGAATTTTCGATACAGCGATTCCAGTTCCGCGCCGGAGTCCTTCGCAGGGTTGAGCTTCAATTTCAGAAGCGCCCTCACAGTGTCCCACGATGCGCCGATGGCTTTGGCCAGCACCAGAATGTGTCCCCATTCCCCCAGCAGGAATACGCGTTCGACAGAACCGATGGGCAGTCCGCATAGAATCGACAGCGCAATGGCCGCCTCTTCGAATTTTCCTGCATTCGCAAAATCCGCCAACCGGGCTTCAGATAGTTGGCCAGACGCATGCAGCGCTCTGACCGACGCCTCTGCGGCCGCATAGACGGGCGAATCCTCCCGCGATTTTGCCTGAATCTGCTCGGAGGCTTTCGAGACCATGGTGCGAATGAGAGCAGCCTTGTTGCTGTCGACATCGCAAAGCCTCGATTGAACGGCTGCGGATGCATCCGAAAACAACTTCAAGAGATGCTGGCGCGGAATAGCCGGCATCGCCCACACCTGCGCCGCCAGATCCCCATCCGCCTCGGCCCTTTGGACCAGGGTCGAATATCCCTGTTCCGAAAACCTGGCGCCGTGATTGCCCGCCGTGCTCAAAGCCACTTCCCGGTTGCCGCGATCCACCAGCACATCGGTCACAGCCTCCGACAGACTGCTGCGCCGGGAAATAGCGAGAAGATGCCCCTGGCTCTTTGTTTTCGCCCCCTCGACCAGCGTTGCTTCGTCGAGGCGTTCTGAATTCGCAAGAATCGGTTCGGCCACTTCAATATTGTCGTCCAGCGCCAGCGTCCGGACGACCTGCGGCGGCGTGTCGGGCAGCGACGCCATCCTGGCGCTGTACGCGGCCCGGGCGGAGGCATCGATTTCCCGGACGAGCTTCCCCATCACGTCGTCGAACAGCGCGACCTGATCGTCCGATATCTGCCCGGACGTGGACACAAAGAGGTCCGTAATGCGTCGCAGCGCGTCGGCACGATGCCCAATGGCCTTGTCCGCGATCAACTCATCGAGGTCGTCAATCCGGGCCAATGTTTCATTCATGATTCGGTTTCCAAAACAGGCATCGCGGGGCGCATTTCAAATTCCGGCTCATGACTCCTTCAGGCCGCCGCGTCCGCCGTACGACCCGCCGCGCTGCCCTTGGCGAACTGGCCAAAATTGAGCTCGGGTCCAGGACAGGCTTTGCCGAACAGATAGCCCTGGGCCATGTTCACGCCGGCCGCGCGCAGCGCTTCAAACTGCTGTTCTGTCTCAATCCCTTCCGCCGTGATCGAGATTTCGAGAATCCGCCCGAGCGTCAAGACGGCCGATATGACGGCCGCACACTCCGCGCGCTTCGTCATGTCGCGGACGAAGGACTTGTCGATCTTGATCTTGTCAAAGGGGAACATGGTCAAATAGTGCAGCGACGAATAGCCGGTGCCAAAATCATCGAGAACGATCGAGACGCCCAGATTCTTGAGTTGCCGGATCGTCGGCAGGATTTCCACGTGATTTTCGATCAGGATCGACTCGGTCAATTCCAGCTCCAGCCGCTCGGGCGGCAGCCCGGATTCGACAAGCGCGCACAAGATGACGTCAAAGAGATTGGCCTTCTTGAATTGCACCGGCGACAAATTGACCGACACCTTTACGTCAGCGGGCCAGCTCACCGCATCCTTGCATGCCTTCTGCAAGACCCAATCGCCCAGCGGTACAATCAAGCCGCTCTCCTCCGCCAGCGGGATGAATTGATCCGGAGGAATGTAGCCCAGACCCGGGCGCTGCCAGCGAACGAGCGCTTCCACGCCGCACAATCTTCGGGATGCGGTATCGATGATGGGCTGGTAGTGGAGATCCAGGCCGCCGTTGTCGATTGCGTTGCGCAACTCGTTTCCGAGCCGATGCCGCGCGTCGACTTCGATCATCATCTGGACATCGAAAAACCGATAGCCGTTGCGGCCCTCGGCTTTCTGCCGGTAGAGCGCCAGATCCGCCTTCTTCATCAGATCATTTGGCTCGGTCCCATCGCGCGGCGCCAGTCCGATGCCGATGCTGGTCCCGACCGTTATGCTCGAACCTTCGATTTCGTACGGCTTGCCAACGACCGCCAGAATCTTGTCAGCGAGAGCACTGGCCGCTGCGTGCGGGTCCGCCGACCCCGCCTGCAGGATGGCAAACTCGTCGCCGCCCAGGCGTGCCAGCACATCGGTCTCGCAGAGCGCGGATTGCAGCCGCTCCGCGACGGCCTTCAGCAGGGCGTCGCCGACATGATGCCCCAGGGTGTCGTTGACGTCTTTGAAATGATCGAGATCGAGCAGAAGGATCGAGAATGGCTCGCCGCGCTGCTGCAGACGCGCCCGTGCTTGTTCGATTCTCTCCTTGAGCAGAGCCCGGTTGGCGAGACCCGTCAGCAAATCATGGTGCGCCATGAAGGAAATCTTCTCGTTGGCGCGCTCGCGATCGGTTATGTCTTCGATAACGCCGAGCAGATATCGTGGCTGGTTGTTCTCATCGAATATCGTCAATCGTTTTGAAGTAACCAGATGAGTATTGCCGTTCGGCATTTCGAGCCGATGCATGGCATGACTGAGCGCCTGCTCGCTGTTGTCGAGGAGATCCTGATCTCGCGCCTCGATTGCGGCGGCGGTCGCCGGCGGGAACATGCCGCGGGAGGTTTTCCCCAAGACCTCGTTTCGCGACCTGCCCCACAGTTTCTCGGCCGCCTGGTTGACAAGAATGTAGCGGCCATCGCGTGCGTCTTTGACGTAGATCGTGACCGGCACGTTCTCGATAATCGTATTCAGGAATGCGTGAGTTCGCTCGAGTTCCAGCAACGTGTTTTGACGTTCGGTAATGTCGTCGTGTGTGACGATCCGCCCGCCGGACGCCAGCGGCGTGTTCACCGTCCTGATCAAGCGGCCATCGCTGGTGGGTATGATGAACTCACAGGCCGTCTTGTTGACCACGCTCTCCCGGATTTTCCGGCGGTGCTGGTCAAGGTCGCCGACCAGCGATCCGGTTTGATGCCGGTGCGAAGTCAGATCGTCGAAGCTGCAGCCGGGCCTCACGATCTCGGGCGACAGCCCGTACATCTCGACATAGCGGCTGTTGCACAGGACGATTCGTTCCGAATCGTCGAACATCACCAAGCCTTGCGGCATGTTATTGATGGCCGCGTCGAGCTGTATTTTCTGATTCTGGTCGGCATGCGCCTTCAAGAGAGCCGCAAGATTCTTAAGTTGCCGAATGCCGAGATAGACAACAACACCGATCACCGTGATCAACAGGCCGGACGCGATGGAAATGTAGACGGCCGCGCTGCGCCACTCGGCAAGAACCTGATCGAGTGACTGAGTTGCGGCAATGACGAATGGGTACTGCGTGAGCTTTCGCGCTACGACCAGACGCTGCACGCCGTCGCTGGCGAGGGAGCCCTGGTAAATGCCATCCTTCGCCTGGCTGATGACGTTGAGGAGCGCGGCCCGCCGTTTGTCGGAGCGGGCCTGTGACAGATCGAAATCGGGAAAGCTTGCAAGCAATGCGCCGTCATCACGGAGGAGCGAGATCGTGCTGCCGCTCTCGAGCCGAAGGCTGCCGAAATAGCTGTTGAAGTAGCTCATCTCCATCGCGCCCGAAACCAGGCCAAGAAATTCGCCGTTCGGGCCGGAAATCCTGCGTGCAAGGTGAATGGTCCAGGAACCCGTCGCTCGATTCTGGACTGGCTCACCCAGGAAGAAGGTTCGTTTCGGATCTGATTTGAGCGCCTGGAAAAAGTCTCGATCGGTGACGTCGATATCTGGAAGCGGCCAGAAGCGCGAGAAATTGAACAGCTTGCCCCGGGAATTGAACAACGACAGCGATCCGACGTGCGGCCAGTTGCCGAGCTTGTCCTTGAGCATCAGATGATTGTGATAGCCCGACATCGCCCGCTCAAAATCTTCGGCCGAAGCGACATTGAGATCATTCACCCGCTCGACCAACCCAGCCTGCATCAGGCGAACGGTCTCGAACGCGCGCTCGGTTTGATCGGCAAGAATCCGCGCCGTGTTTTCCAGCTCGCGGGCATGCGAGGTCATGGAACGATGATGGAGATTCGCGATGATGCCGGCGGCGCCGGCGAGAACGGCGCCCATGAGCAAAAGGCCGCAGATCATCAGCCAATGCTCTGCCCGCAAATGACGCCGTGCCGTTGGGGCGTCCCCACGAGCATCGTTTTGCGCGGCGCCGTTTGCCGGGCGTGTCAGGTCGGGTTTCAAGCTGTGCACCGCGCTCGGCGTGGGCTCCACGAAGTCCCCGCCGGGCGGATTATGGCCGTGACGAGTGAGCGCTTGGTTGAAGACTGTCAATTGACATAGCAAATTCGTGATGGCTTGTTTTTTGTGTTAATCAATGGTTACCCCCCGCGCCTCTCATCGCGGTGAATCCCGCGATGGCGGCCCGTCCGTCAATCAGAGCGGCGTGCTCAAGCCAGATAGTCGTGCACGACCTTGCCGAGACCGAGCGTCAGGTCGGCGATGATGTGGGTGCCGGACACGACCTCGAGCACCGGCAGCTCGGCGAGCGGCGCCAGGGCGTGCGACACCAGATTCAACGCCGCCGGGCCGGTCCAGGCGCCCTTGAGCGAGATATCCAATAGCTCGTACTCGACCAGTTCGCAGATGCGCGGCGTGCCGTCGACATGCGGCATGATCTTCAGCAGGAAATTCGGCGCGGCGAGCGACGCCGCCACGGCGGCATGATCCAGGGCCGTGTGCTTGTAGCCCATGGTTCCGGTCGCGATGCGGATCTTGCCGTAGTCGAGCGTGCCCACCAGCGTGTCGATCTCGGCGCGCAGCGTCGGCTCGGCGAGCTTCTTCGGGAAGCCCCACAGCTCGCGGCCTCCTGCGATCGGCGGATGATCGTTGAGGAACATGCAGTGCGAATAGCCGCCCTTGCGGCCCTTGAGCGACACCGGGATGACCTGACCGCTTTCGGTGTAGTCGCCGAACCCGGTCGAGTCGGGCATGCGGATGAACTCGAACTTGACCAGCGGCTCGTCGATCTGAAGCGGCTCGGGCACCAGCTCGCGCAGCTTCTTCGGATCGGTGCGGTAGGTGATGACGAGGTACTCGCGGTTGATGAAACGGTAAGGACCGATCGGATAGGCCGGACTGGTCAGCGGCATCGCAAATGCCCGCTGCCGGACCTCGTTCTCTTTCATGACGTACGCTCCTGGTTCAGATCGCCCCCGAAGCCTGATTGGCTTTTTAGCGGCGCATGTCCTTTTCGGAAAACCGGTACCCACTTTTCCGGGACATGCGCTAGTCGCCCTTGCAGACGTCGAACACCTTCACGCCCTCCTGCCGGTCGGGCAGTTCCATGATGCCGGGCGTCGAGAGCGTCTGCGACGCGTTCTCGTAACCGCTCTTCCAGTGCTCCTCCATCGTCCGCCGGGAGAACTCGTAGTCCTTGGCGATGCCTTCGTAGGCGCGGGCGCGATAGATCAGGTGCACGATGTTGCAGACCTTGTTGTTGGCCTCGGTGGCCAGCAGCCTGGCGTCCTCGCTGTTGCGGAGATCCTCCGGAAGCTTGCTGAGCAGGTTGGCGGCCGCGATCCGGAGCTTCTGCGTGTATCTGTACTGGTCGGTCGCCGCGCGGGTGCGGCTCGAATACTGGATCTCCTTCTGGCGCACCTCGACGCCGATCAGGTCCTTGGGCACCATGCCCCGCGCATTCCAGAGATCGACCTGGAACACCAGCCGGTCATGCCGAGGCCGGCTGTCGAGCACCCATTGCAACGGCGTGTTGGAGACGAGGCCGCCGTCCCAGTAATACTTGTCGTCGACCATGGTCGCCGGGAATCCCGGCGGCAGCGACCCGCTCGCCAGGACGTGCTCCGCGCGGATCTTCATCTTCTCGTGCGGATGCGCGGTGTCGAAATAGGCGAAGTTTCCAGTGTCGACCTGCACGGCGCCGACGCTGAAGCGCATGGCCCCGGCGTTGAGCAGGTCGAAATCCACGAGGCGATTGAGCGTGGCGATGAGCGGAGACGTGTCGTAGTAGCTCGCCTTGCCGGGATGCTGGCTCGGCCACAGCACTGGCGGCGGCACGCGCGGCACGAAGAAGGCCGGCACGCCGAACAGCAGGATGTTGGTGGCCCAGGCCTGGTTGAGCGCCTGGCGGGTGTAGGCGTTGTTGATCTCCAGCGACTTGAAATAGGGCACGCCCAGCGTCGGCTCGGTGATGGTCTCCCAGAATTCGCGCAGCCGCTCGACGCGCTTGCCGGGTGGATTGCCGGCGATCAGCGCCGAGTTGATGGCGCCGATCGAGATGCCCGCGACCCAGTCCGGATGCAGATCGTGCTCGGCGAGCGCCTGATAGACGCCGGCCTGGTAGGACCCCAGCGCCCCGCCGCCCTGGAGCACCAGGGCGACCTGCTCGAACTGCTTGTGCTTGCCGCCGTTGGGATTGCGGTTCATTGCGGTCGTGTCGTTCACGGTCGTGCCCTCTGCTCAATCCAGGCGCTGACGCATGCAGCAGCAAATAAGTCTGGCAAAATTGATACCACCCGGACCAAGCCGCAGGCGACCGTCCCTCCGCCGGCACAGGCCTGCGCGATAAAGCCCCGGATAAACAAAGGCCTCGGGAGAGGTATCCCGAGGCCTGATGGTTTCGCGCCGTGGCGCCGGAGCGTCACTCCGGCTTGAAGTTCATCGCCACGCCGTTGATGCAGTAGCGCAATCCGGTCGGCGGCGGGCCGTCCGGGAACACGTGGCCGAGATGGCTGCCGCAGCGGCTGCAATGCACCTCGGTGCGGACCATGCCGTAGCTCTTGTCCACGGTCTCCTCGATGGCGCCGGCCTCGGGATCGTTGAAGCTCGGCCAGCCGGTGCCGCTCTCGAATTTCTTCTTGGACTTGAACAGCGCCTGCTCACAGCCGGCACAGAAGAACGTGCCGGCCCGCTTCTCGAAGTTGAGCGCGCAGCTGCCCGGCCGCTCGGTGCCGTGCTCGCGCATGATGTGGAATTGCTCGGGCGACAGGATCTTCCGCCACTCGGCCTCGGAATGGGTGACCGGATAGGTCTTGGTGTCCATGATCTGGCTCCTTGAACTCCGCCCAAAGATAAGGTCGCGCAGGCTCATCGTGTAGACCGGTTGTGGTCCTTGGCCCCGTTCACCTTGGTCACTTTGGCGTCAGACCGTGCGGTCGAGCAACTCGATCGACACGCCCTGCGGCCCCTCGATGAAACAGACCCGGGTGCCCGGCCGCACCGTGGTCGGCTCGCGGGTAAACTTCACGCCCTTGGCCTTGAGGTCGGCCGCGATGGCGTCGATGCCGGTCACCGACAGGCCGAAATGGTCGAGGCCCTGGTACGGCGTCTGCGGCGGCGAGGCGACGCCGTCGCCGGCTTTCGTCGGGGCGAGGAACACGTTGGCGCCGCCGATCTTCATGTCGATGCGCGGCGCGCCCTGCTGCATGCTGCGGATGACCTCCGCGCCGAGCATCTTCTCGAACCACTGCGCCGTCGCCTCCGGATCTGGCGTGCGGATGTGGATGTGGTCCCAGGTGAATTTGGCCATGACGTTTTCCTCCCTGTCCATAGCGCGGCGAAGGCGCGCATAAACGCGCTTATCGGGAGCAAACGTTAGGACAGCCCGGCGGGAGGCGCCAGTAGGCCTGCGGGCCTACGACTTCTTCTTGTGCGACGACGGCATCGGCGCCGCGGCGGCGGCCGCGCTCGGCGTGCCCCAGCCCTTCTCATTGGAGCCGTCGCCCCAGTTGCGCGGCCGGTAGAAGATGTGCACGCCGGTCTTCACCATCACCTTCATGTCGCTGATCCAGCTCGGATGCACATAGGTCGCGTGGTAGTGCGTGGCCTTGGCGACCTCGGGCAGCCAGACCTTGGCGTCGAGCGCCTGCTTGGCGATGCGGTTGGCGCGCGCCCAGGCGCCGCGCTCGCGGATCGCCTCGGGCTTGCCGTCGCAGGCGAAGGTGAACTGGCAGGCCAGGTGCCGCTGGGCGTTCTGATAGACCACCGAGCAGACGTCCTTGGGATAGTACGGCGAGAACACGCGGTTGAGCACGACCTGCGCCACCGCCTGCTGGCCGCGCACCGGCTCGGCGCGCGCCTCGAAATAGACCGCCTGGGCCAGGCACTTCTCGGCCTTGTCGTAGTCCGCGTCGCGCAGGTCGAGCAGCTGCGCGGGGGTCAACGGCGGCTTCGGCACCGGCAGATGGATCATCACGGACTTCGGATATTCCTCAGCCGGCATCTCGGTGGCGGCGCTCGCCATCGCCGCCATGGCGGGATTCTCCGCCGGGGTTTCGGCAGCTTTCTCAACAGGCTTCGCCGCAGGGGCCTCGACCGCCTTCGGCAGATCCGCCGCGAGCGACGCGACGACCTTCGGCGGCTCGAGCTGGGCCGCGACCGGCGCGACGATCTCGGATACGGCCTTCTGCGGCGCAGGCTTCTTCGGCTCGGGCTTGGACGCTTCGGGCTTAGACACTTCAGGCTTGGACGATTCAGGTTTGGCCGGCGCTTCGACCGCCTTGGGCGGCTCGACCAATTCGAGCTTCGGCATCTCGGCGAGCGGCTTGATCTTGTCGAGCTCGGGCTGCTCGAAAACCAGCGGCGCGGGAAGCGCCGACGGCGCGCTGGCCACGCCGGGCATCGCGCCCGGCATGGTGCGTGGCGGAGCAGGCGGCACCGGCATGACCGGCTCGGATTTGACCGGCTCGGACTTCGCGGGCGCGGTCAGCGCCGCGGTGACCATGGGAGCCGGCTCCGGCTTCTCGGCCGGGACGGAAGCGGGTTTCTCGACTGCGACGGTGACGGGCTTCGCGGCCTCGACGGGCGCGGGCTTTTCGAACATGGGCTGCTCGGCCACCACGGGCTTCGCGGCGGGCTTCTCGATTGCGACCGCAACGGGCTTCTCAGCCGCCGGAGCGGCCACCGGATCGCTCGCCATGGCGATGACGTCGTCGGGCGGCGCGACCGGCTGGCTCACGGGCGCCGAAAGTTCCTGCACCCGCGACGGCTCGGCGGTCCGCACCGGACCGGCCGAAGCCAGCATCACGCGCGGCACCTGAAGAATGACCTCGTCGTCGGATTCGATCTGGACTGACTGCACCCGCTTCTTGAAGTTGTCGGCGACGACCGCGGCGCGCTCGACCGCGGGCTGCGCGGCGTCGACCATCGGCGTCAGCTTGATCTGCAAGGTCGTCAGCGCCGTCGACAGCGAATGCGCGCTGAGACGTTCCGGCATGCCATAGGCGCCGGCGGCGCCGATCACACCGAGCATCGTTGCGCTGCCGGCGAGCGAGCCGACAAATGTGCGACGCACCGAGCGCGCCGCTTCGTCGAGAATGATCTGGTTCTTACGCATGCGAAGGCCCCCTCAAAATGCCGATCCATGCTGGGTTTCCGCGGACCTTCTCTTAGCGCCGCCGAGCATGCTTGCGGGGATCATCGCGAATTAACGTAAAGTCGCGCGGCTAACCTTAACGCCGGCGCGGCGCGCCTTCGCGTCGTGGCGCAAAATCGCGGAACTTGTTGATGTCAGATCAGCCCGGCGCTCTGCGCCGCGCGCCACAACAGCTGCAGGCCGAGCAGCGTTAACGCCACCTGCAGCACGACGCGGAAGCTTCTCTCGCTGGTTTTCAGCAGCGCCACCTCGCCGACCCAGTTGCCGACCGCGCCGGTGGCGATCATCGCGGCCATCAACGGCACGTAGCTGCCGATGGCGAAGCCGATGAAGCCGAAGGCCGCGATCTTGGCGATGTGCGTGATCATCATCAGCGCGCCCATGGTGGCGACGTGGACGCGGCGGTCCGGCGTCGACGCCGCAATGAACGGGGCGAGCAGCGTGCCGGTGGCGCTGACGAATACGCCGAGGAAGGTGGTCATGAATCCCAGGGCAGCAAAGCGGCCGCGTTCGGCGCCGAACCGGCCGAGCTTCGGCATCCAGGTCACGAACAGGATGAACACGCCGAGAATCAGCTCGAGCCACATGGTCGACAGCGCGACGAACACGCGGGCGCCGAGCGCCGCCCCGAGCAGCGAGCCGACCACGAACGGAATGACCGCCGGCCGCATCACGTTGCGCCACATGATCATGGTGCGGGTGACGCCCGAGCCCAGCATCACCACGGTGTGCACCGGAATGAGCGCCAGCGGCGGCATCACCATGGCCATCAGACCGAGCAGCACGATGCCGCCGGCCGCGCCGGTGAACACGCCGATGAACGACGTCACCAGCGAGGCGACCATCAGGCCGACAAATGCGAGAGCCCCGATATCCGGGGTGCCGAGGAAGTCCATATTGTTGAGGCGTGTTCTTGAGATGAAGCGTTCCCAACCCGGCGGTGAGAAAGCATCCGGCGCGGCGCGATGCAATGCCAAGGGATGCATGGCGGGTAGAAAGCGGCAAGTAGAGTTCAACTGGGCTCGATATGGAGCACCGACGGCGCCACAAACTCAGCTGTCACCCCCGGGCTTGACCCGGTGGCCCATACGGTGTCGAAACGAACCAAAATCTTACGATATCCCTTGCCGGGCAGACTCATGGATTGCCGGGTCAAGCCCGGCAATGACAGCGGTGGGTTTGGCTGCCGCTATGCCTAAACCGCGACAACGCCCCTACGCCCCAATCCCGCCCGCGCGCGCCCGGGCCATGCCGAGCGCGATGATGCGGTTGAGCAGGTCCGGATACTTCAGCCCGTCGTGCTGGGCTGAACGGGCGAACTCCTCGGCCTTGGCTATTTCCGGATTGGGATTGGCCTCGATGAAATACGGCGTGCCGTCGGAGGCGAGGCGGAAGTCGATGCGCGCATAGCCGTCGAGATCGAGCGTGCGGCAGATGCGTTTGACCATGCTCTGGATGCGGGCCGCGATGGCGGGCGTGAGCCCCTTGGCCGGCCCCTCCTCGACGCCGTGGCGCGCCTGGTACTCGATGTCGTGCTTGACCTTCTCGGTCGCGATCGGGCGGGTGCCCGAGGCGAGATCGCCGAACTGCAATTCCCAGATCGGCAGCACGCGGCGGCGGTCGTTGCCGAGCACGCCGACGTAGATCTCGCGGCCCTCGATGTACTGCTCGGCGATCGCCGCAGTGCCGATCCGCTCGTGGATGAAGGTGACGCGCTCGGCCAGCGCCTCGTCGGTCTCCACCACCGAAGCCTGGGCGATGCCCATCGAGGCATCCTCGTTGAGGCTCTTCACGATCAGCGGCAGGCCGAGCCGCGGCGGCCGCTTGACCTTGCGGCCCATCGGGAACACCGCGAAGGCCGGCGTCGGCACGCGGTGATAGTGCACGAGCTTCTTGGCGAGGTCCTTGCCACGCGCCAGCACCAGCCCGCGCGGATTGCAGCCGGTGTAGGGCACGCGGGTCAGTTCGAGATAGCTCACCACGCTGTGGTCGTAGACCGCCTCGCCGTGGAACTCCTCGAGCAGGTTGAACACCACATGCGGTTTGAAGCTCTCGATCGCATCGCGGATCGGGCGCAGCTCCGAGTCGACACCGAGCGGCTTCACCTCGTGGCCGGCGCCGCGGAGCGTCGAGACCACGTCGTATTCGGTCTTCCAGACGTTGACCTCCGCCTCGCTGAATCCCTTCAGCGATTCCGGCGGCACCAGGTCCGGATGAGTGAGCAGCAGGACGCGACAGTTTTTCATAGCGCGATCCACTGCCGCCGCTGCGGGCTGTAGAGCGAGTGCACGGTCTTGGCGGTGAGCAGCACCGTGAAGTCGATGCGGAGCTGCCGCTCGTGGCCGACCGCGCGAAGCTTCAGTTCGCGGCAGCGCTCGATCATCTCGTCGAGCACGGTGTCGAGGGTGAGCTGATACTCGCCGGTCCATTTCGAGATCAGCTGGCGGAATTCCGAACGGTGATGCCGGATGAAATTCGCGGCCGGCGGCGAATGGCTGTGGCGCGGATTGTTGGAGAAGATACGCATCAGGTCGCGGTCGTAGGCGCGCGGCGTGTCGACCGAGTAGTGCTCGAGTTTCTTGCGATAATGCTCGTCGAGCGTCATGCGCACCGACTTCAAAGGTTCGAGCTCGCTGCGCCGTGTCACCACCGGCTTGCGATCCGCAATCTCCGCCATCAGTTCATCGACGTATTGCAGCTTCTTCAAGGCCGGCCAGCCGTCGTAACGCTTACGCCAGTTCGATCGCGGTGTCAGCCACACGGCGAAGGTTTCGGCAAAATCCTCGTCGGGATGGCTTTGCGCGTACCATAGCCGCAAATGTTGAACAAAGTTCCTGCTTGCGGGATCGGGGCGGTAATAATTTGGATACTTTGTCGACGATCGTCCGAACAGACGACGCCAGCGCCGGTCACGATGAAGTGCATAAGAATGCTGCATCACGTGGCCCATCTCGTGGCGCAGGATGCGCATGCATTCAGCATGCGTGCCGCCTTCGACGTCGATGATCATCTTGCGCTCGAGCCGCATCAGCCGCGGATGCGCGAGATAGAACGGCACGGCGATGCCCGGCGTATGCTCGGGGCTGAACCATTCGGTCGACAGCCACGCATGCGGGCGGATCGGAATGCCGCGGTCGGCGAGCTCGTGGTTGAGCTCGCGCAGGCACTCGGTCAGCCAGGTGCCGCGCATGCTGAGGTTGAGGTCCTTAAAACGCAGCTCGAGAAGCTTTTCGTCGGACCAGTTGGCCCAGCGCTTGCGCTTGCCTTCCGACTTGCTGCCCGAAGTCTTCTTGCGCCGTGTCTTGACCTTGCGTTTCGCCATGACCGGTCAGCCCCCACCGCTCGTCGCCGGCACTTCCGTAAAGGTGCGCGCCTGCCACAGCGACGCGCGCCAGCGCACCGCGATCAGCACCGTGAAGGCGAGACCGACGACGGCATAGAGCGACGCGGTGGTGCGGTAGCCGATCAGATTGATCAGCCCGCCCGCGACGAGCAGGCCGAGCGGCAGGCTGTAGATCGCCATCATGCGCACGCCCATGATGCGGCCGCGGTAGCGCTGGTCCGACGCCGAAAGCAGGATCACGGTGTGGCACACCATCGTGAGGCTTTGCGCGAAGCCGCACAGCACCAGCATGGCGGCGCCGGCCTCGAGCGACGTCGTCTGCGCGAAGATCAGCACGAGAATGTGCCAGACCACCGCGGCGACGATCATGAGCTGCGCGAGCTCGACCCGCATGCCCGAGCGGGTCATGCCGAGCGAGCCGATGAAGGCCCCGAGCGCCACGCTCGCCATCAGGTAGCCGAGCCCCTTCTGGTCGGTATGGAAGATCTCTCGCGCCGCGTAGGGCATCAGGCCGTTGGTCAGCGGGAACACCGCGAAGTTGAGCAGGAATGCGTACCAGACGATGGCCAACAGCCTGGGCGTGTTCCAGACCAGCACCATGCCCTCCCACAGCTCACGCCACGGCGAAAGCTTGGTCCCGGGAGCATCGGGATCGGCGTCTGCCGCGACATGCTTTTCCGGCGCCGCATCCGGCCGCACCGCATTCCAGGTCAGGATGGCGCCGATCACGTAGATCGTGGTGATGGCAACGTAGCTCGGCCCGATGCCGATCGCCGCGAACAGGCCTGCGCCGGTGAGCGAGCCGAAGATGCGTGCGGTGTCCGTGGTGGTGCGGGCGATGCCCATCGCGGCGGTCAGCGTGCCGGGCGGCATGGTGTCGGCGATCATGGCGCCGCGCAGTCCCATATCGGAAGGCCGCAGCAGACCGGTGAAGAACGCGAGCACCAGCACGATCTCCGGCTTGAGCGTGTGCGTGAAGGCGAGCGTCGTCAGCGTGCCGGCGACCAACGCATAGGCCGAGCGCATTCCGGTCAGCATCACGCGATGGCCGACGCGGTCGCTCCAGACACCGACCAGCGGCGCGATCAGCGTGCCGACGTAAAGCAGCGCGCCGAAGATCGTCAGCATCACCACCGAATTGGTCTCGACCAGCATGTACCAGCCGAGGATCAGCGTCTCCATCTCGAACGCCCAGGACGTCAGCAGATCGGCCGGCCACTGGAAGCGGTAGCTGCGGATCTGGAAGGGCGCGAGCGCGCCCCAAGAGTGGGCTGAGGAGTGGCGAGGCAGTGGCATTTCGGGGAAGAAATCCGGCTGAAACGAGTCGTGCCCGGAACCATAGCAAAACCACCGCCCGGAAGAGAAAACCGGTGAGCCGGCCTATCCCAAGGTCGAGCGAAGCGATGCCAGCGTCGAATTGTGCCGCGACCCCGTGCGCTGCAAAATTTCCGCACTAAATCAGGAACGGCAGATCGCGGCCGACGTTGTTACCGCGGAAATGGGGTGGGGTTCTCGAAACCTGCCTGGAACGGGGGAGCCGGGCCAGGCGACTGTGGTCGGAGGATCGCATGGCCCAGAATTTGGCCCCAGACAATCTGCCGCCGAGCGGCTCGCTTCCTGAGTTTTTGCGGCGTGGGCCGGCGGCGGCACCGAGGCTGGAACCCACCCCGGCAGCGCTTGGCCGTTTGACCCGGAACCGGGCCGTCTGGGGCTCCTGCGCCGCAGTGGCGTTTGCCCTCGTGGTCGCCTTGCCGGTCGCCCAGGGCCTCAGCGCGGTATCGCCAAACCCGCTGCCGACCCAGCAGGTCAACCGGGCCGCCAAGGGCGACCTGCTGGCCGCGCCGCGCGATGTCGCCCGCAGGGTGCCGGTCCAGCCCGTCAAGAACCCGGCCCGCCCGGTCCGCGAACAGAGCGACAAGCGATCCATCATGGACGGCTGCGAGTCGTCGTTCAGCCCGGTCACGGTGCCGTCGATGGCCCATATCGCCGGCCGCTGCGTCGGCTGACCAACCAGACGCGCCAAACGAAAAGGGCGGCCCTTCAAGGCCGCCCTTTCGTTTTGCCGAATTCGGCTGTCCGGCTACCGGATCGGCGGCGCGTACAGGATGCCGCCGTTGCTCCAGAGCTGGTTGAGGCCGCGCGGGATGCCGAGCTTGGAGCCCGAGCCGACGTTGCGCTCGTAGATCTCGCCGTAGTTGCCGACGTGGCGGATGATGCGCGCCGCCCAGTTCTTTTCCAGGCCGAGCCATTCGCCGTAGTCGCCTTCGGTGCCGACGAAGCGCATCACGTCGGGCTTCTTCGACTTCATCGCCTCGTCGATGTTCTTGGAATCGATGCCGAGCTCCTCGGCATTGATCAGCGCGAACAGCGTCCACTTCACCAGGAGATACCAGTCGTCGTCCTTCTGGCGCACCACGGGCGCGAGCGGCTCCTTGGAGATGACGTCGGCCAGAATGTCGTGCTCGCCGGGCTTGCCGAGCTTCAGACGCAGCGCATAGAGCTGCGACATGTCCGAGGTCAGCACGTCGCACTGGCCCGACGCATAGGCGTTGAACACGTCGTCGAGCTTAGCGAACTTCTTCTCCTCGTACTTCATGTTGTTGGCACGGAAGTAGTCGCCGAGGTTGAGCACCGTCGTGGTCTCGTCCTGCACGCAGACCTTGCTGCCGTCGAGTTCGAGCGCCGACTGCTTGTTGCGCGAACGCGGCGTCATGAAGCCCTGGCCGTCGTAATAGGAGACGCCAGCGAACTGCAGGTAGTACTCGGTCTCGCGCGACATGGTCCAGGTCGAGTTGCGCGCCAGCACGTCGACCTTGCGCTTGCCGAGTTCATCGAACCGCTCCTTGGCGTCGAGCGGTACGAACTTCACCTTCTTCGGATCGTCGAAGATCGCCGCCGCGATGGCCCGGCAGAAGTCGACGTCGAAGCCCGACCAGTTGCCCTTGTCGTCCTGCGCCGAGAAGCCGGGCAGGCCGGTGTTGACGCCGCAATAGACGGCGTCGCGGCGCACGGTGCGGTTCAGCGTCTTGGTGTCGTAGCGCTCGTAGGCGTAGGCCGCGATCGCGACGCCGATGGCGATGATGCAACCGATCACAAGACCGGTCGTGAAATTACGCCCGATGAACCTGGCCATGAGCCCCTCCCCGGCAGAACGACGATCAGACTTCCGGACGCTGCCGGACCACAACCTTGGTACCGACCGGAATGCGCTCGAAGAGATCGGTCACGTCCGGGTTGGTCAAACGGAAGCAGCCCGACGACACCGCGGTGCCGATGGTCTGCGGCTGGTTGGTGCCGTGGATGCGGTAGACCGTGCCGCCGAGATAGAGCGCACGGGCGCCGAGCGGGTTGCCCGGGCCGCCGGCCATCCAGCGCGGCAGATAGGGCTGGCGCTGGATCATCTCCTCGGGCGGCGTCCAATCCGGCCATTCCTGTTTGCGGGTGATCTTCAGAAGACCCTGCCACTGGAAGCCATCGCGGCCGACGCCGATACCGTAGCGCAGCGCGCGGCCGCCGGGCTGTATCACATACAGATACCGCTCGCTGGTCTGGACGATGATGGTGCCCGGCGCTTCAGTGGTGCGATAGAACACCACGGTCTTCTGCCATTTCGGATCGAGCTGCTCGTCATCGGTGTTGGGGACGTAGCCCGGCTGGTCGCCGCCATCGCGGCCCTGAGCGAAGGCCTGCGGCGACGCAAGCACCAGAAGAAGCGCGAACTTGATACCCAAAAGGAGCCGAAGCAGTGTCATGGCTGATTTCCCTCGCCGACAGTCGGCGGCGCAAGCCGCCGACGCAATGCACCCCTGCCCTGGAACCATAAACACCGAGTTTGCTCATTCGGCAAGTGGGCCATAGGTTTAGGCCGCCTTGGCGCGGCTGCGCTGCTCCGGATGCGCCCCCGGCTTCGTTTCCCAAACGGTTGGCCACTTGATATCCTGATACGGCAACCGCGTACCCCCGGGACGAATCCTCCCTCTGATGTCAGCATCGCGTCGGCCGGCTTTTTCGTTCCGGAGCATCCTGTTCCTGATCGCCATCGCCGGCGTCCTGCCGGCGATCGTCTTTTCCGGGCTCCTGCTCAAGCGCTTTGCCGACAATGAGCGGGCCCGCGCCGAGCGCGGACTGATCGACAGCACAAAGGCGATCGCGCGCGGTATCGATGCGCAGTTCGCCGCCGCCGAAGCCGCGGCCCTGGCCTTGGCCGGTTCGGCGCTGCTGCAAACCGGCAACATCGAGGGATTCGAGACGCGGCTGCGGCGCACCGCGCACGAGACCGGCCGCGATTTCGTGCTGGTGGGAGCCGATGGCCGCCAGCTCATCAACACGCTCGTGCCTGAGGGCACGCCACTGACCCAGAACCAACCGAATCTGTTGACGAAGGTGTTTGCCGAGGGCCGCATCGTCATCTCGGACGTATTCCTGGGCAAGAGCAGCAACCGCCTGCTGGCCGCTGTGGGGGTGCCGGTCGTGCACGACGGCGCGGTGCGTTATGCGCTCTCCGCCACGTTGTACGCCAAGGACTTCGAGCCGGTGATGCAGGAGCCCGGCGTGCCCGACGACTGGATCATCTCCATCGTCGACCGCAACGGCGTGCACATGATGCGCTCGCACGGCAACGAGCAGTTTGCCGGCAAGCCGCTGGTGCCGGTGCTTCTCCAGCACATGAAGACCGAAGGCACCGGCCTGCTGCGCACCACATCGCTGGAAGGCATTCCGCTGGTGTCGACCGTGCAGTATGCGCCGAAGAGCCAATGGGCCGCCGCGGTCGGTCTGCCGTTGAGCATGCTCGAGACGCCGGTGTGGGAGACGCTGACCCAGCTCCTGATCATCGCCGTCGTGCTCGCCGCGCTGTCGTTCTTCCTGGCCTTCCTGGTGGCGCGCTCGCTCGATCTGTCGATCGGCAAGCTGACCAGCGCGGCGAGCGCGCTGGGCCGCGGCGCCGTGATCGAGCCGCCGGAATCCAGGGTCAAGGAATTCAGCGCCATCGGCGACGTGCTGGCGCGGACTTCGATGACGCTACGCAGCCTGACCTCGAGCCTCGAGACTCAGGTCGCCGAGCGCACCTTCGAGCTGTCGCAGAGCAACACCAAGCTCACCGCCGAGATCAAGCGGCGCATGGAGACCGAGGCGCAGCTCGTGCAGATGCAGAAGATCGAGGCGATCGGCCAGCTCACCGGCGGCATCGCCCACGACTTCAACAACATGCTGGCGGTGGTGCTCGGTGCGCTGCGGCTGCTGCAGCGCCGGCTGCAGCGCGGCGACACCGACGTCGACAAATTCGTCAACGCCGCGATCGAGGGCGCCGAACGCGCCGCCAACCTGACGTCGCGGCTGCTCGCTTTCTCGCGGCAGCAGCCGCTCGCCCCCGAGGTGATCGACGGCAACAAGCTGATCGCCGGCATGGGCGAGATCCTGCGCCGCACGATCCCCGAAAGCATCCATATCGAGACCGTGCTGGCCGGCGGGCTGTGGCGCTGCTTCGCCGACAGCCCGGGCCTCGAGAACGCGATCATCAATCTCGCGGTCAACGCCCGCGACGCGATGCCGAACGGCGGCAAGCTCACCATCGAGACCGCGAACGCGGCGCTCGACGATGCCTATGCGGCGTCGCGGCCCGACGTGAAGCCCGGCCAGTACGTGATGCTGGCGGTGGCCGACAGCGGCGCCGGCATGACGGCCGACGTCATTGCCCGAGCCATCGATCCGTTCTTCACCACCAAGCCGGCCGGCCAGGGCACCGGGCTTGGGCTCAGCCAGGTCCACGGCTTCATCAAGCAGTCCGGCGGGCATCTCGCGATCTACAGCGAGCCCGGCCAGGGCACCACGGTGAAGCTCTATCTGCCACGGCATTTCGCCGAGGCTCAGGAGGCGCAACGCCGGACGGTGCGCGGCGCCGACGTCGCGGTCACCGGCAACAACGAAACCATCCTGGTGGTCGAGGACGACGCCGAGGTGCGCAAGCTCGTGATCGAGATGCTGGCGGAGCTCGGCTACGCGACGATCGAAGCCGAGAACGGCATCCAGGCGCTGGGCAAGATCGACGCGCACAACCAGATCGCGCTGATGATCACCGACGTGGTGATGCCCGGCATGAACGGCCGCGTGCTGGCCGGCGAGGTGCATCTGCGCCGGCCGGCCCTGCCGGTGCTGTTCACCACCGGCTACACCAGGAACGCCATTGTGCACCACGGCGTGCTCGATCCCGACGTGCACGTCATCATCAAGCCCTACACGATCGAGACGCTGGCCGCGAAGGTGCAGGAGCTGCTGCAGGCCGCGAAAGGCTAGGGTCTGATTCAACGAAGTTGAATCAGACCCGTCGCTTTTTCTCTTGTTTGGGCATGATCTTTTCCGAAAACCGCTTCACACTTTTCGGG
>CAKZHN010000502.1 GCA_936924235.1 uncultured Rhodoplanes sp. | reverse complement strand
CGCAACCCAGGCTTCCCATTCCTGACGTGCGGTTTCCCGCGCTGCGTAGCGCAAAGTCCAACCGGGTGATGAAGTCGTCTTCCTAGGCATGTCCGGCTCAGGTGCGAATCAGCGGTGGCCACTTGTTGCAAACACGCGGTTCAGATGCGTCGCCAACCTCGAAATCCCCACAGCCGACATTCCTGTTGGTTTCCTTTGTCTTCGCGCCACTACGGCAGAGTCCTACAGCCGATTGATAGCACTGGATTTTCCATCGTTTCCGGCGATGTTGCGGGAATGGACCCGCGCGATTTGCCGCAGATCTGGATCACTGAAACTGCCGAGATCCTGGCGGCGGGCCTGAGCCGTATGTTGGCGCGGCAGTCCAGAGAAAAATCGCTCCGCACCGGAGAATTTTTCCTCGACACTTTCGAACAGCAGAGCGGACATCCGACCTCAATGATCGGAGAACGCTAAATGGCTGACCGTGTCCTGGTCCAATTGGCCGCCCTGAAAACTGCCCCGATCGACGCCTTGCGCCAGAAATGGCGCGACCTGTTCGAACGGGAGCCGCCGCTCTACAACCGCCGGTATTTGGAAAGCCGCTTGGCCTATCGCATCCAGGAATTGGCCTACGGCGGCCTCAAACCCGAAACCATCGAACGGCTGGAAGCGCTGGCCGACGAACTCGAGGGCAAAGGTGGCCGGCGACGGCAGTCTGTCGAGACCCGCCCGATCGCTGGCACGCGTTTGATTCGCGAGTGGCAGGGCGTCGAGCACTGCGTCACGGTGCGTGATGAGGATTTCGAATACCAGGGCCGGCCCTACAAATCGCTGTCGGCTGTGGCCCGCGCAATCACCGGCACCCGTTGGAACGGTCTGGTGTTCTTCGGCTTGAAGAACCAGCGGAGCGCGTAAATGGCGGCGAAACCTACCCTCGCCATTCGAAAGAAGCTCCGCTGCGCGGTTTATACCCGCAAATCCACCGAGGAAGGTCTGGAGCAGGAGTTCAATAGCCTCGACGCCCAGCGCGAGTCCTGTGAGTCCTATATCGCGAGCCAGCGGGCCGAAGGGTGGATCCAGCTAGCCGACCGCTATGATGATGGCGGCTTCTCCGGCGGCAACCTTGAGCGGCCGGCGCTCAAACGGCTCCTAGCCGACATCGAGGCCGGCGCCGTCGACATCGTCGTGGTCTATAAAATCGACCGGCTGAGCCGCTCGCTGATGGATTTTGCGAAGCTGGTGGAGGTGTTCGACCGAAAAAACGTGACCTTCGTCTCCGTCACCCAGTCGTTCAACACCACCACCAGCATGGGACGGCTCACACTCAACGTGCTCTTGTCCTTCGCCCAGTTCGAACGTGAGGTGATCGGCGAGCGCATCCGCGACAAGATCGCGGCGTCCCGGCGGAAGGGCATGTGGATGGGCGGATTCGTGCCGCTCGGATATTCGGTCAAGGACCGTAAGCTCGTCATCAACGAAACCGAGGCCGACCTGGTCCGGTCGATATTCAAACGCTTCGCCAAGCTCGGTTCCGGCACCAAGCTGGCCCGGCAGCTTGCGGAGGAGAATGCCCGCAACCGCTACGGCAAGCTGATCGACAAGGGCGCGCTCTATAAGATGCTCAACAACCGGACCTACATCGGCGAGGCCGTGCACAAGGGCACGGCCTATCCGGGCGAGCACCAGGCCATCATCGAGCGAACGCTCTGGGACAAGGTCCACAGCACACTCCAGGAGAGCCCCAGAAAGCGCGCCCAGAAAAACCGGGTGCAGAGCCCGGCTCTGCTGAAGGGCCTGATCTTTGGGCCGAACGGCGTTCCCATGACGCCGACCCACACCCGGAAAAGAGGCCGGCTCTATCGCTACTACGTCGCGACCAGCGCGATCCGCTCAGGCGTGCCTGACCGCAGCCCAATCCGGCGCATACCGGCGACCGAGATTGAGGCCGCCGTGATCCACCAGATCAAGCTTCTAATGCAATCGCCCGAGATTGTGGTTGCGACCTGGCGGGAGGCCAAGCAGACCGTCAAAGGGCTGACGGAGCGACAAGTCAGCGAACATCTGCGCCGCTTCTCAGAAATCTGGGCCGAACTTTTCCCCGCCGAACAGGCGCGGATCGTTCAATTGCTCGTGGCACGCGTCGAGGTCAGCCCGACAGGAGCAGACATCACGCTGCGAACCGGTGGTCTTGGCATGCTGATGAATGATCTTCGGGCCTACTCGGAGCAACAGGACCGAGCAGCATGAGGACCGATCGGCGTCAGCTCCCTGCAACCGTAACGGTGCATGTGCCACTGAAGTTCACAGTCCGCGGTGGTCGCAAGACCATCATCGGCGAAACGCCCCATCAAGGGCCGAAGACACGCTTTGATGATTCTATCGCCAAGGCTCTCGCGCGGGCCCATCGATGGAAGCAGAAACTAGACGACGGCACATATGCAACGATCGGCGAGCTGGCCAAGGCTGAACGGATCAATGAATCCTACGTGACGAAAATTCTCCGCTTCAATTTGCTCGCCCCCGACATCGTCGAGGCCGCGCTGGATGGGCGAACGCAATTGACCGTCCAGACGCTGTCCGTGTCGATTTCGCCGATTTGGACAGCGCAGAGAGCGCGGCTCGCGGAAGAAGCATCGTAAAAATGCGCGAGTTACCCGTCCAGCTTTGCTTGCCTTTGCTGGACCGAAATCCATGGATGGCGCATCAACCACACTCGCAGGCGTTCGAGATACAAATACACAACAGGGGTGGTGTAGAGCGTCAGCAGCTGACTGAGAGCCAGCCCGCCAACCATAGAGTATCCGAGCGGCTGACGTAGCTCAGAGCCCGTACCACTTCCAAATGCGAGCGGGACGCCTGCAAAAAGTGCGGCAGCCGTCGTCATCAGAATCGGGCGGAACCGCAACAAACAAGCCTCCCGTATCGCCTCAATGGGCGACAGACCTCGGTCGCGCTCGGCAGAAATCGCAAAATCAACAAGAATGATGCCGTTCTTTTTAACGATGCCAATCAACAGGATGATCCCGATGATGCCGATAACCGACAGGTCCATGCCACCCGCTCTCAGGGCCAGGAGTGCACCAATTCCGGCGGACGGTAACGTCGAAAGGATCGTGAGCGGATGGACGAAACTCTCGTAGAGCATGCCCAGGATCAGATAGACGACCACGATCGCCGCCAAAATCAGAATCGGCGTGCTCGCCAACGATGTCTGAAACGCCTGAGCATTGCCTTGAAAAGTACTGACGACACTGCCGGGCAAGCGAATATCCACGGCCGCCTGATTGATGGCATCAACGGCCTGACCAAGCGATATGCCCGGCCTCAGATTGAACGACAGGGTAACGGCCGGAAATTGCCCCTGATGCGTCACCGACAGGGGGCCGACCCTTGTCGCATCGATTGTCACCAATGTAGAAAGCGGCACGGCTCCCCCGGTGAGAGGCGATTTCAGATAGATGCGATCAAGCGACGACATATCGCTCTGGAGTTCGGGTGGAATTTCGAGAATGATCGGATAGGTATTTAAGTGCGTGAAATACTGCGTGATCTGCCGCTGACCAAATGCATCGTTGAGTGTGTCGTCTATGAGCTGGGCCGAAATTCCGAAGCGCGATGCCTGATCCCGATTGATGGCAATTTTGATCTGAGGTGCCGCTGACAGGAGGTCCGTGGCTGGGTCCGCGAGCTGTGGCAACGTCTGCATTTTCTCGAGCATCTTCTGCGACCAGATGATCAGTTGATCGATGTCCGCACTTTGCAGCGTGTATTGAAAGCTGCCGCGGGCGCTTCGCCCGCCCACGGTAATGTCCTGGATGGGCTGAAGGAAAAGATTTGCGCCTTGAACCTTGGCAATCTGCGGCCGAAGCCGATTGATGATTTGCGAAGCGGTGCTTGCGCGCTGCTCCCGAGGCTTCAGGACAATCGTAAAGCGAGCCGTGTTCGCAGTCTGGGCGTTGCCGTTGCCACCCGTGCTTGCCGTGGTCGCGTTGAAGCTCGCGACATCGGGATCGCGCTGGATCACCTCCCCGAGCGCCCGCATCAACCGCTGCATCTCAGCCGAAGATGCCTGTTGCTCGGTCTCGGCGACGCCCCCGATCAGGCCGATGTCCTGAATGGGAAAAAAGCCTTTGGGACTTTCCAGCGCCAGTACAACTGCCATGGCAATTGTTGCGAAAAACACCATCAGCGTGCAGAGCTGATGGCGCAATACCAGCTCGAGCGATCGTCGGTAGCCCGACTGGACCGCGTCGAAAATAAATTCGATTTTTCGGTAAAGACGGCCATGTGTTTCCTGCTGCGGGCGCATGAAACGAGAACACAGCATCGGTGCCGCCGTGAGCGACACAAATGCGGACACGCAGATTGAAGCGGTGACCGTCAGCGCGAACTCCCGGAATATCCGTCCGATAACTCCGCCCATAAGCAGCAGGGGAATGAATACGGCGATCAAAGACGCACTGATCGAAAGAACCGTAAAACGGATTTCGCCCGACCCGACGATCGAAGCCTCGGTAGGCGCTACACCGTTTTCAATGTGCCGATGGACGTTCTCGACCTCGACGATCGCATCGTCAACCACGAAGCCGATAGCGATGACGAGCGCCATGAGTGACACGTTATCGAGGCTGAAATTCAGCAAATACATCGCCGCGAACGAACCCAACAGCGACAGCACAACGGTTACCGCCGGAATGGCTGTCGCCCAAAGACTCCGGAGAAACAGTAGCACGACCAAAACGACGAGGCCGATCGTAAGGATCAATGTAAATTCCACTTCGTGAATCGCTGCGCGGATGGTCGTGGTGCGATCGAGAACAATGTCGACATTGATTGCGGTCGGAATCGCTGCAGTCAGTCGCGGCAGTTGCGCTTTGATCCTGTCGGCAATTTCAATGACGTTGGCTCCGGGCTGCTTGCTGATGGAAAGAAGGATACAGGGCACGTTATTTTGGAAGGCTGCGGCATATCGATCAGCAGCGCCAGAAATCGCGTGCCCCACATCCCGGATTCTCACCGGCGCGCCATCGCGATAAGCAACGACAACGTCGTCAAATTCGGCCGCTTCGGTGATCTGGTCGTTGGTGTTTAAACTGAAATTTGCCCGTTCGGTGGTCAGCGTTCCTTTGGGAGCATTCGTCGTCGCATTCACGAGTGCTCCCCGCACCTCTTCAAGCGCCAAGTCGCGCACGGCCAGCTTTGCTGGGTCCACTTGAACACGGATCGACGGTCGTTGTTCGCCACCGATGGCGACCTGAGCAACGCCGGAAACTTGAGAGATTCGCTGTGCCAGAAAATTATCGGCAAACTCATCGACCGCGGTGAGCGGCATGGTATCGGAATGAACCGCAAGTATCAGGATCGGCGCCTCCGCTGGATTGAGCTTTCGATAGAGCGGGGGCGTGGTCATGGCCTGTGGGAGCGTCCGGCCCGCAGCGTTGATTGCTGCCTGTACGTCCTGGGCCGCCGAGTCGATGTTCCGATCAAGGTCGAATTGAAGCGTTATAGAAGTCGCACCAAGGGCGCTGAATGACGTCATTTGCGTCACCCCGGCGATCTGGCCAAGTTGACGTTCAAGAGGTGTCGCGACCGACGACGCCATTGTCTCGGGGCTCGCTCCAGCCAGCGTCGCCGTAACCTGGATCGTCGGAAAGTCAATTTGTGGCAGAGGCGCCACGGGCAGGAATGGGAACGCGCAAGCTCCAGTGAAAGCGATTGCTACCATCAACAACGTTGTCGCGACCGGGCGCCGAATAAAGGGCTCGGACAAATTCATTTTGTGATCGCAGGTTTGGAAATCTGAACGAGCGTGCCGGCGCGCAGCTTGTACTGGCCCTCCGTCACCACTTGCTCCCCGCCCGCGAGGCCAGCGGCCACAACGGTTTCGCCGCCGGCACTCGGCCCGACATCGATGCGACGAGGAACCACTGTCTTGTCTTGAGTGACGACCCAGGAGAACAGGCCTTCTGGACCTCGCTGTACGGCGGCTGTTGGTATCGCGATGGCATCCGTCCGCGTTTCGAGAAGGAGGCGGACGTTCACAAAGTCGCCAGGCCACAGTTGATCATCGTCATTGGCAAACAGCGCCTTGAGGCGAATCGTGGCGGTCGCCGCGTTCACCGCATTGTCGATAAGCAGCACATGACCCGTGCTGAGGTTTCGTCGGTTGTCTTGATCCAACGCCGTTGCGGTCAGAGGACCGTTCCCCATGGCCGCACGAACGGCACTCAGCAGCGGCGCGGGCAACGTAAACAGGACGGCTGCGGGGTGCGTTAAAACAAGGTTCGCAATTGGCTTGGCGTCAGCCGCGCGGATAACGTTCCCCGCATCGACAAGACGCACGCCGATCCGCCCGTCATTTGGAGCCACGATAGACGTGTAATCGAGCTGGGTTTGCGCGGTGAGGATAGCAGCGTCATCAACTTGCAAGGCAGCTTTTAATTGGTCGACTGTTGCCAATTGCTGATCGAGGTTTTGTTGTGTCCCAAAATCCTTGAGAGCGAGGGTCTGTGCGCGGATCAGGTTCTTTTCAGCCGCAACGAGAAGCGCTGCGTCTTGCGCTTTTTTGGCTTTTGCCTGATCGACAGCCGCCTGGAACAGGCGAGGATCTATTTTGGCCAGCAGATCACCTTTTTTGACGAATTGGCCCTCAGTGAACACCACGTGCTGCAGCGTGCCGTCAACTTGGGAGCGAATATCGACGGTCACAGAGGCTTGGACCGTGCCAAGGCCCGTTACATAGACGGGCACGTTCTTCCGTGTCGCAACTGCGGTGCTAACGGGCACCGCTGATCGTTCAGCGGCGCGAGTACCTGGCGGGTGTGGGGCCGACTTAAATGGGAACCAGTAGCTAGCGCCGAAAACAGCTGCAAATGCCGCGACGACGAACCAACCAATGACAAGTACTGAAATCTGACGGCGACTGAACCCAATCGCCAACGTGTCGCCTTTCTGTGGCGGGTTGGATTCTGTGCCTTGCACCGAGGCAACGCGGTCGCGGGAGGTCACACCTCGCGACCTAATTTTTGGCCGGCTGAGGGATGGAGCGGCCTTTGTCCTTTTCGGCGACGATGAACTCCAGGAAGCGGAGGTTCTCGGTCGCGCTCGGATTCCAATGAGCGTGAATCGTACCAGCCGGAACGAACAAGCTGTCGCCGGCTCGAAGCGTCACAGGAGCCTTGCCTTCCTCTTGCCACACGCCCGTCCCGGACAGAACGTGAAACGTTATCGCCGCGGGATGAAGGTGACGCGGATTGATGCCGCCCGGCGCGTATTCAGTCTCGTAAACGGCGACCTCCTGGTTCTGTGTATTGGGCAAGAGCATCTTGAGAAGTGGCGTATGGGGGATAATGCCGCGTCTCTCCTGGCCGGCAGCGGGCGCACCTTGAAGCATGCAGACGACTCCGACGGATGCGATGCAAATGATGTTTCGTAAGCTCTTGGTCATGACATCTCCGCCTGCTCGGCGCATCGCTCAGTCAGGCGACAGCGGTCGTTCGCTCGAACTGGACCCGATCGAACGCTGTTCGAAAGTCCCGTCGGGCCTGCGCAGGAACGAAATCACGGTGCCGTATTCGCGATGGCTAAAGCCGTGCGCCCAGTTGGCGTGCCACCAGTCATGACCCGGCCAATCCCACCCGTGACCGTTCGGCCCCCGTGGCATCAGCCCGATCGTGGCAGCCACAAAAATCGCTGTTCCCAGCAGACCCCATGCTAAGTATCGCATTAGAATTTATCGACCTAGTGTTGCGGACGTGATTTATATCTTCCTGCAAATTGACGTTCGCAAACGGTATTAAGTCGATCTAACACCAAATTTAAATTGGGGTAGACCATGAGCCGGCAATTGCCCTCACTGAACGGATTGAAGGCATTTGAAGCAGCTGGACGCCTTGGCAGCTTCAAAGGCGCGGCCCAAGAGTTGAGCGTCACCCAGACAGCCGTCAGCCACATGGTGCGGCTCTTGGAGGAACGGCTGGGCTACGCCGTGTTCCTGCGTAAAGCCAATCGGCTGGAGCTTACGGCTCAAGGACGAGCGTTGTTGGCAGGCCTGACCGACGCATTTGATGGGGTCGCCAGACTCGTTGGCCAAGTGGCGGCAATGCGATCGGGCCCGGTACTCACGGTCGGTGTAGGACCAACCCTTGCCGTGAGCTGGTTGATTCCACGCTTGGTGAGTTTCTATCGCCGCCATCCCGAAGTTGAAGTCCGGATGGCCACCGGAGGCGCAACACGGCCCGTGCGCGACGACTGGACTTGCACAATCCGCCGCGATCGCGCGGCCTGGCCAGGATACGTTGCAGAAGAATTGTTCCCAAGCACGCTGGTTCCGATTTGCACTCCGCGGCTGGCAACGCGCCTGCGCTCGCCAAGCGACTTGCACAACTGTCCGCGCATCCGCGTTTCCCATATGGCGAACGATTGGCCTCTCTGGTTTGAGACCGCAAATCTGCCGAGTCCCAAACCTTCCGCCGCAGAGATTGTGTTCGAAAGCAATGCCATGGCGATGCAAGCCGCGCTCGACGGGGTCGGGATCGCATTGGCGCAGCTTCCCTACGTGAGCGATGCCATCGCGGCGCGCAGGTTGATCGCGCCATTCCCAACCGTTGCGCGCAAAAACGAGACCTGGTTCTTGGAATATCGATCGATCCGACAGGAGGATCCCGCGCTGCAATCCTTCCGGGCGTGGCTGCATGGCGAAGCAGAGAAGGAGCGTCACGTCGAAGACGAACTCGTGAGGCGGTCTTTCGAACGCTCTTCAAAAAAGCGCCCGGCGTCCGCACGAGGCTAGTGACTTGCGCTGGTTAGAGCGGCCGGCCAAGCGAGAGGGATTCGAACTCGCTAAATCGCCGACCCGCATTTTTGCTGGCCTTTCGACCTCAGTACTTCCAACCACAAGTACTGAGGTCTGGAGAAAAATGGCAATCAGAGAACGATTCCGGCGCCGGCTGCCCGTTGGCCAGTACTGAGGTCCGATTGAAAAACCGGCAAATATTAGCGGAAAAATGCAACGTTGCCGCGCCGCGGAGAAATCAGTTGTTGGCAGGACTGGCGGAGAGGGAGGGATTCGAACCCCCGATACGGTTGCCCGTATGCCGCATTTCGAGTGCGGTGCATTCAACCACTCTGCCACCTCTCCGGAGCCAGATTGGGCAGTTGAGCGCGTGTATCTATCGAATGCCGCCCGCGCAAACAAGAGCGCCGTGATTTCGCTGGTTTTGGCGCCGATTTTCCGGAAATCGCCCCTCAAGCGGGCGCGAATCGGGCCGATGCCGCGCGGCTATTGCGAGCCGGCGAGGCCGGCGCGCCGGATGATCTCGCCCCACACGGCGATTTCCGACTTGATGAAGCCCGGCAGGTCCGCCGGCGGCGACTGCACCGGCGCGAGCCCGAGCTTGACGAACTCCTGGTGCACCTCGGGATCCGCGATCACGGCCCGCACCTCCTGATGGAGCTTGCCGACGACGTCGGCGGGCGTGCCGCCGGGGGCCACCAGCATGAACCAGGACACCGCGTCGAACTGCTTGAGGCCGATCTCGGTCAGCGGCGGCACGTCCGGCACCGCCTCGATGCGCTCGGCCGTGGTGACGCCGAGCATGCGGAGTTTGCCGGCCTGGGCCAGCGGCAACGCGAACGGGATCGGGCTGAACATGAACGGGATGTGGCCGCCGGCGACGTCGGCGATCGCGGGCTGCATGCCTTTGTAAGGCACGTGCGTCACCGGCACGCCCAACGCTGCGCCAAGCTCGATGCCGCTCAGATGCTGCGCGGTGCCGGCGCCCGCGGAAGCAAAGCTCAGGCCGCCGGGCGTCGACCTCGCGAGCTGTGCGAGTTCGGCGAGCGAGTTCACCGGCAGCGCGGCGTTGACCACCAGCACCTCGGGCACGCGCGCGATCAGCGCGACCGGTGCGAAGTCCTTCAGCGGATCGTAGGGCAGGCTCTTGTGCAGCGTGACGTTGGCGGCGAGCCCGCTGGTGTTGGCGATCATCAGCGTATAGCCGTCGTGCGGCGAGCGGATCACCGCGAGCGAGCCGACGATCGAGCTGGCGCCGGGCTTGTTCTCGACGATGAAGGATTTTCCGAACCGCTGCTCGAGCTTCGAGCCGATCAGCCGCGCAAACAGACTGTAGAGCCCGCCGGGCGCGGCCGGCGCCACGACGGTCACGGTGCGGTTCGGATAATCCGACGCCTGCGGCCAGGCCGGCTGGGCCGCGCCAACCAGCGCGGCCGCGGCAATCCAGGCTCTGATCGCGGCCGCGCCCATCATTCGGTCCCGGCGATACCGACGTCCTTGACCAGCTGACCCCAGCGCGCGATCTCGGCGTCGAGATATTTCCGGAGCTCGTCCGGCGAAGGCGTCTCGATGGCGAGCAGTCCCATGCGGTCGATCTGCGCCTTGTAATCCGCTGACACGGCCATGTGCTTGAATTCGGCGTTGAGCTTGTCGACGATCTCCTTCGGCATGCCGGCTGGGCCGACGATCATGTGCCAGGACACCGCCTCGAAGCCCGGGAAGCCCGCCTCCTCCATGGTCGGCACGTCCGGCATCGCGCCGATGCGGACCTTGGACGACACCGCGAGCGCGCGAAGCTTGCCCTCCTTGAACAGCGGCGCTCCAACGGACGGATCGGCGAACACCATCTGCACGTGATTGCCGATCACGTCGTTCACGGCCTGCGGCATGCCGCGATAGGGCACATGCGTCATCTTCAATCCGGCCTCGCGCATCAGGATCTCGAATGCGAGGTGCGGCGTGGCGCCGATGCCGGTCGAGCCGAACGAGAGCTGACCGGGCCGCTCCTTGACGTACTGAATGAGCTCCTTGATCGAATGCACCGGCAGCGACGGGTTCACCGCCAGCGCGAACGCCACCGACGAGGTCATCGCCACCGGCGTGAAGTCCTTGGCCGGGTCGTAGGGCAGCTTCTTGTAGAGCGTGGCGTTCGTGGTGAGCGTGCCGGCCGGCGCGAAGAACAGCGTGTAGCCGTCGGGCGCAGCCTTCGCCACGGCAGTCGCGGCGATCACGGTGCCGCCGCCGGTGCGGTTCTCGATGATCACGGGCTTGCCGAGCCGGTCTTTCAGTTTCGGCTCGAATTGGCCACGCGCCAGGATGTCCATCGCGCCGCCGGCGCCGAGCGGCAGAATTAACGTGATCGGCCGCGACGGATAGTCGTCGGCCTTCGCCGGCGGAATTGCAGTCAGGAAAACACACGCGGCAACGACCGCGGCCCAGCGTACAGTCAGCATTCTCTCCTCCCCGTCGGGCTCTTCTGACGCTTCTGCGCCGAGGCCCGTTTCAGCTTCAAGCCACACCCGCTATTGCGAGCCGGCAATTCCGGCCGCCTCCACCACCTTGCCCCAACGCGCGATCTCGGACTTCACGAAGTCCTGCATCGTGGCGATCGGTGGCGTGTCGAGCGGCGTCAGGCCGAGCTTGTCGATCTGCTCGCGGGTCTGCGCCGAGGCCAGCACCTCCTTCAGGTCCGCGTGCAGCCGGTCAACGATTGGCTTCGGTGTCTTCCCTGGCACCACCACCATGAACCAGGCCGCAGCCGCATAGCCCGGCACGCCCGCCTCGGCGATGGTCGGCACATCCGGCAGCGCCGCAAGGCGCTTGGCCGGCGTCACGCCGAGCGCGCGGATTTTTCCGCTCGTGATCATGCCGACGGCCGGCGGCAGGTCGACGAACATCAGCTGGATATGACCGGCCAGCACGTCGTTGAGCGCCGGGAGACTGCCGCGATAGGGCACATGCGTCATCTTGATGCCGGCCATGCTGGCGAACAATTCGGCGAACAGATGATGCGGCGCGCCGGGTCCGCCGGAGCCGAACGACAGCTTGCCGGGATTGGCCTTGGCGTAGGCGATCAGCTCCGGGATGGTCTTCACCGGCAGGTCGTTGTTGACCACCAGCACGAACGGACTTTCCGCGACCATCGCCAGCGGCACGAAGTCGGTCGCCGGATTGTACGGCAGCGCCTTGTAGACCGTGACGTTGATCGCGATCGGCGACGACGTGCCCATCAGCAGCGTGTAGCCGTCGGGCTCCGACTTGGCGACGAAGTTCGAGCCGATCACCGTTCCGGCGCCCGGCTTGTTCTCGACGATCACCGGCTTGCCGAGCTTGGCTTCCAGCCCCTGCCCGATCAGCCGCGCCATGATCTCGGTCGAGCCGCCGCTGACGAACGGCACCACCACCGTCACCGGCCGCGACGGATAATCCTGCGCCTGCGCACCGGCACTCAAAACCGCAGCCAGCATGGCTGCGAACACAACACGGCCCATTCCCAACGCCATTCCGAACTTCCTTCGCTGCTTTTTTCTATTGGGACCCGGCAAGTCCCGCATTTTTTATAACTGGCGTCCAGCGAGCTGTCTCCGACTTGACGAAGGCTTCGAGCTCCGTCACCGACCCCTTGCCGATCGGTTCCAGTCCCAGGCCGACGAACTGCTTCTTGATCTCGTCGGTCTGCACGATGCCGTTCACTTCGGTATTGAGCTTTTCGAGGATCGGCCGTGGCGTGCCGCCGGGAGCGACCAGCATCTGCCAGGCCGTGGTGTCGAAGCCCGGCGCGCCGGCCTCCGCCAGCGGCGGAATCTCCGGCGCCGCCTCGGCGCGCTTCGCGCTGGTGATGCCGAGCGCACGCGCCTTGCCGGCGCGGATCAGCTGGATCGACGGACCGATGTCGACGAACAGCACGTCGATCTGGCCCGCGACCAGATCGGTCATGGCCGGCACGCTGCCCTTGTACGGCACATGGGTCATCTTGATGCCCATCATGCTGGAGAACAGCTCGGCGTTGAGATGATGGAAAGACCCCGGGCCGCCGGAGCCGTAGCTCAAGTTCTTCTGCTTGGCGAGGGCAACGAGATCAGCCACGCTCTTGACCGGCAGCGCTGCATTGACCGCCAGGATGAAGGGCACGCCGGCGCTCAACGCGACCGGAACGATGTCCTTGTCCGGCTGGTACGGCAGGCTTTTGAAGATGGTCGGATTCATCGACATGGTGCCGCTGGTCGCCTGCATCAGCGTGTAGCCGTCGGGCGCAGCCTTCGCGGTCGCCCCGGCCGCGATCGTGGTGCCGGCGCCGGGGCGGTTCTCGACAATGAACGTCTGGCCGAGACGGCGCTCGAGCTTTGCCGCGATCGAACGAGCGATGATATCCGTGCCGCCTCCGGCCGCGAACGGGCACAGGATCGTCACGGTGTGCGTCGGGTAGTCCTGCGCCGCAGCCGCACGCGGCAATGCGGCGACCGCCGCCACCGCCATCAGCATGGCAACGAACCGAACCCTCATGGCTGTCCTCCGCTGCTTTCGATTTTCATTGCGAGCCGGCGATGCCGGCGTCGTTCACCACCTTGCCCCAGCGCACGATTTCCGACTTCACGAACACCTTGAGCTCGTCGACGCTGCGGTTCTGCAACGGCAGGAAGCCGAACTTCAGGATCTGCTCCTTCACGTCCGGCATCGCCAGCACCGTCGTGATCTCGGCGTTGAGCTTGTCGAGGATCGGCCGCGGCGTCTGTGCAGGCGCGCGATCGCCTGCCACGACACGGCCTCGTAGCCCGGCACGCCGGCCTCGTTGAGCGGCGGGATATCGGGGAACGACGGATGCCGCGTCTTGGTCGAGATGCCGAGCGGCCGCACTTTCTTCGCTTCAAGCAGGCCCGTAGCCGGCCCGATGTCGCTGAACATCATCGGGATATGGCCCGCCACCATGTCGTTGAGCCCCGGCAGGCTGCCGCGATAGGGCACGTGCGTCGCCTTGATCCCGGTCATGCTCATGAACAGCTCCATGAACAGATGGTGCGGCACGCCGGGTCCGGCGGAGGCAAACGTCATCTTGTCGGCATGGGCCTTGGCGTAGGCGATGAGCTCCGGCACCGAATGCACCGGCAGGTCGACATTGACCATCAGCACGAAGGGCGTGCCGGACAGCAAGCCGACCAGCGCGAAGTCGGCGGTCGGGTCGTAGGGCAGGCTTTTGTAGAGCGACACGTTGATCGCCATCGTCGGCGCCGGCGCCATCAGCAGCGTGTAGCCGTCCGGCGCGGCCTTCTGCACATAGGTCGCAGCGATGATCGAGCCCGCGCCGGTCTTGTTCTCGATGACGAAGCTCTTGCCGAGCCGCTGCTCGAGCTTGCCGGCAATGAGCCGGGCCATCTGATCGACGCCGCCGCCCGGTGCGAACGGCACCACGATTGTCACCGGCCGCGACGGATAGTCGTCGGCCGCCGCAGCGGTCGCCAGCATGCCGAACAGAAAAGCGAGCAGAATGCGCGTGCCGCGCATGCATTCCTCCCCGCTGCTTTCGGGCTTTTTGCCCTTGTCGAGAAGGGAGTCTGCGTTATTTAGCCAAGCCCGACAATGAGGCTGTTCAGCGCGCCGGTCAGCCGCCCCTCGGGCTTCTCCATCTCGTCCATGATCGAGAAGTGGTTGCACGGCTCGAGCGGCAGCAGCGTGCTCGGCAGCCCGGCCGAGACACGGGCCTGATGATAGTCGCGCGACTGGCGCTGCAGCTCCGGCAATTCACTCGTGCCGAACGCCACCGTCACCGGCACCTTGCGTTTTTCCAGATGCAGGATCGGGCTCATGGCCGCGGCTTCGGCCGCCGTCAGCTTGAGCTTCTCGTTCAGGTAATTCAGCCGGCACGGCTCGACATCGTAGATGCCGCTGATCGCGAGGCCTCCATCGACCTCGTCGAGCGGCAGCGCCGACGCGGTCAGATGCCCGCCGGCCGACCAGCCCGACACGATCAGCTTGCCGCCGCCGAAGCCGCGGCGCGGTCCTTCCTTGCGCAGGTAGCGGATCGCTGCGTGAATCTCGGCGACCAGCTCGGTGAGCGTCACGTCCGGGCAGAGCGTGTAGCCGATCATCGCGGTGTCGAAGCCCTTGGCCATCGGGCCGGCCATCATGCAGGAGAAGATGTCCTTGCTGTTTCTTTGCCAGTAGCCGCCGTGGATGAAGCAGAACAGCGGCGCGTTCGCCTTGCCGCAGCGGAACGCGTCGATGCGGTTTCGCTCGCGCGGCCCGTAGGCGAGGTCGAGCAGCTCCGGGTTGTTCTTCCGCATCTCGGCGCTGCGCGCGATCCAGCCGTCGCGGCGCTGGGTGGCGTCGGGCACCACGGCGTTGTTGTCGTAGGCAGCATCGAGCTGCACCCGGTTCATGCCGCGCCAGAGGGTGGTGGAGTTGTCGTTCATGGGAGAGGCCTGACCTGAAACGCGATCACAAGAGAGGGCGTTGAGCTTCGCTTCCCGAATTGAGACGGGCAAGCCCATGGTTTGAGCTGGGGTGGTTCAGTGGCCCAGGCCCGGACCGACACAATCCGGAGGGCCCTGGGAAACCGCCGCCCGGCCCCCCAAAAGCCGCGGATTTGGCCCTGTTCCTTGACAGAAATCGGCTGCGGCTCCATAAGCATGCCGCAATGGCGCGGGCCTTTGGGTCCGCGCGATTTGTTACGGCACCTAAGTGCCTGTAACCACATCACAAACCGACTGAAAGAAGCCGGCCGCGGGGTGACCCGAGAGCCGGGTATGAGCACGGGATAGAGAACGATGTTCGCAGTCATCAAAACCGGCGGTAAGCAGTACCGCGTGGTCGAAGACCAGGTCCTCAAGGTCGAGGGCGTGGAAGGCGAGCCGGGCACGATCGTGCAGATCGGCGAAGTCATCATGCTGGGCGGCGACAAGCCGGAGATCGGCAAGCCGACCATTTCGGGCGCGAGCGTCGCGGTCGAGATCGTCGAGCACGGCCGGGGCCGCAAGGTCATCGCCTTCAAGAAGCGCCGCCGCAAGAACTCGCGGCGCAAGCGCGGCCATCGGCAGGACTTCGTCCTGATCCGGATTTCGGAGATCCTGACGGGCGGCGCCAAGCCGACCAAGGGTCCCAAGCCGAAGCCGGAACCCAAGGCCAAGCCGGCCAAGAGTGAAGCCGAGGACGACGCGGCGTAACAGCCGGGCCGACCTCAGCAATAAAATCGCGGTGAATGCCAGGCTCCGGCGCACAAAGTTGCGCGGGCGCTCTTACGAAAATGGCGTCCATCAATATTTGTGAGATGATTCCTGAACGGAATCGGGCTACAAACGACATACAAGTTTAGGACCTTAGTTATGGCTCACAAGAAAGCAGGCGGATCTTCCCGGAACGGCCGCGACTCGGCCGGCCAGCGCCTTGGCATCAAGCTGTTCGGCGGCCAGGTGGCCGTACCGGGCAACATTCTCGCGCGCCAGCGCGGGACCAAGTGGCATGCCGGCCAGAACGTCGGCATTGGCAAGGATCACACCCTGTTCGCCCTGACTGAAGGTCGCGTCACGTTCAATACGAAATCCAAAGGCCGCGTGTTCATTTCCGTCCTTCCGATGACGGAGGCCGCGGCCGAATAAGACGGTGGAACCATAGTGGGTCCGCCGGTGTCTGTCCGAACCGGCGGGGCTCACTGGGCCCTTAAAGGGGGAGGCGGATACCGCCTCCCCCTTCGGTTTTTCCGGGTCGAGTTTTTCAACCCGAGTTCTTCAACCGAGCCCAAAGGAGCCCGTGTCATGACACTGCAAGAGATACCTTCTGGAGCGTTCCGCGAGAGGTGTATTCCCGTCCTCGAGACGGAGCGGCTGGTTCTGCGTGCGCCGCAGCTTGGGGACGTTAAAGCGGTAGCCATGCTGGCGAATGATCGCCGCATCGCCGAGAACACGGCACGCATTCCGTTTCCGTACCGTACGGCCGACGCCGAGGACTTCATCGCTGCCGCCAACAATCACGGCAACGAAACCGTATTCCTGATCACACTGCGCAACGGGACCGTGATCGGCTCCTGCGGCTTCAACCAGATCGACCGGCATCCGCCGGAGATGGGCTATTGGCTTGGCGTCAAGCACTGGGGCAAAGGCTACGCCACCGAAGCCGTGCGCGCGATGATCGACCACATCTTCGCCGACACCGACGCCGAAGCAATCCAGTCGGCGGCCCGCGTCACCAATCCGCCGTCGCGGCGCGTGCTGGAGAAGTGCGGCTTCCAGTGGTCGGGCGCGGGGCTGTTGCGCATCCGCGCCATCGCCAGCTCGGCGCCGATCGATCGCTTCCGTCTCGACCGCGGCCTGTGGGCCTCGATCAAGGCCTGGGGCCAGTCGCGGCGCGTGCAGGCCTGACCGGAGGATGCGATGTATCAGCCTCCGCACTTCCGCGAGGATCGCATCGAGGTCCAGCACGGCCTCATCCGCTCGCACCCGCTCGGCCTGCTGATCACGGCAGGACCGGGCGGGCTGCAGGCAAATGCGATTCCGTTCCTGGTCTACAGCGATCTCACCCCACACGGCACGCTGCGCGCCCACATGGCGCGCGGCAATCCGCAATGGCGCGAGCTTGCCGCGGTCAATGAATGCATGATCGTGTTTCAGGGACCGCAGCTCTACATCTCGCCGTCGCTGTATCCGACCAAGCAGGAGCACGGCAAAGTCGTGCCGACCTGGAATTACGTGACCGTGCACGCCTGGGGCGCGCCGCGCGTGATGGACGACGCCGCGTGGCTCCGGCGTCAGGTCGAAGATCTCACCAACCTGAAGGAAGGCGGACTGCCGAAACCGTGGAAGGTCGACGACGCGCCCGAGCAATATCTCGCGTCGCAGATCAAAGGCATCATCGGCGTCGAGATTCCGATCGCGCGCATCGAAGGAAAATGGAAGGTCAGCCAGAACCGGCCCGAGGTGGATCGCGCCGGTGTCGTCGCCGGATTGCGCGAAGGCCCCGAGCAGGACGCGGTGATGGCCGCGCTGGTGGCGGAGCGCGGCAAGCTTCCGAATTGAACAAGCTCGCGAATTGAATGCGGCTCGCCGCTGTTTTCAGGTCTGTCGGCGGCGGGCCGTTTTGTTCCAAGTTAACCGGCGCAACACTACGACGCATAATGTCATGCGAAGGATTATTGACAGTCGCGCCGGACAGGAGGAGCATACGCGTGTGTTGAGCGCGTCGCTGAGGCGACCGCAGCAACGAAAACTGAAAACGGAGGTCACCATGACGCCACCGGGTCAGTTCCGCCGCACAGCGTAACAGCAAGCGTTTGGGCGCTTACGTAGCGGCAAACCCACAAACGACACGCCGGGAGCAGGCTTTTGCGGGCCCCATCAGTGAGGCATGGCCCCTTGCCGCTCCCGGTTGCGTTTTCTGGATCATCCTTCCGAAATTGCTGCCGGAATTTTCTGCTCTCGTCTGCGCCTGAGACAGGATTGATATTCTGTCGCCGACTGGCGCGGCGCTGCATTTTGCGTGAAAATGCGTGCCTGCGTGGCAATCCATTTCGCCATCGATTCCGGGGAGCACGCCAGGGAGCGCACCATGAGCTACGAGCTTGATCAATTCATTTCCGACTGCCGCACCTCGCTCAAGCGCGATCCGGGTCCCGCCGGCCGCGAGGAGGTCCGCGCCAATCTCGAACGCCTGCTGAAGAACGAGGGCTTCATCGAGAAGTACTGCGGCGACAAGGCCGAGCGCGGCCTCAAGGTGCTGTACGAGGACCCCGATCTGAAGTTCCAGGTGCTGGCGCACATCAACGAGAAGGCTCGCGTCTCGCCGCCACACGATCACGGCGCCTCCTGGGCGATCTACGGCCAGGCCAAGCTCTGGACCGACATGATCGAGTGGAAGCGGCTCGACGACGGCAAGGATCCGGCTCACGCCAAGCTCGAGCCGGATAAGAAATACCGCCTCAATCCCGGCCAGGCCGGCATCTACCAGAACGGCGCGATCCACTCGATCGACTATCCGGACATGTCGCGCTTCGTGCGGGTCACCGGCACCAATCTCGACATGATCAACCGGATCAGCATCGACCTGAAGACCGGTAACGTGAAGCAGATGACGCCGCAGCAGGCGACGTAGTCGATCAGCCCGCAACATCGTATCGTGATGGCCGGCGCCAAAGCGCCGGCCGTCGTGTTTCTGGTCACCTGTATTTGAGGACGTCATGCCACAATCCGCCGCCCGCCCGCTCGAACCGGCCACCGTCCGGGCCATGCTCAGCGACGGCGGCGAGGTCGCGCTGATCGACCTCCGCGAGGAGCTGATCTTCTCGCGCAGCCACCTGCTGTGGGCGCGCTCGGTGCCGCTGAGCCGGCTGGAGATGCGCTTCGCCGGGCTCGTGCCGCGCAAGACCGCCCGCGTCGTGCTGTGCGACGACAACGACGGCGCGGTGGAGCGCGCCGCGAAAATTCTCGCCGAGGCCGGCTACACCGACCTGGGCTTCCTGCAAGGCGGCCTGCCGGCCTGGGAGAAGGCCGGCTTCGAACTGTTCTCCGGCGTCAACGTGCCGAGCAAGGCGTTCGGCGAGCACATCGAGCACATCAACCACACGCCGAGCGTCTCGCCCGAGGAGCTCGACAATCTGATCAAGAGCGGCACCGACATGGTGGTGGTCGACAGCCGGCCGTTCGACGAGTTCCAGCGCGTCTCGATCCCGACCGCGACCAACGTGCCGGGCGCCGAGCTGGTGCTGCGCATCCACGACATTGCGCCGAAGCCCGGGACCCTGGTGGTGGTGAACTGCGCGGGCCGGACCCGCAGCATCATCGGCGCGCAGTCGCTGATCAATGCCGGCCTGCCGAACAAGGTGGTGGCGCTGCGCAACGGCACCATGGGCTATACGCTGGCGGGCTTTGCGCCCGATAACGGCAAGACCCGGCGCTACGGCGAGCTCTCCGCCGACGCGCTCACCTGGGCCCAGGCCGCGGCCGACCGCGTCGGCAAGAAGTTCGGCGTCATGCAGATCAACCGCGAGGCGCTGCAGAGCTTCCGCGCCGACGTCACCCGCACGCTCTATGTGTTCGACGTGCGCGACCCGACCGACTACGCGGCCGGCCATCTGCCCGGCGCCGTGAACGCGCCCGGCGGCCAGCTCGTGCAGGCGACCGACCAGTATGTCGGCACGCTCAACGCCCGCATCGTGCTGGTCGACGATCGCGCGGTGCGCGCCATCATGACGGCGTCGTGGCTGAAGCAGATGGGCTGGCGCGACGTGTTCGTGCTGGTCGCGGGCGGCAACGAGCGGGCGCGGCCGGTCACGCCGGTGCTCGGGCCCGCGGTGCCGTCCGAGCTTGCGATCGAGGCGCGCGAGCTCACCGGGCTCGTGACCAGCGACCACGCCACCGTGGTGGACCTCTCGCTCAGTCCCGCCTATCGCCGCGGCCACATCCCCGGCGCCTGGTACGCGATCAGGACACGCCTGCCGCAGGCGCTGGCCAAGATTCCCATGAACGGCACGCTGGTGCTGACCTCCGAGGACGGCATCCTGGCCGGTCTCGCAGCGCGCGAGGCCAAGGTGCCGGCGCGGTATCTGCGCGGCGGCAACGCCGCCTGGAAGGACGCCGGCCTGCCGCTGTCGACCGACGACCGCATGGCCGACGAGCCGCTGGATTACTGGCCCAAGCCTTACGAGCGCCCGGGCAACACCAAGGACGCGATGAACGAGTATCTGTCCTGGGAGGTCGATCTGCTGCCGCGCATCGCGCGCGACGGCACTGCGCGGTTTGTGCCGTAGGATACGACTCACTCAATTCGAGAGTTCGGAATTCGTGACCCTGGATCCCCGCTTCCGCGGGGACCCAGTGCTGCACAGATTCGATTCTGCGATCTTGATCGAAACCTAGCGCACTCACGGCGGCGGTTCAGAGAACGAAGCCCGGCGCGCCAACCTCCGTTCGCGGAGAAAGATGAACAGGCCCGCGCCAATGATGATCGCAGCGCCCGCGAGCATGAACGCGTCCGGTACATCACCGAACACCATGTAGCCGAACAGCACCGCCCAGACGATCGTCGTGTACTGGTACGGCACCACGGTCGAGGCAGGCGCAAGCTTCAGCGAGCGGTTGACGCAGACATGCGCCACCATGGCGACCATGCCGAGCAGCGCGAGCAGCACGAGATCGCGCGTTGACGGCGTCGCCCATGAGAACGGCGACAGAACCGCGCCGAACACCAGCGCGGCAAGCGTCTGCGAGGTCACAAGCACGGTGTCGCTGGTGCCGCGCAAGGTCCTGGTCGAAATCATCGACAGCGAGAACGTGAGACTCCCGGCGAGCGCGATCAGCGCCGGCCAGCTCAGCACCGCAGCGCCGGGCCGCAGGCACACGATCACGCCGACAAAGCCCACCGCGACCGCGCTCCAGCGCCGCCAGCCGATCGCCTCGCCGAGGAATGCGCCCGCAATGGCGGTGACGAAGATCGGCCCGGCGAGGTAGTAGGACATCACATCGGCGAGCGGCAGATAGCTCACCGCCCAGTAGAAACAGCCGACCTCGACCGTCGCCAGCACGGCGCGCAGCGCCTGCATGCCCCAGCGGGGCGCTGGCGCGAAGGTCGCCCGGTCGCGCCAGATGAACGGCATGAGCAGGACCAGCGCCGCAAGGCTCCGGACCAGCAGCAGCTGGCCGACCGAATAGGTCGCGACCAGCCATTTGCCCATGGCGTCATTGACCGCAAACATGAAGATTCCGCCCGCCATCAGGCCGATTCCGGCCAGGGCGGCACGGCGGTCGAGCAGGCTCGGGGCGGCGGAAACCATCGGGCGGGTGTCGGAAACCATCAAACAGGCTTTGGCGCGCAATTGCGGCGCAAATCTTTCCAAGTGCGGCCGCGGTCGCTACCTATAGGCCATGAAATTCCTCGACGAGGCCAAGGTCTATATCCGCTCCGGCGACGGCGGCAACGGCTGCGTTGCGTTCCGGCGCGAGAAGTTCATCGAGTTCGGCGGGCCCTCCGGCGGCAATGGCGGCCGCGGCGGCGACGTCGTGGTCGAGACTGTGGAGGGCCTCAACACCCTGATCGACTACCGCTACACCCAGCATTTCAAGGCGAAGGCCGGCGGTGGCGGCCAGGGCAAGGACCGCCACGGCGCCAATGCCGAGGACAGCGTGCTCAAGGTGCCGGTCGGCACGCAGATCTTCGACGACGACAAGGAGACGCTGCTGGCCGACCTCACCGAGCCCGGCCAGCGGGTGGTGCTGCTGCAGGGCGGCAACGGCGGCTTCGGCAACGCCCACTTCAAGTCGTCGACCAACCGCGCGCCGCGCAACGCCAACCCGGGCCAGCCCGGCGAGGAGCGCTGGATCTGGCTGCGCCTGAAGCTGATCGCCGATGCCGGCCTGGTCGGGCTGCCGAACGCCGGCAAGTCGACGTTCCTCGCTGCGACCTCCGCGGCCAAGCCCAAGATCGCCGACTATCCGTTCACCACGCTGACGCCGCAGCTCGGCGTCGTCGACAGCGACGGCCGCGAGTTCGTGCTGGCCGACATCCCGGGCCTCATCGAAGGCGCCCACGAGGGCACCGGCCTCGGCGACCGCTTCCTCGGCCACATCGAGCGCTGCCGCGTGCTGCTGCATCTGGTGGACGGCACCGGCGAGCACGCCGGCAAGGACTACAAGACGGTGCGCGCCGAGCTCGAGGCCTATGGCGGCGGACTCGTCGACAAGCCCGAGATCGTCGCGCTGTCGAAGATCGACGCCATGACGCCGGAGCAGATCAAGGAGCAGGCCGCGCGGCTGAAGCGCGCCAGCAAGAAGACGCCGTTGCTGCTGTCGGCGCATTCGCGCAAGGGCGTGCCCGAGGCGCTGCGGGCGCTCGCCGAGGTGGTCGGCAAGGCAGCCGGCGACAAGCCGAAGCGGTCGCGGAAGAGCGCAGCGCCCGCTTGGCAGCCTTAATCCGGCCTTGCCCCGCGCACTGTTCACCTCTCCCCGCTTGCGGGGAGAGGTCGGACCGCGAAGCGGTCCGGGTGAGGGGGACTCTCGATAGGCTCAGTTCGCTGACGCCCCCCTCACCCCGACCCTCTCCCCGCAGGCGGGGCGAGGGAGCGCACCGCCGTCGCCATAACGCATGTGCCTTCAAGTCATCCCGCCATTCGCGCGCAGCACCTGGCCGTTGATCCACGCGCCATCGGGGCCGGCCAGGAACGACACCACGCCCGCGATGTCCTCCGGCGTGCCGAGCCGCTCCATCGGACTGAACTTCGCCATGTGGTCGATGAGCTGCTCGGACTTGCCCTTGAGGAACAGCTCGGTCGCGGTCGGGCCAGGCGCCACCGCATTCACCGTGACGTTACGGCCGCGCATCTCCCGCGACAGGATCTGGGTCATGACTTCGATCCCGGCCTTGGTGGCGCTGTATACCGCATAGCCTTCGGCCCGCACGCCGAACACGCTGGTCGAGAAGTTGATGATCCGGCCGCCGCTGCGCAGGCGCTTCGCCGCCTCGCGCATGCCGTTGAACGCGCCCTTCAGGTTCACCGCGATATGCCGGTCGAACATCGCATCGTCAGAGTCGGCTAGCTTTGTGACCTGCATGACGCCCGCGTTGTTGACCAGCACGTCGACGCCACCGAACGCGGCCTCCGCCGAGTCGAACAGCCGCCGCACCGCCGCCGGATCGCTGACATCGGCCTTGGCGGCGAGCGCGTGGCCGCCGGCCGCTTCGATCTTGCGGACCACCGCCTCGGCCTCCCCTTGGCTGCCGGAGTAATTGACGACGACCGTGAAGCCGTCCTTGGCAAGCCGCTCGGCCACGGCGGCGCCGATGCCGCGCGACGCCCCGGTCACAATCGCCACCTTGTTGGTTTGACTGGTCATTTGAGCCTCCATCGATCTCGGGTGAATTTCGATGGTGCGAAGCTATCCCTTCCCGAAAATCAGATAATCAGGCATAAATCGGCATCTTAATTCGGATTTTTGGAACAATAGTCTTGGACCGGCTCGATGCCATGCGGCTGTTCGCCCGGATCGTGGAGCGGCGAAGCTTCACGCTCGCCGCCAACGACCTGGGCCTGCCGCGCTCCACCGTGACCGAGACGGTGCAGCAGCTCGAAACGCGGCTCGGTGTCCGGCTCCTGCAGCGGACCACCCGCCACGTCGCGCCGACGCTCGACGGCGAGGCCTATTACCGGCGCTGCCTCACCATCATCTCCGACATCGAGGAGGCCGAGGGCGCCTTCACCGACGTCAAGCCGCGCGGGCTGCTGCGCATCGACGTGCACGGCACGATGGCGCGGAATTTCCTGCTGCCCGGGCTGCCGCGCTTTCTCGCCGATTATCCGGACCTGCAATTGCACATCGGCGAGGGCGACCGGCTGGTCGATCTCATCCGCGAGGGTATCGATTGCGTCGTGCGCGCCGGCGCGCTCACCGACAGCACCATGATCGGCCGGCGCATCGGCACGCTGATCGAGGTGACCTGCGCGAGCCCGGACTACCTCGCAAGGTTCGGCACGCCGCGCACGCCCGACGATCTCGACGGCCATCGCATGATCGGCTTCGTCTCATCACGGACCGGCGGCGTGCTGCCGCTGGAATTCACCGTGGACGGCGCGCTGCGCCATATCACGCTGCCGTCGACCGTCACGGTCACGGGTGGCGAAACCAGCGTGGCGCTGGCCGCGCAGGGCCTCGGCCTGATCCAGGTGCCGCTCTATCGAATCGAGCCTCATCTTGCGGCCGGCACGCTGGTCGAGGTGCTGCCCGATTTCCGGCCCTCGCCGACGCCGGTCTCCGCGCTCTACCCGCACAGCCGGCAGCTTTCGCCGCGCGTCCGCGTGTTCGTCGACTGGCTGGCCCGGGAATTCGCGGCCCGCGCGCCGGCCCTGCCCGGCGCCTGAACCGCAATGGACTTCGCCGCCGTCCTGTGATGGATAGGCGCGTTTTCCGCCGGGATTTCGCTGTCGCCACCATGTCCACCAAGGCCCCCGTCCTCACCGACTTCCGCCGCATCGTCATCAAGGTCGGCTCGTCGCTGCTCGTGGATTCGGCGGCCGGCCGGGTGAAAGAGGCGTGGCTGACGTCGCTCGCCGACGACATCGCGCGGCTGCACAAGGGCAAGCGCGACGTCATGGTGGTGTCGTCGGGCTCGATCGCGCTCGGCCGCTCGGTGCTCAAGCTGCCGCGGGGCGCGCTCAAGCTCGAGGACAGCCAGGCCGCCGCCGCGGTCGGCCAGATCGCACTCGCCCGCACCTGGTCCGAGGTGCTCGGCCGCCACGACATCACAGCGAGCCAGATCCTCGTCACGCTCGACGACACCGAGGAGCGCCGCCGTTATCTCAACGCGCGCTCCACGATCGACAAGCTGCTGGAATGGCGCAGCGTCCCCGTCATCAACGAGAACGACACGGTCGCCACCTCCGAGATCCGCTACGGCGACAACGACCGGCTCGCCGCGCGCGTCGCCACCATGGTCAGCGCCGATCTGCTGGTGCTGCTCTCCGACATCGATGGGCTCTACGACGCGCCGCCGGCGAACAACCCCAATGCGAAGCACATTCCGCTGGTGCCGCGCATCGGCGCCGAGATCGAGGCCATGGCGGGCGACGCCGCCTCCGACCATTCGCGCGGCGGCATGCGCACCAAGGTCGAGGCCGGCAAGATCGCCACCACGGCGGGCACCCACATGGTGATCGCGTCCGGCCATGTCGATCATCCGCTGAAGGCCATCGAGAGCGGCGCGCGCGCCACTTGGTTTTTGGCCTCAGGCAATCCGGTGACGTCACGCAAGCGCTGGATCGCGGGCTCGCTCGAGCCCAAGGGCACGCTCACCATCGACGCGGGCGCCGCTGCGGCGTTGCGCGGCGGCAAGAGCCTCCTCCCAGCCGGCGTCATCCGCGTCGACGGCAACTTCGGCCGTGGCGATGCGGTCGTGATCCGCGGGCCTGACGGCGCCGAGATCGGCCGCGGGCTGGTCGCCTATGACGCCGGCGACGCCGCCAGGATCGTGCGCAAGTCGTCGAGCGACATCCTGCTCATTCTCGGCATCGAGGGCCGCGCCGAGATGGTGCACCGCGATGACCTCGTGCTCGGCGGCGCGTAACTTCCGCCTCTCTTGTCAGGTAAATTCCTGCGGTCGGTTGTCGCGCGTCAATCGAGCGAATTGCCACGCGCGCGTGCGTCTCCTCCACTCACGCCGGGCCGCGAGTCCGCGGACCATCAACAACAAACCTCATGGGGGCCAATCTTGAAAAAAGTCATCACCGTCGTCGCTGCTGCCGCGATCCTCGCAACCGGCGCGCTCACGCCTGCGCTTGCCAAGTCGAAGAAGGCCGCGGCGCCTGCGCCCGCGCCGGCGACGCATCCGTTGCCCGCGCTCGGCGTGCTGCCGGCAATGCTGATCATGGACACGAAGAAGAACCCCAACTTCAAGCCGACGAAGCCGTACGGCAAGAAGACCATCACCAGCGTCGGCTAACTCAGTCGATCATCGCGGCGAACGGGGAGCCTCGCGGCTCCCCGTTTGCGCATCTGAGGTGTCCTACTTTCGGCTGCGGTCCATTGTCACGCGGCAATCCAACACGTTGAGACCACGACGATTTCCGGGCTTTATGCTCCCACGAATTCACCGATACGGGCGCTGATCCAAAGACCAAAAAACAGCACCCAGATCTCGCGCTCGACCACGTGAGCGAACCGCGAGGCGTCGTCAGACCGACGCTAATCCCCAGCAGTCTTTGGGGGGCAGCAATGCCCCCCACTTTTTTTGCCTGCTTTTCTTTTTCAACACGATGGAACTGCGGCGCCATTCGCGCATTGATGGGGCGCGACGTGACACAATCAGTAAACCCTTCCGGGAAGCGTTGGTGAGTAGTCGGTCGGCGAAATTGCAGCCGGCGTGATGACGGGTGCGTGAGATTCGAATGGGAAGGCGGCCCACCGCCGCCCGGACAGACCCGGCCCTCGCGAGGCCGGGTTTTCCGTTTGGTGGAACGCCGCTCAGCGCACCACGAAATCGAAATAGGTCTGCGGATAGGGCTCGTGGCGCAGCGTGAAGTGCCACCACTCCTTGTCGTAAGGATAGAACCCGCGCTTGCGCATCGCCTGCGCCAGCAGTGCGCGGTTGGCCTGCGCCTCCGCGCTCACACTCGTGTCCGACGGCCATGAGCGCGGGCTGAAGAAATCGAACGGCGTGCCCATGTCGAGCGCCTGGCCGTCCGAGCGCCGCGCCAGCGTCAGGTCGCTGGTCGAGCCGCGCGAGTGGCCGGAGCGCGACGCGATATAGCCGTCGCGAAACAGCGTGCTCTTGTCGACATGGGGATAGAACTCGGCCTTCATCCTGATGTCGCCGAGGTTCTGCGCCCAGCGCACGAAATGCGCCACCGCGCGCTCGGGCCGGTAGCAGTCGTAGACCTTGATGGTCAGCCCACGCGGCTCGAGATCGGCCACCACCTGGGCCAGCGCCGCCGCCGCCGGCTTCGTCAGATAGCAGACCGGCTTTTCGTAGCCGTCGATGACATGGCCGACGAAGTTGTGCGCGGTGGCGTAGCGCGCCTCGACCAGGATGCCCGGCGCGACCGTCGTCACATCGACGAAAGTGTCGGGCCGTGGCTGGTCTTTCGGCAACGCTGTTGCGGGCGTGATCGACAACATGAGGGCTGCGGCAATGACGGTTCGAATCATGATCCTGTGTAGCAGATCACGGCGTTTCAGCCATCCAGCCAGGCCACGGCGCGGATCGGCGCGCCGGTGCCGCCTTTGATCTTGATCGGGAAGCCGATGAACTTGAAGCGGCCCTTGCCGATCAGCTTGTCGAGATTGACCAGCCCCTCCATGTGGGTGAAGCCGAGGTCGCGGCAGACGTGGTGCACCTCGAAATTGTTGCGCCCGGTGCGGCCCGGGCTCACCGCCTCGACGCCGAACATGCCGATGCCTTTCTTCCCGAGCCAGGTCGCGGATTCCCTGGTCAGCCCCGGAAAGTCGGTGATGAAGGCCGGCGTGCCCTGGGTGCGGCGGTAGAAATCCATGTGCAGCAGCACCGTGTCCTTGGGCTTGATCTCGACGCCCGCCACCTCAATGGCCTTCTCCAGGTCTTCGATCGAGATGTCCGACTTCAGCGGCTTGTGCGAGAGATCGAGGCACACCGCTTCGGTGAAGAAATTCTCCAGCGGCATCTGGTCGATCGACGGCGCCTTGGGGTCGGCGTTGAAGTGCTTGGGCGCATCCACGTGGGTGCCGGCGTGGTCGCCCAGCACCAGCGCCATGGTGGCTGTGGTGAAGCTGTAGCCGTCGGCGACCCGCACCTCATCGTGCGTGGAAAACGCCGTCACCACGACCTGCGGATGGTTCGGCAGCACCTGCATCTTGTGCTCGATGTCGCGGCTGAGATCGATCAGGATCATGAGCACCCCCGGGTTGTGTGTTGTCACCGGCCCTTCGCCGGCTCGTTCTCGATCTGCGTGAGCCGCGCCAGCACCTCGCTCGCGGTCATCACGTCGCCGAACTGCTGGATCACATTCTCCAGCGCCGCGCGGTGCTCGTCGTCGGACAGCGCCGCGCAGCAGTCCTCGACCATCACCACCTTGAAGTCGAGCATCATGGCGTCGCGCGCGGTCGACTCGCAGCACACGTTGGTCTTGGTGCCCGCCACCAGCACGGTGTCGATGCCCATGCCGCGCAGCGTGCGCTCGAGCTGCGACGAACCTTGGATGAGCGCGCTGTAGCGGTTCTTCAGCACCGTGTGATCGGCGGGGCTCGTGGTGAGCCCCGACCACACCTCCTGCTTCTCGGCGGCGAGGCTTTCCAAGGTCTTCTCTTTCACGGCGTCGGCCACGATGGTGTTGAAGAACAGCTCCCAGTCGCTCTTGCCGCCGATCCGATTGTTGGCATGCAGCACCCAGATCACCGGCACGCCCAGCTTGCGGAGCTCTGCCGTCAGCCCGTTGATCGGCTCGACGATGCCGCGCGACGCCGGCACCTCGGCCGGGCTCCCGGGCGCGCAGAACGTATTCTGCATGTCGATCACCACCAGGGCCGTCCGCGACGGATCGAGCCGGTCGAACAGATGATAGCGGCCGCGGCGCTGCAGCACGCGGTCGGCGATTTCCTTGCGCACCGAGACGGAATGCATGTCGGTCACCTTGGCCAGTACGTGCGCCAGTTGAGGCCCGCGAGATCGCTCACCGGCCCGATCACCGTATCAAAGCGCATGGTCATGCGGTCCTCGCGGCGATAGACCGGCCAGGCCGGCATGCCCGGATGATCGGGCTTGCCGGTGCGCGCGAACGCGATCCAGGCAGCGTGCATCGCATCGGCCAGGCCTTTGGCCTCGTCAGGATCGGCGTCCTTGATCATCGGCGAGTCAGTCCAGTGCTCGAAATTGTTGAACACGAACGGAATCTCGATGCAGTGACACGCCTCGAAGCCCCCCGGCGATTGCCAATCGAACTGGAACACATAAGCGGGCCGGCCCTGGCCGGCGCGCGCCTCGGCGAACCGAAGACTGCCCATCCGGAAATTCACATCGGTCATCAGGTCGCCGAGCAGCGCCGCGTTGCTGCCCGACGCCCGCATCCGCCGGGTCTCGTCATAGATGGCGCGGTGGCCCGACTTGAACATCGCGGCGAACACGCCCTCGACCGCGGCCGCATCGGCCTTCGGGATGTCCGGATCGATCCCATAGAACGCCGCCATCTCCTCGCGCGTGGTGCCGACCATGACGTCGACATCCCGGCCCGCGCCGGCCGCGAGCGCCGGCGCCACCTCGCCCGGATAGACCTCGCCATCGATCACCGGCCAGAACGGCGCCTGCGTGTCGGCGAATTTCTTCTCCAGCCGGCCGACCTCGCCCTGCGCCGCGACGAACTTGGCGAACGGCAGCGATTTCAATTCGCCAGCCTGCACACCCAGCACCTCCAGCAGCCGCCGGCCGATCCGATGCGAGTCCTCGAGCGTCCGGGCCGGACGGCCGAACGGCGTGCTCTGCAGGATGGCTCGGCGGAACAAGCCTTGCGCGAGCGGCATGGTCATCAGGATCGCGATCGAGGCGGCGCCGGCCGACTGCCCGACCACCGTGACGTTGTCCGGATCGCCGCCGAACACCACGATGTTGTCGCGCACGAATTTCAGCGCCGCGATCTGATCGAGCAATCCGAGATTGCCCGGGCTCGCGCCCGGCAGACAGAGAAAGCCCAGCGCGCCGAGCCGGTAGTTGATCGAGACCACGACGACATCGCCGTTCTGGGCGAAGCGCTCGCCCGAGTACCAGGGCAGCGAGCCCGCGCCGCTGGAGAACGCGCCACCGTGGATCCACACCATCACCGGCCGCTTCTTGCCGTCCGGCGCAGGCGTCCAGATGTTGAGCGTGAGGCAGTCCTCCGACTGCGGGCGTTCGAAATCGCCCATCACATGGGCGAGCCGCGAGCGGCCCTGCGGCGGTACCGGACCGTCGCGCGTCGCATCGCGCGTCTCGCGCCATGGCTCGACCGGCTGCGGCGGCGCAAAGCGCAATTCGCCGACCGGCGCCGCCGCATAAGGCACGCCGCGGAACACCGCGACGCCGTTCTCGCGGGCGCCGCGCAGCTCGCCGGCTTCGGTCTGCACCACCAGGTCGTCAGTCACAGTCGTCACCCTCGAACTCTTCAATGCCGCGCGAAGCGCCGCTCCAGCGGCACGATCACCAGCCGCTCGCCGGCCACGAAGATCAGCACGATGGCGAAGCACGTCGCAAGAAACGTCGTGCTGTCGGCCGCGGTCTGCGCCCGCAGCATCAGATAGCCGAGCCCGCTCGGCGCGCCGAGCAGTTCCGCGACCAGCGCGATCTTCCAGGCGATGCCGTAGGCAATGCGCGTCGCCGACAGGCCGTAGGGCACCAGCAGCGGCAGCGTCAGCCGGAACAGGATGCGCGCGCGATGCCGTGTGAAGCTGCGCCCCATCTCCATCAGCTCGCGGTCGATGTTGCGCAGGCCCTCGGCGATGTTGATCAGGCAGAACGGAATGAGGATCGCAATCTCGACGAAGATCACGCCGAAATCGCCGGGGTCGAACCAGATCGCCGCAAGGATCGCCCAGCCAATCGACGGAAACGAGTTCAGCACCGGCTTGATGCGGTCGTCGACGATCGTTTCCATCCACGGCACGCCCCACGCGAGGAACGCCAGCCCGCCGCCGATCAGCATCGCGGCCGTGATCGCGACCAGCACCCGCCAGGTCGAGGCCGCCAGATGAAACAGGAACTCCGGCGTCACGAACAGCTCGACCAGCCGCCTCCCCACCGCGACCGGCCCCGGCAGGATGAACTCCGGCAGGCCGCGCGCTGCGAGCCACCAGGCGACCAGCGCCAGCACGACGACGCCCTCGCCGATCAGCCGCTCGGCGATCACGCTGCGGGCGGATGTGGCTTCAGCCGGCATAGTGGCGCGACACGTTCTGCTGCAGGGGGCCCAGCACGTAGCGGTCCATGCCGTGCACGAAGGCGATGATCAGGATGATGGCGGCGAAAATCGTCGCGGTGTCGAACTCCTGGCGGGCGAGATTGATCATGTAGCCCAGGCCCGAGTTGCCGCCGAACAGTTCGGCGGTCAGCGTCACCTTCCAGGCCACGCCGAACATGATGCGCAAGGTCGCGAAGATGAACGGATAAAGCGACGGCACGATCACCAGCGCGAACATGCGCGCCCGCTTGCGCGTGAAGCTTCGCGCCATCTCGATGGTCTCGGGATCGACGTCGGCAAGCCCCGCCGCCATGTTGACCAGCGCGAACGGCACCAGAACGGCGCTGATGGCGAACACCACGGTGAACGGCGTGACGCCGAACCACATGATCGACAGCAACGTCCAGCCGATCGCCGAGAAGGCATTGAGGAACGGCCCGATGCGGCGCTCGATGGCAAAGCGCAGCACCGGCACGTAATAAGGAATGAGCGCCAGCAGCGAGCCGATCACGAACGAGATTGCGATCGCGGTCGCCACGTGAAACAGCGACGCGCCGAGATGGCCCAGGTCGCGCGCGTTGGTGACGAACACCCAGAGCCGCTGCGCCACCGGCACCGGCCCGGGCAGCAAATAGGACGGCGCCACCAGCGACGCCCCCTCCCAGACCACCAGGAACGCGAGCGTGAACAGATGCGCGGCCCAGGCCCGCGTGCTGAGGCCGCGCGGGCGGACCGGCGGAGCGAGCGCGATGCCGGTCTCGACCATCAGGCGCGCAGCGCGTGCTCCCAGACCAGCGTACGGATGTTGGGGAACGCCTGGATCATGCCGATGTCCTTCGACAGCTCGTAGAACCGCATGATGATCCGGGCATGCTCCTCCTCGAACGTGCCGGGCACATCGGAGCTCTTCTCGAACCACCACTTGAAGAACTCCGGCGGCAGGTTGTTCTGCTGGCCGACCGCCGCGAACACCTCGTCGCCATGCGCCAGCGCATAGCGCACCGACTCGCGGAACATGCGGTTGAACTCCTTGAAGGCCTCGGGCCGCTGCGCCAGCCGCTCCGGATACGACACGTTGAGCGCGCTGATGAAGCGCATGCCGTAGACCTCGATGTTGTCGCGGCCGGTCTCGGCGATCGGCCGGAACTCGCCGGACTTCAGCGCGCGGAACGCCTGGCTGTGAATGAGCGTCGCCGCCTCGATCTGGCCGGCGGCGAGCGCGCCGGGCAGGTTCGGCGCCTGGATCTCGACCTGCTTGACGTCGCCGCCTTCCAGCGCCGCGTTCAGCCCGTACTTCTTGATCAGCGCCAGCCGCACCTGCGTATAGCCGGTCGAGCGCAACGCGTAGGAGCCAAGCGTCTTGCCCTTGAGCTCCTTCGGGTCCTTGATCGGAGAATCGCTCTTCACCCAGACGCCGGCGCCCTCGCCCGCGGCCGACTGCTGCAGCGCCGTCGACAGCACGCGCAGCTCCAGCCCGCGCGCGGCCGCCGGCGGCAGCGCAATCACCGCGGTCATGATCACGTCGTACTGCTTGGCCGAGGTGGCCTGTATGAGCTGCGGGATCGCGAGCCCGCGCGCCTCGACGTCGATGAGGTCGGACTTCACCTTGCCGTTGCTCATCGCCCAGGTGACGGCGTCATAGGCGGGATCGAGCAGATAGGCGTAGGTGACCTTCTCCTTGGCGAAGCCCGGCCGGGCCACGGTCATGATGGCAGGTGACGCTAAGGCGTTCGCTGCCAGCAGCTTGAGGACGGAGCGGCGTTTGATCATGCGGCGGGTTCCTTTTGACGGTCCGGCTGCTCCAGCGAGCGGAACAGCTTAACCAGTTTTTGCCGATGCGTATCCAGCGTGCCGCCTTCGAGATCGCGCGGCCGGGCCGCCGGCAGCTCGATGATCTCGAGCACGCGCGTCGGCTTGTTCGACAGCACCACGACGCGGTCAGCGAGCTGCAGCGCCTCGTCGATGTCGTGGGTGACGAACACCACGGTCTTACCGGTTGTAAGCCAGATGCGTTCCATCTCGGCGCGCATGCGACCGCGCATGTTCGGATCGAGTGCCGAGAACGGCTCGTCCATCAGCACGATCTTGGGATCGACCGCGAGCGCGCGCGCGATCGAGACCCGCTGGCGCTCGCCGCCCGACAGCATCGACGGATATTTGTGGGTGTCGTCGCCGAGGCCGACCAGCCGCAGGAGCTCGCCAGCCTTGGCCTGGCGCTGCGCCTTGTCGCCGCCGCCGAAGCGCAATTCCGAGCCGAGCAGCACGTTGTCGAGCGCGCTGCGCCACGGCACCAGCCGCGGCGACTGGAATACGAAGGCGATCTCCGGCCAGGCGTCCTGCGGCGCCCGGCCGTCGACCGTGACACGGCCGGCGCTGACGTCGAGCAGCCCGCCGATCATGCGCAGCGACGTCGATTTGCCGCAGCCCGACGGCCCAAGGATGCAGACGAACTCGCCGCGCCGGACGTCGAAGCTCAGCCCGTTGTAGATCTGCTCGCCGCCGAAGCGGACGCCGACATTGTCGAACGCAATGATCGGATCGGATGCCATGGACGCCTACTGCTCAATCGCCGATCAGACGCGATGATGTCGCCAGCCCGGCGACAAGACAAGGCAAACTCCGAGCCATCGTCGCGACTGCCGCAACACAGGCAGAGCCCACCCTCCCCTGGAGGGGGAGGGTCGACCGCCGTAGCGAAGCGAAGGCGGGCGGGGTGGGGTGAACTTCTTTTGCGAAGAGGATCACCCCACCCCGCGAGCTTCGCTCGCGACCCTCCCCCTCCAGGGGAGGGTGAAGACCGCCGCCATTCTGCAGCAGAAGCGCTGACCTCAAATCCCCGCCCAGCCCTCGGGCGGCTTCTTCCCCGGATGCAGCGCGCCGCACTTCTTGCAGGTGCGCGCCTTCT
>CAKZHN010000501.1 GCA_936924235.1 uncultured Rhodoplanes sp. | reverse complement strand
GTTCGACCCGGAGACCGCGCTTGCCGGCATGGAGGCCAACGGCATCGACATGGGCATCATGTCGGCGGCGCCGAAGCCGTTGTTCTACTACGAGGTCGATCTCGAACCCGCCGTCGCCATGTGCCGCGAAACCAACCTGGGGCTCGCCGAGTATCAGGCGGCCAGGCCGCAGAACTTCCGCTGGATGGCGCATCTGCCATTGCGCTATCCGAAAGCCGCGGTCGACATGCTCGACAAGGCCGCGGCCGCCGGCTGCTGCGGAGTGATCGCCGGCACCAGCATGGCGGGCCGCAGGCTGGACGAGGCCGAATACGAGATCTTCTGGTCGGCGGTCGAGCAACTCGACATGCCGGTGCTCCTGCATCCGGCCTATGAGCATGTCAGCCCCGGCATGGGCGATTTTTACTTGGGCTCGGTGATCGGCATGCCGACCGACGCCACCATCGCGCTGGAGCGCCTGATCTGCTCGGGCATGCTCGACCGGCATCCCAAGGCGCGCATCATCAGCGCGCTGGGCGGCGGCTTCTTTCCGTATCAGGTCGGCCGGCTGCGGCAGTGCATCTCATACCGGCCCGAGCTGAAGCACGTGAGGAAAGATCCCTGGGACTACGTCGGGCAGATCAAGTTCGACACCAACGTCCACGAGAGCGCGAGCCTCAAGTTCCTGATCGAGTTCGCCGGTGTCGACAACGTGATGCTCGGCACCGACTGGCCGTTCTCGACGGCGATCGACGATCCGTTCGGCATGCTCGACACCGCCGCGGGCGGCGCAGCGGCAATCAAGACCATCTCGGAGACCGGCCCGGCCGCGTATTTCAAGCTGAAGGCTTGAACGCGGCAGGCCTGAGCGGAGCCCGGCCGGCTACTGCGTCGCGATATTGTTGCCGCGGATCACGTCGCCCCAGAGCTTGATCTCGCTCTTGAGCAGCGTCGCTGCGGCCTCCGGCGTCTGCTGATCCGACGAAAACTCATCCATGCCGCCTTCGTCGAAGGTCTTCTTCACCCTGGCGTCGGCGAGCGCCGTGCGCAGCGCGCCGTTGAGCCGGTCCACGATCGGCCGCGGCGTGCCGGCCGGCGCGAGTAACATGTGCCAGAAGTCGAGATTGAGCTTCTTGTAGCCGAGCTCGCCCATGGTCGGCAGGTCTGGCAGTCCGGCGAAGCGGTTGCGGCCGATGATGGCATAGGCCTTGAGCTTGCCGGCCTTGACCAGCGGCCCCGCCACCACGGTCGACTGCGAGCTGATGTCGACCTGCCCAGCCAGTAGGTCGTTGAGCGCGGGGCCCGCGCCGCGGTACGGCACCTGCGTCACGGTCACGCCGAGCTCTTCGGCAACCAGCACGCCGGCGAGATGACCGAACGAGCCGACGCCCGCGTGCGCCATCTTGGTGTTGCGCCCGGGCTCCTTGAGCCAGCGGATGAGCTCGTTGATGTTGTTCGGCGGCAGATCGCCGCGCGCCGCGAGCGCGGTGCCGGCGGTGTTGACGAGGCCGATGGTGACGAAGTCCTTCTCGACGTCGAAGGCGAGCTTGGGATACATCGCCGGGCCGGCCGCGAGCGCCACCTGGTGCAGCATGATGGTGTAGCCGTCGGGCGCCGCATGCACGGCGCGGCCCGCCGCGATCATCCCGCCGGCGCCGCCGATGTTCTCGATGATGATCTGCTGCCCGAGCTTCTGGGACATGCTGTCCTGGATGATGCGCGCGATGGTGTCGGTCGCGCCGCCGGGCGGGTAGGGCACGATCATCGTGATCGGCCGGGTGGGATAGTCCTGCGCGACCGCGGGCACTGCCGCCGAGAGCGTGACTGCGAAAAGCAAAAGCGAAGCGAGCTTGCAGGCGCATTTCATGATGGACGCTCCTTCTGCGGCCACGCTTTCGACGTGGGCTCGGATTGTCGGTCACTTGCGATTGCGGTCGGTCCGGACGTGTCTCTCCAATTCGCAAAATGGATCCAGGTTCGCTCTACTGCGCCTGGATGTTGTTCTTCCGGATCACGTCGCCCCAGCGCGCGATCTCGCTTTTCAGCATGGCGGTGGCGATCTCTGGCGTGCCGCGGTCGGCCGGGTAGAGCTGCATGCCGGCCTTGGCGAAGGCGTCCTGGACCTTGGCGTCGGCGAGCGACTGGCGCAGCGCCGCGTTCACCTTGTCGATGATCGGCCGCGGCGTGCCGGCCGGTGCGAACAGGATGTGCCAGAAGTCGAGATCGAGATTCTTGTAGCCCAGCTCGACCAGCGTCGGCACATCCGGCAGGCCCGCGAAGCGGTTCTTGCCGACGATCGCATAGGCCTTCAGATATCCGCCTTTGACCTGCTGCTCGGTCACCGCGGCCGACAGGCAGCTCAGGTCGGCATGGCCCGCGACCAGGTCGTTCAGCGCGGGTCCGCCGCCGCGATAGGGAATCTGGTCGGCCTTGGCGCCGATCTCCTGGACGAACATCACGCCGCAGAGGTGGCCGAAGGCGCCAACGCCGGCATGCGCGAACTTGGCGACGTGGTTGCCGTCCTTCATCCAGGCCACCAGCTCCTTGAATGTGTTGGGCGGCAGCGACTTGTGACCGGCCACCACCGACGCGCTGGTGTTGACCATGCCGATGCCGGTGAGGTCCTTGGCGGCATCGAACGAGGCGTTCGGATAGAGCGTGACGCCGGCCGCAAGCCCGACCTGGTGCAGCAGCAGCGTGTAGCCGTCGGGCGCCGCGCGGGCGACGCGGCCCGCGCCGATCAGCCCGCCGGCGCCGCCGACGTTCTCGATCACGATCTGCTGGCCGAGCTGCTGCGACATCGGGTCGATCAGGATGCGCGCGATGGCGTCGGTCGCGCCGCCCGCCGGGAACGGCACCACCAGCGTGATTGGATGGGTCGGGTAGTTCTGCGCCGAGACCGGGCTCGTCCACGCGAAGACAACGGCAAACAGCAGCCACGCGAGCCTGCGCGCCTCGACCATGCGTCTCTCTCCCATCCCGCCGCGCGTCTGATGCACGCGTCCGGCTCGCCCGAGTCGGCGATTGTTGGAAGCAGTCTAGACGGTTCTTCCGCGTGCTGGATAGGGCCGCCCACAGGGCGCGGCATTCTGGCCTAGAAGGCCTGCGCCAAATCCTTCAGAACGCTTGCGCCAAGTCCTTCGCGCCTGGCGATTGCGAGGCGCTGTCCATCTTTCGGTCGATCGATTCGAACAGCCCTGCGACCGTGCCGGTGCGCCGCGCGACCGGATTGCGCTCATAGCCGCCGCGCTGGAAGAAGTTCGAGGTCGGCACCTGCTGACGAAACTCCTGCGGCATCATCACCATGTCGAGGCCGGTGCTGTCGCCGGTTAGGTTCATCAACTCGAGCTCGACCGCGATCAGGGGCCGCTGCAATCCCTTGGCGCGGGCGAACACCACGGAATCGAGAAGCTTCTGGGTCTGCAGCAACGGGCCGATGTCGCGATCGAGCACCGCGGCGTGGATGCCCTTGCCGCCGTCGGTGAACTTGGCGAGCTTGTCGTGCTCGCTCCACGCGTTCGGCACCGTGCGGGCGAAGGCGATCATCTGCCGCAGCACCGCGACCTTGCGGTCCATCGCCTTGCGCTCGGCGCCGGTGAGCCGCGAGGCCTGCTGCGTCAGCGCCGACAGGAACTTGTCGCCATGCTCGGCGAGCAGGCTCACCGAGTTGGTGCTGAGCAGCTGGTTGTAGCCGATCGCGGGCGAGATCGGACGCGCGTCCTTGCGTGTCGAGATCAGCCCGGCCTGCGAGTCGTAGCCGCCATTGCCGCCGGTCTCGAACGCATAGATGCGCACCGCCTGTTCGCGGGTGAGGCCCGCCGCGGTCGCGACCTTGGCGTAGGCGATTTTGAAGTCGGCTTCGGTCTTCGGCCGGTCTGGCACGAAATTGTATTGTTCGGCCGCAGCCTTCAGGAATTCCGGAATGGTCGGGATCGGCACCGGAGGTTTTTCCGGATCACGCTGCGGCGGCAGGTATTCCTGCGGCCGCGGCGGTCCCGAATAGACCGGCGGCTGGGTCAGCACGTAATCGTCGAGGACGATCTGCTGGCTGTTGCGGCGCTTGGCATTGCGCCCCCGCCGCTTGTCGGCGATCGATTGCCAGTAGGCCTCGGCCTGCTGCTCATAGGCGGTGCGGGCGCGGATATAGGCTTCGACCGCAGGGCTCGTGGCCGCCGCCAAGGCGGCGCCGGATTGCTCCTGTGCGGAGAGTGGCACGGCGGCGCCGAACAGTGCCGCGGCGAGAAGCCATGCCGGAATGTGTCTCAGTCGTCGCTGCATCACTTCAAAGCGCCGGCCGCAGAATCGCGACGACGCAGAAGCATAGCATGGTTCATCGGCCCATGGCCGAACTGGGGCACAGTGACACATCAGCCGCCGGTAATTGGGAACCACGGTCCCAGTCTGCGGCGCACCACCGCGCCGGAGCACATCAAAGACGCGCGTAAACGCGCGTGTGGCTCGTGCTGTGCTGCGCCCGGGACACCGGCTGCGAAGCAGGCTACATGAGATCGGAACAGTCATCGGTGAAATGAAATGCCGATCCATGCCGAAACGCTAAGGGCGCTGATTGATCGCGAGTTGGACCAGATTTCCGACGCCCGGGTCACGACGGATATTCTGAGCCTGCTGGTAGAGCCCAGAACCGTTCTCTGTGATTGGGACTACGGCAAGCTAGGCGAGCAGCATCTATGCTGGGAAGTGCTCAGTGCCGGCGTTTCTATTGTCTATTGCGAAAGTGGTTTCGGTCCTCGTTGCCCCTGGGGGTTGGTTGCATTGAAACAAAATGCCTCGATGGGAATGGATTCGGGCTGGTTCACATCTTTCACAAATGCGTATTTCGATTGTCACGCGGCAGACTTGCCGATCTGGCGTGTCTTCAAGACGGCCCCGTCGGGCATCCGCGAGCCCGTCACAGAGGAGGGCCCATGGGATGCCACATGGAAGCTCGTCATGGAGCTTCGGGAGTCGGACCGGGTCGCACGCTACGACTGCGATCACAGTATCGTCTACGATCGCCGGTCGTGAACGTCAGCCCGCCGCCTTCTCCCGCCGCTTGGCGCGCCGCGCCAGATAATCGAAGTTCACCACGAACTGCTCCGGCCGGCTGATATCGTGCTTGAGCTGCTCGATATCTTTCGTGGGGAACTCCGGCGCGGTCTCGCCCGCCGCTTCCATGATCATCTGAATCTGCGCGGCGTTCTCGAACATGATGGTGCGGATCACCACCTCGTCGATGGTCGGCGCCGCGGTGACGATGCCGTGGTTCTTCAGCATCACCACGCTGTGCGGGCCGAGCGCCTTGGCGACGCCCGCGCCCATCTCGGTCGTACGGATCAGGTTGATCGTGTCGGTGTAGAGCCCGACCGCGTTATAGAACAGCGCGGCCGGCTGGCTCAGCGCCTTCAGCGGCCGCCCGGTGCCCGACCAGGCGATCGAGTAGGTCGGATGCGTGTGCAGGATGCAGTGCACGTCCGGCCGCACCTTGAAGATCTCGGAGTGGATGTAGACCTCGCTGTGGCGGCGCGAGGTGCCGGCCACGACCTTGCCGTCGAGATCGATGGTCAGGATGTTGTCGTGCGTGATCTCGTCGAGGCCGAGGCTGTGGCACTTCATGAAGAACAGCTTCGGATTGTCCGGCAGCCGGAACGAGATGTGGCCGCGCGTGAAATCGTCCTGGCCTTCGTTGACGAGCACCTTGCCCGCCCAGATCATCTTTTCCTTGATCTCGGCGTGAGTCATTCCAGTCATCGTTTCTTATCCTGCTTTTCCGTTGCTGATTGCGCGCCACACCACCTCCGGCGTCGCCGGCATCGCGATGTGTTTTACTCCGAACTCCGCCAGCGCATCGACCAGCGCGTTGGCCACCGCCGGCATCGCACCGACGCAGCCGGCTTCGCCGGCGCCCTTGACGCCGAGCGGATTGGTCTTGGTCGGCACCGGATTGGCCTTCACCTCGATCGAGCAGAAGTCGTGGGCCCGCGGCATGGCGTAATCCATGAACGATCCCGTCGTGAGCTGGCCGCTGGTGTCGAAGTTGATGTCTTCCTTCAGGATCTGGCCGACGCCCATGGCGACGCCGCCGACGATCTGGCCCTTGAGAAGGAGCGGGTTCATCACCGTGCCGACGTCGTCGACCACGCTGTACTTCACCACCTCGACGCGACCGGTTTCCGGATCGACCTCGACCTCGCAGACATGCACGCCGTTCGGAAAATTCTCCGCGTCGGCGCGGTAGACCGCGGTTGCGAACAGGCCAGCCTCCATGTTCTTCGGCAGCTTGGCCGGATTGGCGGCGTTCTCGGCCACCTCCTTGATGGTGATGGTCTGGTTGGTCTTGGTCGAAGAGAACAGGCCTTCGTTGAAATTCACATCGGCGAGGTCGACCTTCAGCGCATGCGCCGCGATAGCCTTGCCTTTCTCGATCACCTTGTTGGAGGCCTGGTAGAACGCCGAGCCCGACATGGTGGCTGAGCGCGAACCGCCGGTGCCTTCGCCGAAGAACACCTTGTCGGTGTCGCCCTGGATGTACTCGATGTCGTTCGGGTGGATGCCGAGCTTGTCGGCTACCACCTGCTTGAACGTGGTCTCGTGGCCCTGGCCCTGGTTGATGCTGCCCGAGAAGATCTGCACCGTTCCGCCGCGGTCGAAGCGGACCTCGGCGCCTTCGAGGCTTGGCGCCGCCGCGCGCTCGATGGTGTTCGACATGCCGAGCCCGCGCAGCTTGCCGTTCTTCTTCGACTCGGCCTTGCGCTTGTCGAAGCCCGCCACGTCGGCAAGCTTCAGCGCGAGGTCCATGCCCTTCTCGAACTCGCCGGAATCGTAAGTGAAAGTGAGGCTGGTCTTGAACGGCATCGCCTCGGGCGGGATGTAGTTCTTGCGGCGCAGTTCGGCCGGATCGATGCCGAGCTGTTTCGCCGCCACATCGACCATGCGCTCGATCACGTAAGCAGCTTCAGGCCGGCCGTTGCCGCGATAGGGCCGGCACGGGTGGGTGTGGGTGAACACTGCAGTGGATTCGACATACATCGCGGGTGTCCGGTAGACGCCGGCGAGTGTGCCGAGATTGCCCGTATAGGCCTGGAAGCCCGATTGCAGATAGGCGCCGGCATTGACGAAGGACGACACCCGGAAGGCCAGGAACGTGCCGTCCTTGTCGAGCGCCAGCTCGGCGTCGGTGACGTTGTCGCGCGCCATGGCGTCGGACAGGAAAGCCTCTGAGCGCGTGCTCATCCACTTCACCGGCCGGCCGATCTTCTTGGAGGCCAGCAGAACCAGCGGCACCTCGTTGTAGATCGCCGACTTCATGCCGAAGCTGCCGCCGATATCCGGCGCCACCACGCGCACCTTGTGCTCCGGGACCTTCAGTACGAGCTTGGCCAACTCGGCGCGGTAGGGATGCGCACGCTGCAAGGTCGTATAGATCGTGTAGCTGTCGGTGATGGCGTTGTAGTCGCCGACCGAGCCGCGCGGCTCCATCGAGGCGGTCGTCACGCGGTTGATGACGAGGTGCTCCTTGACGATATGCGCGGCTTTCGCGAAGGCCTCCTCGGTCTTGGCCTTGTCGCCGTGGATCGCGACGAAGCAGATGTTGTCCTTGCAGTCGTCCCAGACCAGCGGTGCGCCCGGCTGCGCCGACTCCGCGGTGCCGAGCGCCGGCGGTAGGGGCTCGTACTCGACCTCGATCAGCTCGCAGGCGTCCATCGCCTGGTTCTTGGTCTCGGCCACCACGAACGCGACGTAGTCGCCAACGAAACGGACAATGTCCTTCACCAGTGCTGGGTACCGCGGCTTGTAGTTCGGCGAGCCGTCGCGGCGCTTGTGGGTGACGGGGACGGGCATGTCACCCCAGCCCGACTTGATCCAGTCTTCGCCGGTCAGCACCACCAGCACACCGGGCGCCGCCTGGGCGGCTGTCGTATCGATCGATTTGATCCTGGCGTGGGCATGGGGCGAGCGCAGCACATGGCCGAACGCCATCCCGGGCAGTGTGATGTCGTCGACATATTTACCACCGCCGCGCAGCAGCCTCGGGTCCTCGAAACGCGGTACGCCCTGACCAATCGCAAACTCACCCATTGCAGCCCTCGCCTTGACGTCACGCACGGGGCTCACCCGTGCATCCTTCCCTAATTGGATGGCCGGGCACACCTGCCCGGCCACGACCGATTTTCAGTCAGCCTTCCGGACATTTAGCACATGCAAAGGCCGTTGACTCAGCCTTTGGTTGGGGTGCGGCGTGTCGAGACTTGACCCGCCTGCAGTGCTCCATTCTTATCGACGGAACGACCCGCTGAGGGGAAACGGCGGGGAGAGGGGAATACGACAGGCCCGTGGCTCGGTGCCACGCGCTTATGGGAGGAATCGGTGGCGAGCAGTGCGCCCGCGCCGGCGGATACCTTTCCGAAACTGCTGTTGCGCAACGCGCGCGCGTTCGGCGAACGGCCGGCGATGCGCCACAAGGACCTCGGCATCTGGCAGACCTGGACCTGGGCTCAGATGCGCGACGAGGTGCTGGCCCTGGCGGCGGGTCTGCATCGGCTTGGTCTGAAACGCGGCGAGACCGTCGCGATCGTCGGTGCCAACCGGCCGAAGCTCTACTGGTCGGTCGCGGCCGTGCAGGCGCTCGGCGCCATCCCGGTGCCGGTCTATGCCGACGCGGTGGCCGACGAGCTCGCCTATGTGCTGGCGCATGCAGAGGTTCGCTTCGCCGCGGTGCAGGACCAGGAGCAGGTCGACAAGATTCTTTCGGTGTCCGAGCGGCTGCCGAAGCTCGAGAAGATGATCTATGACGAGCCGCGGGGCCTGCGCGACTACGACCACGCCAACCTGCGCGCCATCGATGACGTGATCGCCGACGGCCGTGCCGCCCTGAAGCAGGATTTGAGTTTCGCGGCCTCGATCGAGGCCGATATCGCGGCGGGTAAGGGCTCCGACACCTCGATTATCCTCTACACGTCCGGCACCACCGGCCAATCCAAGGGCGTGGTGCTGTCGGGCGAGCGCTGCATCGCGGCGGGCTCCGACACGGTGGCCTTCGATCATCTCAATGAGCGCGACGAGGCGCTGGCCTATCTGCCGCTCGCCTGGGTCGGCGACCATTATCTCAACTACGCGCAGGGTATGGTCGCGGGCTTCTGCATGGCCTGCCCGGAGAGCACCGACACGTCCATGGCCGATCTGCGCGAGATCGGGCCGACGTTCTTCTTCGCGCCGCCGCGCACCTTCGAGCAGATGCTGACGCGGCTGATGATCCGCATGGAGGATGCGGGCTTCGTCAAGCGCAAGCTGTTTCATTATTTCATCGGCGTGGCGAAGCGCTATGGCGAAGCGATCCTCAACAAGCAGCCGGTGCCGCTCACCGGCCGGCTGGCGTATTGGCTCGGCAACGTCTTCGTCTATGGGCCGCTGAAGAACGTGCTTGGCCTCACCAACGTCCGCACCGCCTACACGGCGGGCGAGGCGATCGGCCCGGACCTGTTCTCGTTCTACCGCTCGCTCGGGCTGAACCTGAAGCAGCTCTACGGCCAGACCGAGGCGTTCCTCTATCTGACGGCCCAGCCCGATGGGCAGATCTATTCGGACACCGTCGGCCCGGCATTGCCCAACGTCGATCTCCGCATCGCCGAGAACGGCGAAGTGCTGTTCAAGTCGCCCGGCATGTTCGTCAGCTACTTCAAGGACGACGCTAAAACCCGTGAGGCGATCACGCCCGATGGCTTCGTGAAGACCGGCGACGCCGGCTTCTTCGATTCCAAGACCGGGCACCTGAAGATCATCGACCGCGCCAAAGACGTCGGCAAGCTTCGCGACGGCACGCTTTTCCCGCCGAAGTACATCGAGAACAAGCTGAAGTTCTTCCCCAACATCCGCGAGGCGGTGGCCTATGGCGACGGCCGCGACTTCGTCGCCGTGATGATCAACATCGACCTCACTGCGGTCGGAAGCTGGGCCGAGCGCAACAACGTGGTCTACGGTTCCTATCAGGAGCTCGCCGGCCATCCGCTGGTCTACGACATGATCGGCCGGAACATCGAGGAAATGAATCGCTCGCTCGCCGAGGACAGCGTGACGGCCGGCGCGCAGGTGAAGCGCTTCCTCATCCTGCACAAGGAGCTCGACGCCGACGACGGCGAGGTGACGCGCACCCAGAAGGTGCGCCGCGGCTTCGTCGCCGAGCGCTACGCGCCGCTGATCACTGCGCTCTACGACGGCTCGGCCGAGGCCGATATCTCTACGCAGGTGACCTTCGAGGACGGCCGCAAGGGCACCATCTCGGCGCGGGTTAAGGTTCGCGATGTCGCGACGGCGCCGGTCAAGCCCGCCATGGGGCAGGCGGCATGAGGGCTCCGGCCGCGAGCGACATTGCGGCGGGCGAGGTGCTGCTCTCGGTCGAGAACGTGTCGCTGGCGTTTGGCGGCGTGCGCGCCATCCGTGACGTCTCGTTCGACATCCGCAAGGGTGAGGTCCGCGCCATCATCGGCCCCAACGGTGCCGGCAAGACCTCGATGCTCAACGTCATCAACGGCTTCTATCAGCCGCAAGAAGGCCGCATCACTTTTAAGGGGAAGACCCGCGCCAAGATGCGGCCGCACGATGCCGCGCGCGGTGGTATCGCGCGCACCTTCCAGAACGTCGCGCTGTTCAAAGGCATGAGCGCGCTCGACAACATCATGGCGGGTCGCACCTTGAAGATGCGCCAGGGCCTGCTGTGGCAGATCCTGCGCGTCGGGCCCGCGCTCAACGAGGAGATCGCGCATCGGCATAGAGTCGAGGAGATCATCGACTTCCTCGAGATCGAGGCGATCCGCAAGGTGCCGGTGGCACGGCTGCCTTACGGCCTGCAGAAGCGCGTCGAGCTTGGCCGGGCGCTTGCCATGGAGCCCGATCTGCTCCTGCTCGACGAGCCGATGGCCGGCATGAACCTCGAAGAGAAAGAGGACATGTCGCGCTTCATCATCGACGTGAACGATCATTTCGGTACGACGATCGCGCTGATCGAGCACGACATGGGCGTGGTGATGGACCTCAGCGACCGCGTCGTGGTGCTCGACCACGGCGTCAAGATCGCCGACGGTACGCCCGACGAGGTAAAGAAGAACCAGGACGTGATCGACGCCTATCTCGGAGTGGCGCACTGATGACCATAGCTCCGAGCGCATCTCTCTCCCGACCTCATCCTGTGGAGCATCGCGAAGCGATGCGTCTCGAAGGATGGGGTCGCCACCGAACGCGCGGCCATCCTTCGAGACGCGGCCTTCGGCCGCTCCTCAGGATGAGGCCGGCGCATGCTGGTTTCCTGGAGAGCGTGGCATGATCGCGTTCGGCCAGTTCCTTGAGGTCTTCATCAGCGGGCTGCTCGCCGGCGTGCTTTATTCGCTGGTCGCGCTGGGCTTCGTGCTGATCTACAAGGCCTCTGGCGTGTTCAACTTCGCCCAGGGCTCGATGGTGCTGCTTGCCGGCCTCGCCCTGGTCCGCTCGCTCGATTTTCTCGTGGCGAAGGGATTCCCGCTCTGGGGCGCGATCGTGCTGGGGCTTCTTTTCGCGGCTGCCATCATGGCGGCCACGGCCTGGGCGGTGGAGCGCTTCGTGCTCGGGCCGCTGGTCAATCAGGACGGCCTGACGCTGTTCATGTCGACCATCGGCATCACCTTCATGATCGAAGGGGGCGCGCAGAAGATATTTGGCGCGGATGTCTATCCGCTCCAGTTGTTTCCGACCGACGCATGGTTCCTGTTCGACAGCGTTTTCGATGGCGGCATTCTGGTCAACAAGCTCGACGTCTGGGGCGGGCTGATCGCGGCGGTGCTTGTCGCCAGCCTCGCGCTGTTCTTCCAGCGCACCAAGACCGGCCGCGCGCTCCGCGCTGTCGCCGACGACCATGCCGCGGCGCAGTCGGTCGGCATCCCGCTCAACTGGATCTGGTTCGTCGTCTGGCTGGTTGCGGGCCTCGTCGCGCTGGCGGCTGCGACCGTGTGGGGCACCAAGCTCGGCGTTCAGTTCTCGATCACGTTCCTGGCGCTGAAGGCGCTGCCGGTGCTGATCATCGGCGGCTTCACCTCGGTGCCGGGCGCGATCGTCGGCGGTCTGATCGTGGGCGCCGGCGAGAAGCTCGCCGAGGCCTATCTCGGCCCGACCATCGGCGGCGGTATCGAATACTGGTTCGCCTATGTGCTGGCGCTGGTCGTGCTGCTGATGCGGCCGCAGGGCCTGTTCGGCGAACGGATCATCGAAAGAATTTGAGGGGCGCGCCGTGCTGTACCGAGAGACCGGCCAGTTCAAGACCAGCTACGCCGCCGACATGGCGATCTTCCCGATCCGCCAGGACCGCATCGCGTTCTGGATCCTGCTCGCGGCAGCCTTCATCGCGTTGCCGGTGCTCGACCATTATCAGCTCTGGCCGCTGCGCGGCGAATATCTGATCCGGGCCATCCTGATCCCGTTCCTGATCCTCGCGCTTGCGACGATTGGATTGAACATCCTCACCGGCTATTGCGGCCAGCTCTCACTCGGCAGCGGCGCCTTCATGGCGGTCGGCGCCTACAGCGCCTACAAGTTCGCGACCGGCGTGCACATTCCGCTGGAGATTTTCACCATCAGCATTCCGCCGCTGCCGGTGCTGCCGGCGATCCTGCTCGGCGGGCTGATGTCGGCGGTGGTCGGTATCCTGTTCGGGGTGCCGAGCCTGCGCATCAAAGGGCTTTATCTCGCGGTTGCGACACTCGCGGCGCAGTTCTTCTTCGACTGGCTGTTCATCCGGGTGAAGTGGTTCACCAACTACACGTCGTCCGGCTCGGTGACCGCGCCGGAGCTGAACTTCTTCGGCTTCTATGCCAACAAGCCGATCGAGAAGTATCTCGTCTGTCTCGTCTTCGTGACGCTGTTTGCGCTGATGGCGAAGAATCTGGTGCGCGGCAACATCGGCCGGCAATGGATGGCGATCCGCGACATGGATATCGCCGCGGAATTGATGGGCATCAGGCCGCTCTATGCCAAGCTCTCCGCCTTCGCGGTCTCGTCCTTCATCATCGGTGTTGCCGGCGCGCTCTGGGCCTTCATCTATCTCGGCTCCTGGGAGCCGCTCGCCTTCAACATCGACCGCTCGTTCCAGCTGGTCTCCATGGTGATTATCGGCGGACTCGGCTCGATCCTCGGTTCGTTCCTGGGCGCAGCCTTCATCCTCATTCTGCCGATTTTGCTGGATCAGGTGCCGCACGCGCTCGGCGTGCCGCTGTCGGTCGAGACCGTGACGCTCATGGTCTTTGTCATCATCGGCGCGCTGATCTGCTGGCTCCTGATCGTCGAGCCGCACGGCTTTGCTAGACTTTGGTCGACCGGCAAGGAGAAGCTCCGGCTCTGGCCTTACCCCTATTGAGGGCCTAGGCTTGCGCCCAATCACGGTGCGAAGCGGCGCGCCGCACCGGCACTGAAACAAGCGCTTCGAGAAGCGGCCAAAAAGGCCGGCCTGACAGGGAGAGCACGATGATGAAGGTCACATTGGCTTTCGCAGTCGCACTGGGCGCGACGGCGATTGCATCGCCTGCAATGGCACAGGCGCAGGAGCAGTTCATCCCGGCGCTGGTCTATCGCACCGGCCCCTATGCACCGAATGGGATTCCTTTCGCGGACGGCGTCGCCGACTACTGGACGCTGCTCAACGAGCGCGACGGCGGCATTAACGGTGTGAAGATCACCTTCGAGGAATGCGAGACCGGCTACGCCACCGACAAGGGCGTGGAGTGCTACGAGCGCCTGAAGGGCAAGGGCCCGACCGGCGCGAGCTACTTCTCGCCGCTCTCCACCGGCATCACCTTCGCGCTGACCGAGAAGGTGCCGGGCGACAAGATTCCGCTGCTGACCATGGGCTACGGCCGTTCGGAAAGCCGCAACGGCGCGGTGTTCCCCTGGAACTTCATCGCGGTCGGTTCATATTGGACCGCCGCCGATGTCGCGATCCAGCACATCGCCCACGAGCTCGGCGGCTTCGACAAACTCAAGGGCAAGAAGATCAGCCTCGTCTACCACGACAGCCCGTATGGCAAGGAGCCGATTCCGGCGCTCGAGGCGCGGGCCGCGAAGGACGGCTTCACCTTCAAGGCGATCCCGGTCACCCATCCGGGCGTCGAGCAGAAATCGCAGTGGCTCGCGATCCGCCAGGACCGCCCCGACTATGTGCTGCTGTGGGGCTGGGGCGTGATGAATTCCACCGCCATCAAGGAAGCCGCAGCCGTCGGTTATCCGCGCGACAAGATGATCGGCGTGTGGTGGTCCGGCGCCGAGCCTGACGTGACGCCGGCCGGCGACCAGTCGAAAGGCTACAAGGCGCTGATGCTTCAGCACGGCGCCGGCAAGTTCAAGGTGCACGAGGACCTCGACAAGTTCGTCGTCAGCAAGGGCAAGTCGGCCGCCAAGGACGACTATGCCCAGGTGCTCTACAACCGCGGCCTCCTCAATTCGATGATCGGCACCGAGGCGATCCGTACCGCGATGAAGAAGTACGGCAACAAACCGCTGACCGGCGAGCAGATCCGCTGGGGCTTCGAGCATCTGGATCTCGCTGCGGCGCGCATCAAGGAGTTGGGCTTCGAAAACATGCTGCAGCCGCTGAAGTTCAGCTGCCAGGACCATCAGGGCGCCGACGAAGCGCGGGTCCAGCAGTGGGACGGCAAGGAGTGGAAGGTGATCTCCGGTTACTACAAGGCCGATCTCTCGATCCTCGACCCGATGGTCAAGGATCAGTCGGCGAAGTACGCGGCCGACAAGAAGATCACGCCGCGCGACTGCTCCAAAGAGAGCTGATCGACCGGAAGCGGGCGGCGGCCGACACCGCCGCCCGCTTTGGTTTTGAACGGGAAGACTGATGGCATCCGCCGCACCCGCTGCCGGCGCCGCGACCGGGCCGGCCTTCCTCTCGGTGAACAACATCGAGGTGGTCTACAGCCACGTCATCCTGGTGCTGAAGGGCGTCTCGCTCGCCGTGCCCAAGGGCGGCATCGTGGCGCTGCTCGGCGCCAACGGCGCCGGCAAGACCACGACGCTGAAGGCGATCTCGAACCTCCTGCATGCCGAGCGCGGCGAGGTCACCAAGGGCTCGATCGAGTTCGACGGCGCCACGGTGCATTCGCTGTCGCCGAACGAGCTGGTCACCCGCGGCTGCATCCAGGTGATGGAGGGCCGCCGCTGCTTTGCCCATCTCACGGTCGAGGAGAACCTGCTGACCGGCGCCTTCACCCGCCGCGACGGCAAGGGCGCGGTCGCGGCCGATCTCGAGATGGTCTATTCGTACTTCCCGCGGCTGCGCGAGCGCCGCAGCTCGACCGCGGGTTATACCTCCGGTGGCGAGCAGCAGATGTGCGCGGTCGGCCGCGCACTGATGTCGCGACCCAAGATGATCCTGCTCGACGAGCCCTCGATGGGGCTCGCGCCGCAGATCGTCGAGGAAATTTTCGAGATCGTCAAAAGTCTTAACGAGAAAGAAGCGGTCTCGTTCCTGCTCGCCGAGCAGAACACCAACATGGCGCTGAAATACGCCCGCTATGGCTATATACTGGAGAACGGGCGAGTGGTGATGGACGGCGAGGCCAGAGCGTTGCGCGAGAACGAAGACGTGAAAGAGTTCTATCTCGGGGTGGCCGAGGGCAAGCGGAAATCGTTCCGCGACGTCAAGCATTACAAGCGCCGCAAGCGCTGGCTGGCGTGATCCGATGCGCAAATATTTTCCGACGATCGCTATGGTGGTGGCCGCGCTGCTCTTCTTTGGGCCGTTCTGCTACGCGCTCGGCCGGACGTGGTACATCCGTTCGGGCGCAGTGTCGTTCGCCGAAGTCCCGTTCGCACAGGCCCGGGTCATGCTGCTGTGCATGCTGGTGATGCCGGTCGGCCTCATAGCCTTCGGCGGCGCGTGGCTCTGGTGGCGGCACGACCGGGATGTTGCGCGGGAGGATCTTGCCGCGCGGCTGCGAAAAGCGCGGCCGGAGAGGAAGCGCGAATACAGGTTGTGATCGGGGCGCGTCGCGCCCATTGCCGGTCAATCGCGAGCGACCATGTCCGACCACTATGACACGCTGGAAACCCGCGATCCCGCCGCGCGCGAGCGCGAGCAGTTCGCGAAGCTGCCGGACGCGGTGAAGGACGCCATGGCGGCGCCGGGCTGGGCGCGGCAGCTCTCCGGCGTCGATGCGAAATCCGTCAGCTCGCGCGAGGCGCTGGCGAAACTGCCGGTGCTGCGCAAATCCGAGCTGCTGGCGCGCCAGAAGGAGACGCCGCCGTTCGGCGGCTTCAACACCAGGCCGCCGGGTCGCGCCAAGCGGCTGATGATGTCGCCCGGCCCGATCTTCGAGCCGGAGGGCTTCGGTACCGACTGGTGGGGCTGCGCGCGGGCCTGCTTCGCGGCGGGCTTCCGCCTGGGCGACGTGGTGCACAACAGCTTTGCCTATCACCTGACGCCGGGCGGCTTCATCATGGAGTCAGGCGCGCTGGCGCTGGGCTGCGCCGTGATCGCGGCGGGCCCCGGCAACACCGAGCAGCAGCTCGAAACGATCGCGCACTACCGGCCGGCGGGCTATCTCGGCACGCCGGACTTCCTGAAGATCCTGCTCGACGCCGCCGGGTCAGCCGGCAAGGACGTTTCCTCGATCAAGCGCGCGCTGGTGTCGGGCGCGGCGCTGCCGGCAACGCTCCGCGACGAGCTTGGCCGCCGAGGCGTCGCGGTGCTGCAGTGCTACGCCACCGCCGAGCTCGGCATCGCAGCCTACGAGAGCCCCGCGCGCGAGGGCATGATCGTCAACGAGCATCTCATCGTCGAGATCGTACGGCCCGGCACCGGCGAGCCGGTGGCCGACGGCGAAGTCGGCGAGGTCGTGGTCACCACCTTCAATCCCGACTATCCGATGATCCGGCTCGCCACCGGCGACCTGTCGGCGGTGCTGCCCGGCGTCTCGCCCTGCGGCCGCACCAACATGCGCATCAAGGGTTGGATGGGCCGCGCCGACCAGACCACCAAGGTCAAAGGCATGTTCGTGCGGCCCGAGCAGATCGCGGAAGCTGTGCGGCGCCATCCGGCGCTCGGCCGGGTGCGCCTCGTGGTGACGCGCACGGGCGAGCAGGACGCGATGACGTTGATGGCGGAGTGTGCCGCGCCGGATGCGTCGCTGGCGGAGGCGGTGGCAACGACCCTGCAGGCGGTCACCAAGCTCCGCGGCGAGGTGAAGCTCGTTTCGCCCGGCACGCTGCCCAATGACGGCAAGGTGATCGCCGACGAGCGGCCGGTGGGCTGAGCATCGCCGGCCTTGTTTTCACCGGCTTTGCGGCTAGGTTGGCGCGCCTGTCTTGGCCTTCGACGAAATGGCCCTCGACGAAAGAGAGAAAGCTTCATGCGTCTGTCCGGTGTGATCGCTGCCCTGATTGTCATGGCGCCCCTTGGTGTCGGCGCGGCCATGGCGGAGCCGTTGGGGCTGCCCTTCCAAGGCCAGACCTGGTGGGGCGGGCGGCCCAACACGCCGTCTGCAGGCTGGTGCATGCACTTCAACACCGGCGGCGGCCACGTCGAGGAGGACTGCTCGTTCACGTCCTACCGGGCCTGCCAGTACGCGCTGGGTAACGCCAACAACGGCTTCTGCACCCAGAGCTACGCCTACGGGGATGTGCCGCCCCCACCGCCGCCGCGCAAGAGCAAGAAGAAAAAGCATCCGGTTCAGTACTGATCCGACACTAGCGGCTGTTCGGCCTTCCGTTGCATAACAACGGGATGACCGACGCGCTCAAGCCCCGCGACGCCAAGGACGTGCAGGACGCCGTCCAGTGGGCGCTGTCCGGGGGCAAGACGCTCGAGGTCATCGGCCGTGGCAGTAAGCGCGCGCTCGGCCGGCCGAGCCAGTCCGACCTGACGCTCGATCTGTCCGGCCTCTCCGGTGTCACGCTCTACGAGCCCGAGGAACTGGTGCTGTCGGCCAAGGCCGGCACGCCGATCGCCGAGATCGAAGCGTTGGTCGAACAGCGCGGCCAGCAACTCGAATTCGAGCCGATGGATTGCGGCCCGGTCCTGGGCGTCGACGCGGGCGCAGGCTCGCTCGGCGGCGCGCTGGCCGCGAACCTCTCCGGCCCGCGCCGCATCAAGTCGGGCGCGGCGCGCGATCACTTCCTCGGCGTGTCCGCGGTGTCCGGCCGCGGCGAGGCCTTCAAATCCGGCGGCCGGGTGGTGAAGAACGTCACCGGCTACGATCTCTGCAAGCTCCTCGCCGGCTCCTACGGCACGCTCGCCGCGATGATCGATGTCACGATCAAGACGCTGCCGAAGCCCGAGACCGAGGCGACCGTCGCGGTCGCGGGCCTCGATGACGCCCGCGCCGCCGAAGCGATGGCCGCTGCGATGGGCTCGTCCTGCGACGTGTCGGCCGCGGCGCATCTGCCGCGCAACACGGTAATGAGCTTCGACGGCCTGCATGCCGTCGAGAGTGCGACCGTGTTCCGCCTCGAAGGCGTCGCGCCCTCGGTGCGCCACCGCAAGGCGGCGCTTGCCGCACTGTTGAAGCCATTCGGTCTGGTCGATCATGCCGAAGAAGGCCACTCGCGTGCGCTGTGGCGGAGCGTGCGCGACGCCAAGCCGTTCTGGGCGAGCGCGCTCACGGGCGCTTGGCCGCTGTGGCGCGTCTCGACCGCGCCGACGCGCGGCCATGAGCTCGCAGCGATGCTGCCGGACGGCGCGCAATGGTTTTTCGACTGGGCCGGCGGCCTCGTCTGGATCGCGGTGCCGCCGTCGGGCGACGCCGGCGCCGCCGCGGTGCGCCGCGCCGCGTCGAAGACCGGCGGCCACGCCACGCTCATCCGAGCGCCGGCGGCAGTTCGCGCCGCGGTCGAGGTGTTCGAGCCGCAGGGCGGCGCGCTCGCAGGCGTGAGCAAGCGCGTCAAGGAAAGCTTCGATCCCAAGGGCGTGCTCAATCCGGGCCGCATGTGGGCGGGGGTCTGATGCAAACCAGCTTCTCCCTCACGCAACTTGCCGATCCGGATATCGCGGAGGCCGACAACATTCTCCGCGCCTGCGTGCATTGCGGCTTCTGCACCGCGACCTGCCCGACCTATGTGCTGCTCGGCGACGAGCGCGACTCGCCGCGCGGGCGCATCTACCTCATCAAGGAGATGCTGGAGCACGACAGTCCGGCGACCGCCGAAGTGGTCACCCATATCGACCGCTGCCTGTCGTGCCTGTCCTGCATGACCACGTGCCCGTCGGGCGTGCACTACATGCATCTGGTCGACCACGCCCGCGCTCATGTCGAGCACACCTATCGGCGTCCGCTGCTCGACCGCCTGATGCGCGAGTTTCTCGCCAACGTGATGCCTTATCCGCGGCGGCTGCGGCTCGCGATGCTGGCTTCGGCGCTGGCACGGCCCTTCGCACCGCTCTTGTCGCTGATCGGGCTGAAGCCGCTCGCTGCGGCGTTGCGCCTTGCGCCGCGCGGCAAGCCTGCCGTCATGACCGCGCCGGGCGTGCATCCGGCGCAGGGGCCGCGCCGGGCGCGGGTCGCGGTGCTCGCCGGTTGCGCCAACGAGGCGCTGCTGCCCTCGATCACGCAGTCCGCGCTCCGCGTGCTCAACCGGAGCGGTGTCGAGGCCGTGATCGTGCCTGAGGCCGGCTGCTGCGGCTCGCTCGAGCACCACATGGGCCGCGAGGAGGGCGCCTTCGCCAAGGCGCGCGCCAATGTCGATGCCTGGACGCGGGAGATCGAGCAGCGCGGGCTCGACGCCATCCTGGTGACGCTGTCGGGCTGCGGCACCACCGTGAAGGACTACGGCTTCATGCTGCGCAACGATCCCCTCTACGCGGCCAAGGCCGCCCGGGTGTCGTCGCTCACGAAAGACATCTGCGAATATCTCGCCACCTTGGGGGTCTCGGCGGCCGCGCCGCTGCCGCTCACCGTCGCCTACCATTCGGCTTGCTCGCTGCAGCACGGCCAGAAGCTGCATCGGGAACCGAAGGGCGTGCTCGCGGCTTGTGGCTTCACGGTCAAGGAGGTGCCGGAGGCGCATCTGTGCTGCGGCTCGGCCGGCACCTACAACATCCTGCAGCCGGAGCTCGCCACGCGTTTGCGCGACCGCAAGATCGGCAATATCGCCAAGACCGCGCCCGACGTGATCGCGGCCGGCAATATCGGCTGCATCGCGCAGATCGCCTCCGGCACGGCGATCCCGGTGCTGCACACGGTCGAGCTGATCGACTGGGCGACCGGCGGGCCGGTGCCCGAGGTTCTTAAAGAGCGTGTCCAAGTCTGATCGAGTCTGTCTGATAGAGTGTCCAAGTCTGATCGAACGTTGAGAAACGACAGGGAGGACGACATGGCAAAGAAGCGGAAGGCCAAAAAGACCAAGACGAAGAACAGCAAAGCGAAGGCCGTCAAACGCCGGGTGAAAGCCGCGCCGGCGCGCAAGAAGAAGGTCAAGGCGAAACGCGCGGCGGCGAAGAAGCCGGCCCGCAAGGCGGCCAAGCCCAAGACGGCCAAGCCCAAGATCGCCAAGGCCAAGATCGCCAGGGCCAAGCCCGCCAAGGCGGCAAAGCCCGCACCCGCGCCGCGACCCAAGGCCGAGACCAAGCTGCCGCCGCGCGCCGCAAGCCCGGCGCCCGCGCCGATGGCGACCGCTCCCGCCGTGACGCCGATGACGCCGCGGCCGACACCGTTCCCTTCGACGGTGCCGGGTGACAACCCGCCGCCGGTGCCGGACGGCACGACCGGCAACTAGGCCGTCATCAGCGCCCGCGGTGCTCGCCGACGAGGTGATCGAGTAGGGCGCTGCCCTACAGCGCGACCTTGCGCTCGTAGAACTTCCAGAGGAGGTCGAACAGCCGCGGATTGTAGGTGCCCTCGGCGCAGTCGCGCGCCTCGTCGTCGCTGAGCGGGATGGCGCCGCCGGCGACATCGGCCTGTAGCATGATCTGCGCGTTCTCCTCCAGGAACGTGCAGGCGAAGAACGCCTCCTCGGCGCTGCCGCCGGCTACCACCGTGCCGTGGCCGCGCATCTGCGCCACGCGATGGCCGCCGAGCGTCTTCGACAGGTCGCTCGCCTGCGCGTCGTTTACCACCAGCCGCGGATTGTTCCAGGTGGGCACGCCGGTGCAGAGGAACGAGCCGTGCAGGAACACCGGCTTGAGCGGCTTGCCGGCGATCGCGACCGCGCGCGCGTGCGGCGCGTGCAGGTGACAGACGCACATCGCGTCGGGCCGGTCGCGATGGATCTGCGTGTGGATGCGCCACTCCAGCGGAATGAGCCCGCCGGGATGCTCGATGATCGTGCCGTCGATGTTGTAGACGAAAATGTTCTCGGGCCGGACCGTACTTTTTTCCGTGCTGGCGCCGGGGCTGATGAAGCACTTGTCGGTGCCGGGCACGCGGATCGAGACGTGGCCGAACATGCCGATGACGCCTTGCAGGTTCAGCATCCGGGTCAGGGTCGCGGTCTTGGCGCGCAACGTCGCTTCGTCGGTCATGAAGGGCTCCGATGTGAAAGAGGGCTATTGTGATTTCGCGGCGCCGGCGCGCTCGATCAGCGCGCCCCAGCGCGTGATCTCTGTGGCGAGAAACTTCTGCAGCTCGTCGGGCGGAGGACTTTTCGCCGGCAGCGCTCCGAGATTCCTGATCAGCGCCTGGACATCCGGCTCCTGCGCCGCATCCGACAGCTCCTTGGCCAGCAGATCGATCACGGGGCGCGCCGTTGCCGACGGCGCGGCGATCATCGACCAGCCGACCGCGTCGAAGCCCGGGAGGCTTTCAGCAACGGTGGGTACATCGGGCAGCACCGGCACCCGCTCGGTCGAGGTCACGCCAAGGGCGCGGATCTGCCCGCCCTGAAAAAGATTCATGACCGATCCGGCATCGGCAAACATCAGCGCGACATGGCCCGCGATCACGTCGTTGAGGGCGAGCGGCGCGCCGCGATAGGCGATGCCGTTCATCTTCGTGCCGGTCATGGTCTGGAACATCTCGGCGGCTAACTGAATGGCCGAGCCAGGGCCGCCGTGCGCATAGTTGAGCGTGCCGGGCTTCTGCTTCAGCAGCGCGATCAGCTCGGCGATGGACTTGACCGGCAGCTGCGCGTTCACCACCAGCACCAGCGGCGTGCCGAACACGTAGGAGACGGCCTGCAGATCTTTCAGCGTATCGAACGGCAGGTTCTTGAACAGCGTCGGATTGGCGGCCAGCGAGCTCGGGGTGGCGAGCAGCGTCAGCCCATCGGGATTGGCCTTGGCGACAAAGGCCGTGGCGAGGGCGCCGGCGGCGCCGGCGCGGTTTTCGACGATCACCGGGCGGCCGAGCCGTGCCTGGAGCTTGGCCGCAACGGCCCGGATTACCACGTCGGTGCTGCCGCCGGCCGGAAACGACACCACGATGGTGATGGTGCCGGCCGGCAGATCGCCGGCCGCGGCCATCGCGTGCCGGGGTGCGAGCCATGGGGCCTGCGATGTGATGAGCGCAGCCGCGACGAGTGTGCGCCGTGTCAGCATCGTGTTGCTCTCGCGTTCAATGCGCCAGGAAGGGCAAAGGGACTAGTACTTGAACGACACCACCTTGCCCTTGTCGGCGCCGCCACCGGCCACGCAGATCGGCGAACGATAGAGCGGCGCGAGATAGGCCGTGCCCGGCATGCTGGCGCGGATCTTGTCGAACATCGGCTCGAGCCCGAGATCGACCCAGGTCGGCGGGTTGGCGTCGTGATGCGCCGGCAGGAACAGCTTCGGCTTGAACAGCTCGATGAACGGCCACGTGTAGCCGATCTGCGTGTCGGCGACCGCGTGCACCTGGTAGGCGACGATCGCGACGTCGACCGGTCCGAGCTTCTCGGCCAGCGCCTTGACGCCCGGCGTGATCGGCCCGGCACTGCCGATCAGCACCGCCTTGAAGCCTGACGGGAAGGTGATGCCGTAGGCCAGCGTGCCCTCGGTGATCACCTTGGGATCGAACGTGCCGCGCGCGCGGACCTCCGCCATCGCCTTCTTCTCGTCCTCCGACAGCGGCGGCGAGTCGTTCTCGTAGAGCTTGGCGTAGATGTCGGTGAGACCGGCCTGGATGGTCGAGTGCTGCGCCAGCGCGATCTCCATCGTGGCGTCGCCGAACTTCATGGTCTCGCCGCCCTTGGCGACGACGATCTGCTTGTCGGGCACGCCAAGCTTCTTTGCGACCTCGGCGCTGAGCGGCGCACCGACCACGGGCGCGCCGGTCTGCCTCGCTATCGTGCCGATGTCGGAGATGTGGTCGAAATGCGCGTGGGAGACGAAGATCGCCTCCGCCTTCTTGATGTCTTCCGCCTTGAAGCCGATGTTGTGCGCCCGCGGCCCGCGGTTGAAATAGGCGTCGAACAGATAGACCTTGCCCTTGTAGGCGAATTCGAAGTTGGCGTTGCCGATCCAGCGGATCACGACCACGTCGGAGTCCGCAGGCGGCATGGGCCCGCCGGTCACCGCGGCCTGCGTGCTGTTGCATGCGTCCGGGATGTCGGCAGCGGACGAAGGGCTGGAACACAGGGCGCTTGCGCCCAACAAAGCCGCGATCAGCAGTGTCTTTTTCACGAAATTCCTCCCACCAATATATTTTCCAGCAGCATGTCGCTTTCGCGCGTTCGCGACAAGCATCCCGTGGGCCGGTTGAGCCGCCGGTGGCGCGACGTGTATGTTCTCCATGGTCTGCACGCATATGTGATGAGACCGGGATGCCGTTGATCGCATACGACGTGGAGTCGATCGTTGGGGCCGATCGTGTGAAGGGTTTCAGAAGGTATTGACCCGTGCCCACCCGGGAAGACTGGCTGTTCGGCTTCAAGCTGCTGGCCGCGGTCGCGCTGACGGTCTGGGTTGCGCTGCGTTTCGATTTGCCCCGGCCCTATTGGGCGCTTGCCACCGTGATGGCGGTCGCCAACCCGCTCGCCGGCGCCACGCGCTCGAAGGCGGCCTATCGCCTCCTTGGCACCGCGCTGGGCGCGGTCGGCGGGTTGGTGATGGTGCCGAACCTCGTCCAGGCGCCGGAGCTGCTCACGCTCGCCATGGCAACGTGGGTCGGCTGCTGCCTCTATCTCTCGGTGCTCGACCGCACGCCGCGCAGCTACGTGATGATGCTCGCCGGTTTCACCGCACCGTTCATCGGGTTTCCGAACGTGGGCATCCCGGAATCGATGTTCGACGTGGCGGTCGCCCGCGTGGAGGAGATCTGGCTCGGCGTTCTCTGTGCGAGTCTTGTCCTGACGGTCGTGCTGCCGCAGTCGGTGGCGCCGGCGGTCCACAACCAGCTGCGGCAGTGGTTCAGCGATGCCCGCGAATGGACCTGTGCGATCCTTCGCGGGCAGCCGGGGTCATACACCCAGGCCAAGCGGCTGCAGCTCGCCTGTCGCGCGACCGGCTTGGACGCGCAGATCAACTCGCTGCAATATGAATCCACGGGAGTCGAGCAGTCTGCAGCGACGGTGGCGTCGCTGCGGCAGCACATGCTGATGTTCCTGCCCATCATGTCCGGCATCCATGACCGGGTGACGGCGTTGCAAAAGCTGCAGGCGATGCCGGCGCGGTTGCAACAGGGCCTCACCAATCTCGCCGACTGGATTGCATCGACCACGTGGGATCCAGTGGGCGCGGACCGCTTGCGGGCATCGTTCGATTCGCTCATGCCGCGCTATCACTGCATGCCGACCTGGATCGAGCTTCTGACCACGAGCCTCCTGGTACGGATGAAGGATTTCGTCGATCTGCGCCAGGATGCCCGGATGCTGGAGGCGCACGTCATCGAAGGGCGCCGGGCCGAGCAGCCTTTGCTGTTCCGCTACACCGCGGCGGCGCACGCCATTCGCCATGAGGATCACGTCATGGCCTCGCTGTCGGGCTTCGCGGCCTTCGTGGCGATCATCGTCTCAGGCGGCTTCTGGATCGCGTCGGGCTGGCCGGACGGCGCGTCCGCCCCGATGCTCGCGGCGGTCGGCTGCAGCTTTTTCGCGGCTCTCGATGACCCAACGCCGGGGATCAAGAAGCTCCTGACCGCGGGCTTGATCGCGATCGCGCTGGATTGCTTCTACCTGTTCGTGATCCTGCCGCGGGTCACCACGATAGAGATGCTGATCCTGGTCGTCGCTCCGGTCGTGCTGGGTTGCGCGTACCTGATCAATCGTCCGGCGACGTTCCTGCTCGGAGTGGGCACCGGCCTCGTGTTCTTTACGCTGCTGGCGCTGCAGGATAGCTACGGGGCCGACTTCTCGGCCTTCACCAATTCGTCGATTTCGGTTTTATTCGGCATCGGCACCGCGGTGCTGGTGACGCAGTTGATCCGCTCGGTGGGCGGTGCCTGGGTTGCCCGGCGGTTGCGGCGCATGAACCGCGACAGCCTCGCCGACGCCACCCGTCACGGCGGGCCTGACGATGCGCTGGAGCTTGCCGCCTTGATGCTCGATCGCATCGGGCTCGTTGCCATGCGGCTCACCGCGCTGCCGCCCGAGGATGCCGAATGGACCTCGGAGCTTCTCTCGGAGGTCAGGGTGGGAATGAACCTCGTCGAGCTGGACCGCTCGCTGCCGTCGCTCACCTCCGACGAGGCGCAGGTGGTCAAGGATCTGATGCAGGCCGTCGGTCGTCACTTCGACACCGAGGCGCTGCATCCGTCGGAGCCTCTGCTCGACAAGCTCGATGCCTGCATCCGCCTGTTTGCCACCGACGAGGAGTGCACCAGGCGGCGCCAGGCGCTGCTTGGGCTGACCGATCTGCGCAGGAGCCTGTTCCCGGACGCTCCGCCGTTCGAATATGGGCCTTCCCCACCGGCGGTGAGTGCAGCGGCATGATCGGCGAGTTTGATATCTATGGTGTCCTGGTCCCGGCGCTGCTGGTCTGGCTGGCGGTGGCCTACATCGTTTATGCCGCCGTACGTTATGCGCTGAACGCCACGGGCGCCTACCGCTTCATCTGGCACCGTCCGCTGTTCGACGTTGCGCTCTATGTCGTTGTGCTCGGTGCCGTTGTCCTCGTTGCCGCACAGGTGATGTCATGAAGCTGCCCCGCATCAGCGCTTTCAGGCCGGTCATAACGCTCGTCGCGGTGATCGTCGCAGGTCTGGTCGGCAAGGCCCTGTGGGACTACTACACCAAGGCGCCGTGGACGCGCGACGGCAAGGTCCGCGCCGACGTGGTGGCGGTGACGCCCGACGTGTCCGGCCTCGTGACCGACGTGCTGGTGAAGGACAACCAGAGCGTCGCCAGGGACGATGTGCTGTTCCGCATCGATCCCGAGCGCTTCAAGCTTGCGCTCAGGCAGGCCGAGGCTGCGCTCGAGGGCAAGGCCGCGGCGGCCGAGCAGGCCAAGCTCGACTACGACCGCTATGTGCAGCTCAACGACGCCACCGTATCGCGGCAGAAGCTCGAGGCCGCGCGGGCAACATTCCAGGAGACGAAAGCGTCGTACGATCAGGCGCTCGCCGATCGCGACCTCGCCAAGCTCAATCTGGTCCGCTCCGAGGTGCGCGCGTCGGTGAATGGCCGGGTGACCAACGTCGATCTCCGGCCGGGCGCCTATGTCAGCGTGGGCCGCGGCGTGATGGCGCTGATCGACGAGGACACCATCCGGGTCGAAGGCTATTTCGAGGAGACCAAGCTGCCTCGTATCCACGTGGGCGATCCCGCGACGATCCGGCTGGTCGGCGAGGCAGGTGTGTTGAACGGCCGCGTCGAGAGCATCGCGGGCGGCATCGAGGATCGCGAGCGAACCTCCGGCGCGAACCTGCTCGCGAACGTCAATCCGACCTTCACCTGGGTCAGGCTGGCGCAGCGCATTCCGGTGCGCATTGCGCTCGACAAGGACAGCAAGAGCATGGCCCTGGTCGCCGGCCGGACCGCCACGGTGGAGATCCGCGACCACAAGTGACGCGCCGGTCCCGGCGCATAAAAAATCCCGGGTCCGCGTCGCCGCGAACCCGGGTTGTCGAAACAGCGAGAACCTACTCCGCCGCGACTGTATGTGCGCCGCGCTGCACGTCGAGATTGACCAGCGCCAGCGGCGTGTTGGTCTCTTCGAGCATGCCCCAGCTCTTCAGCCAGTCGACCGTGTTCTTCATCTCGTCCATCGGGATCGGCGCGGGATCGACCACCACGATACGGCCGGCGCGGAGGTCTTCCGGCTTGAGCGCGGCGATCTCCGGATCTTTCTTGGCGTGATAGTCGATGAAGTAGTGCAGGTACTTCGCCTTGTCGGCGTTGATGCGCTTCACCGCCTCGCGCACCGCGCGGTTGAAGGCTGCGTAAGTCTCGGCGTCGACGCGGTCGGAAGCCACCTCGGTGCCGTGATAGAACGCCGAGCAGATCACCCGGCAGCCCTTCTTTTCGGCGAGCGTCACGTAGGGCTCGGTCAGCGTGGTCGCCTCGATCTCGCCGCTCATCATGGCGTTGTAGCGCTCGCGCGAGCCGTTCGAGACGCGGCACAGCCGGATCTGATCGCGCGGCATGAACCCGTCCAGCAGATGCAGCGCCAGATAGTGGGTGCCGAAGTAGAATGGCACGCCGACCGTCTTGCCGGCGAGTTGCTGCGGGGTGAACACCTCCGATTCAGGCCGCACCACGATGGCCGCGAAAGTCACGATGCCGCGGCGGCCGACCTGGCGGCTGCCGACCTTGGTGTCCTGGACGCGGCAGTAGTTGCCCCATTCGCAGGCGTTGTAGAGGTCGGCCTTGCCCTGCTCGAGCATCTTGCCGTGGCTCGCGAACGGATCGAGGCCCTTCGGGCTGTTGACGTCGACCTTGGTGCTCTTGTCGTCGCTTTCGCGCTCGACCCATTCCAGGGTCAGGCCTTCCTTGGCGAACAGGCCCTCCTTGTCGGCGACAAGCTCAGGCAATCCTTGAAACGGTGCAGTGGTTTCGAGGACGAGCTTCTTCGAATTCATGCGAACCTCCAGTGACCGGCTGAACCTCAACCTATCACAGACCGCGCTCTGCTGTCGCACCTTGATGCGGCAACCCACGTCTGAGCCGCCTGCATCGGCGCGTGCGTTCCATCGCGCGCTGCGCCGCAACGACTGGAAGGGGCGCCGCCCGCATTGCATCGTTCCGCTCCCCGAAATAGCATTGGCTCCAACGAAGGGCGGCCTGTCGATCCACTCCAGCCAACGGCCTGAACCTTCTGCATTTTCAACCGACAGAGGAGCGACCCGCCATGCCATACAACATCCTGATCCTGGGCGCGGCCTACGGCTCATTGCTGGCTTCGAAGATGCTGTTCGGCGGGCACCGGATTCACCACGTCTGCCTGCCGGCCGAGGCCGACCTCATCAACGCCGAAGGCTTCCGGGTGCGTTTGCCGGTGAAGGGCCGCAAGGATCCGGTGCTGCTTGATTCGCAGAAGCTGCCCGGCAAGGTGACCGCCTCCGGCGCCGCGGGCGTGAACCCGAAGGACTACGACCTCATCTGCCTCGCGATGCAGGAGCCGCAGTACCGCTCGCCCGGCGTCCGCGAGCTGCTCGACGCGGTGGCGAAATCGAGGGTGCCGTGCATGTCGATCATGAACATGCCGCCGCTGCCCTACGTGAAGCGCATCAAGGGCCTCGACTACGCGGCGCTGGAGCCGGCCTACACCGACGCCCGGGTCTGGGACAGCTTCGACCCGACCTACCTGACGCTGTGCAGCCCCGATCCGCAGGCGATCCGCCCGCCGGACGAGAAGGTCAACGTGCTGATGGTCACGCTGCCGACCAACTTCAAGGCGGCGAAGTTCGACGATCCGAAGGGCACGGAGATCCTGCGCCAGCTTGAAAAGGAGATCGACGCCGTCCGCTTCGATCCGGGCGACGGCACCAAGATCGAGCTGCCGGTCAAGCTCCGCGTCTACGACTCGATCTTCGTGCCGCTCGCCAAGTGGTCGATGCTGCTCGCCGGCAACTACCGCTGCGTCACCGAGGACAACATGCGGACCGCCCAGGAGGCGGTGCATTCCGATCCCGCGACCTCGAAGTCGGTCTACGACTTCGTGTTCGATCTCTGCGTCAAGCTCGGCGCCAACCCGTCGGACCTCGTGCCGTATGAGAAATACGCCGCCGCGGCGCAGTCGCTGGTGCGTCCGGCCTCGGCCGCCCGCGCGCTGCAGAACGGCGCGCCGAACATCGAGCGCGCCGACAAGCTCGTGCAGCTCATTGCGAAGCAGAAGGGCCTGAGCAATCCGGCGATCGACGCCCAGGTGGCGCTGGTCGACCGCCGCATCGAGGCCAATCGCAAGAAGGCCGCGGCGGCTTAAGATCGAGCCCACGTGCAAGGTCCGCGCTCAGCTACCTGGCGGCGCGGACCACGTTTTTCATGCCCGCAAGATCGCCGGCCAGAAAACGGCGGATGTTCTCATTGATGATCGGAACGTTGGTTCTCGCCGATCCGTCGTGAGTTGCCGACTGGTGGCAAGTGATGATGACGTTGTCGAGGTCCCACAACGCGTTCTCCGCCTTCAACGGCTCCTGTTCGAAAACGTCCAATGCCGCACCGGCGATCTTCTTTTGCCGGAGCGCGTCGAGCAAAGCGGCCTCGTCGACGACGCCGCCGCGCGCCAGGTTGATCAGATAGGCATCCGCCTTCATGGCGCCGATCACGTCGGCGCTGATCATATGATGCGTGGCGGCCGTATAGGGCGTGAGCACGACGAAATAGTCGAGCTCCGGCACGACCTTGGACAGCTCCGCCTTGTCGCAGACCCGATCGAAGCCCGCGACGTCCCGGACGCCGGACGTGATGCCGAGCACTTTCATATCGAACGCCTTGAAGATCGGCGCCATGGTCTCGGCAATCGACCCCATGCCGAGAATGCCGACAATTCTGCCCTTCAGCAGTCGCGACGGCCAGTTTTCCCACTTGTGCCCGGCTTTGTTGCTCAAGCTCCTCGGAAGCTGCCGGCTGAGCGCCAGCATCATCATGACCGCGGCTTCGGACATCGGCGCTCCATGAACGCCATGGATGTTCGTCACGATCACGTCCGGACTCAATGTCGGACGGTCGATGATGCCGTCCACGCCCGTGCCCGTGCCTTGGACCCATTTCAACTTCGGCGCGTTTGCGAAGACGTGGTCTCCCCGATCGTCGAGGTGTGGCCCGTGGGTCACGATGATGTCGGCGTCGGCGAGATAGGGATCGGCGTCCTTCACATTCGCGACAGCGTTGACGGTGATTTCCGGAAAGGCCTGCGCGATGCCGTTGTAATACTGCGCGCGGATGCGCTCAGGCGAACGAAGAATGATCAGCAGCGACGGCTTCGCGCTCATCGAGAGGTGGCTCCGGTCATTTGGTTGTTCGCTACTCGACAGACACGATCTCGAGTTCGGCGTTTCCAAGCGTCGCCATGTCGCCGGCCTTCTTGCCGAGCAACGCCTTCGCGATGGGTGAGATATACGAAATTGAACCTTGGGCTGGGTCCGCCTCGTCTTCACCAACGATGCGGAAAGATTGGATTCTTCCATCGTCGCGTCGGAAGCGCACGCGGCGGCCGAACAGCACCGTTCCGGGTTCACCGTCTGGCTCGAACACCTGTGCGCTCGCCCGGCGCACAGCGAAATATCGCAAGTCGCGCTGGGCGCGTGCCATGGCGGAGCGGTCGTTCTTCAAATCCGTGTTGGCCTGGGCAAGCCCGACCGCTTCCTTCGCCGATGCCAGTGCCGCGTCCAGTTGAGCCAGCCCCGTAACGGTGACGAAATTTGGATGCGGTGAAATAGGACGATCCGGGAGGTGTGATGCCGCAGCCTCGGTGTCCTCTTCCTTTGTGAATGCCACGCTCATGTTGGTTTCCAGCTTTTGCGCTTTTCGCGACTTGTTTCAACAGCTTGAAGCCGTCGGCGGTGATATGGGAACTCCGCATGAAGGTTTGTAGCATCCCGAAAATGAAGGGAGGCCACCGCCAACAGGCGCCGCAAGTGAAGTTGACACCGGAAATCAATTCATTGACGGCGCGTCTCAATCTTTGGCGCCCGGTTAATTTGCGCTTGAACGGCTTCTGGCTCCGAGGCGAGGTGGCGGGCGACCGGATCGGGCCTTCCCGAGCCTCGCCGTCCTTTTGACCAGCGACGACAACAGGCCGGCATCAATTTTTTCGGGGAGGACACCAGCCGGCATCGATTTTTTTGGGGGCGACGCATGACGACGGACCTTTCAGGTCAGAATACGCTTGTTTTCATCGATAGTTCTGTTCGCGACTACACAACGCTGCTGGCATCGATTGCTCCTGGCGCCGAGGTCATCGTCCTCGACGGATTGAGCGATGGCGTCGCACAAATTTCGGCTGCGCTCGCAGGCCGGTCGAACGTTTCCGCCATTCACATCATTTCCCATGGCGCCGACGGCGAACTGGACCTCGGAACGACGAGCCTGACGGCCGACGACCTTTCCAGCTACGCCGACGCCATGTCCGGGTGGTCGGCAGCGCTCGCCCCTGGGGCCGACATTCTTCTGTACGGCTGCGATATCGCTCAGGACCAGGCCGGCCAGGCCTTCGTGCAGAAGGTCGCAAGCCTCACGTCTGCCGATGTCGCAGCGTCGGTGGATCTGACCGGGTCGGCCGATCTCGGCGGCAACTGGGCGCTCGAATACAGCACCGGAGCCATCGAAGCGGCGCCCGTCATCGCGCCGGACGTCCAGTACGACGATGTGCTCACGCATTTTCGAGGGGAGAGCATCAGCTGGGTTCACAACCTTTCTTTGGATGTTACGGATCACGTCACTCCGGGTTTCCATTTTCAATTCACCATGTTCACCGGGTGGCGGCTCGATTATCCCAACTGGAACGTTCCGATCACCCTCGGCGCCATTGTGAACCTGTCGGCTAGCAGTCCCTCGCCCGCTACCGATTTGGATTTCGGCGACGGCACGATCATCGGCACCGGCCACACCACCGCGATCTACGGCAGGGTCACTTCTATCAATACCACCGGCGGCTATTTCTACGCCCAATTGGTCAATGCGGACGGAACGCCTTTCACACATGTCTATAAAACGGCCGGCACCTACGACATCGCCTTCACGACCGGCAACCGCATTTCGACCACCAATGACGTCTTTCACGATCAGCTGATTCGCGCCGAGACCTTCGTCAACACTGCTGTGGGCACCAAGTCCCCGGTCGAAGCCCTGACTCCGATTGTTATCGTCCAGGACAACCAGACCAACCAGATCAACGTCGGTGTGGCGACCTTCGACAATACGGTTGCACGCTACAGCCTGGGACTTGGCCAGGACTTCGTCAGCCCGGCTTTCACGGGCGTGACGGTGGCGCCGGCCGGGCTGACGATCAACTCGTCCACCGGCGTGATCACGTGGGATCTGCACGACAACGTCGCCCCCGGTGTCAACGGGGGGCAGCTCTACACGATCGCCGTGATGGTCGAGGCCGTGAATCCGACCACCAATCAAGTGGTCACGGAGACGCCGATCGATTTCCTCTTGCAGGTGGCGCCGTCCGCCAACCTTGCTCCCGTGTACGACTTCGTCTCCCCCGACAGCACGGTATACGTCGACGCGCCGCAGGAATTCATCATCCTCGCCCACGACCCGAACGGCGATAGCTTCACGATCAATCATACCACTGCGCCCGCCGGAATGACCTTCGAGTTTCACGCGGACGAAGGCGAGTTGCACATCGACTTCGCTCCGACCGTCGACCAGATCGGACTGAGCTACGCCGTCGCCTTTCAATTGGTGGATTCGAACAACCTGCCTTCGGGCCAAAGGACGATCACATTCACGGTGGGAGACAGGCCCCCGGTCGTTCAGGCCAACACCGGCGCAACCGCGGCCGAAGGCGGCTTCGTGGCCATCTCGACGGCCAACCTCGACGTCACCGACCCGGAGCAGGGCGCGTCGCTGCTGACCTATTCGCTGGTGGCCCTGCCTGGCCATGGCCAGTTGCTGAAAAGTGGGATCGCGCTGACCACCAGCGACACGTTCACGCAGCAGGACATCGACAATGGGCTGATCAAGTATCAGCACGACGGCAGCGAGACCACGGCCGACACATTCCTGTTCAACGTGTCCGACGGCAAGGGCGGCTCGATCGGGCAGACCAGCTTCGCCATCACGGTGACGCCGGTCAACGACCCGGCGGTGCTGTCGGCGGACGTGCGCAACCTGACCGAAGGCGACACCGCGGCGGCGATCAGCACCAGCGGGACGCTGACCATCAGCGACGTGGATTCGCCTGCGACCTTCGTGGCACAGGCGGGGACCGCAGGCAGCTACGGCACCTTCGCGATCAATGCGGCCGGCGCCTGGACCTACACGGCGAGCTCGGCGCACAACGAGTTCGTCGCCGGCAGCACCCATACGGATACGTTCTCGGTCGCCAGCGCCGACGGCACGCTCACCTCGGTGACCGTCAACATCCTGGGCACCAACGACGCGGCGGTGCTGTCGTCCGACACCCGGAACCTGACGGAGACCAATGCAGCGGCCGACATCAGCACCAGCGGCACGCTCACCATCAGCGACGTGGATTCGCCCGCGACCTTCGTGGCGCAGGCCGGCACCGTGGGCAGCTACGGCACCTTCGCGATCAACGCGGCCGGCGCTTGGACCTACGCGGCAAGCTCGGCGCACAATGAATTCGCGGCCGGGACCACCTATACCGATACGTTCAGCGTTGCCAGCGCCGACGGCACGCTCACGTCGGTGACCGTCAACATCCTGGGCACCAACGACGCGGCGGTGCTGTCGTCCGACACCCGGAATCTGACGGAAACCAATGCAGCGGCCGACATCAGCACCAGCGGCACGCTCACCGCCAGCGACGTGGATTCGTCCGCGGCCTTCGTGGTGCAGGCCGGCACCGCGGGCAGCTACGGCACCTTCGCGATCAATGCGGCCGGCGCCTGGACCTACACGGCAAGCTCGGCGCACAACGAGTTCGTCGCCGGGACGACCTATACGGATACGTTCTCGGTCGCCAGCGCCGACGGCACGCTCACGTCGGTGACCGTCAACATCCTCGGCACCAACGACGCGGCGGTGCTGTCGTCCGACACCCGGAACCTGACGGAAACCAACTCGGCAACCGATATCAGCACCAGCGGCACGCTCACCGTTAGCGACGTGGATTCGTCCGCGGCCTTCGTGGCGCAGGCCGGCACCGCCGGCAGCTACGGCACCTTCGCGATCAACGCGGCCGGCGCCTGGACCTACACGGCCAGCTCGGCGCACAACGAGTTCGCGGCTGGGACGACCTATACGGACACGTTCTCGGTCGCCAGCGCCGACGGCACGCTCACCTCGGTGACCGTCAACATCCTGGGCACCAACGACGCGGCGGTGCTGTCGTCCGACACCCGGAATCTGACGGAAACCAATGCAGCGGCCGACATCAGCACCAGCGGCACGCTCACCGCCAGCGACGTGGATTCGTCCGCGGCCTTCGTGGTGCAGGCCGGCACCGCGGGCAGCTACGGCACCTTCGCGATCAATGCGGCCGGCGCCTGGACCTACACGGCAAGCTCGGCGCACAACGAGTTCGTCGCCGGGACGACCTATACGGATACGTTCTCGGTCGCCAGCGCCGACGGCACGCTCACGTCGGTGACCGTCAACATCCTCGGCACCAACGACGCGGCGGTGCTGTCGTCCGACACCCGGAACCTGACGGAAACCAACTCGGCAACCGATATCAGCACCAGCGGCACGCTCACCGTTAGCGACGTGGATTCGTCCGCGGCCTTCGTGGCGCAGGCCGGCACCGCCGGCAGCTACGGCACCTTCGCGATCAACGCGGCCGGCGCCTGGACCTACACGGCCAGCTCGGCGCACAACGAGTTCGCGGCTGGGACGACCTATACGGACACGTTCTCGGTCGCCAGCGCCGACGGCACGCTCACCTCGGTGACCGTCAACATCC
>CAKZHN010000500.1 GCA_936924235.1 uncultured Rhodoplanes sp. | reverse complement strand
CGATCTCGGCCGCGCTGACGCGGATGCCGAGCTTACCCAAATCGATGCGGTCGAACTTCTGGCTGAGCGCGATCAGCGCGCGGTCGCCACCTTTGCGCACGTCGTCAATGATGGCGCGGACCGCCTGCTCGACGTCCTGCGCGGTCTCACGCTTGGTGGCGAGAAACGCGGCAAATCGCGCGGCAAAGTCCGCGGATCGGTTGTCGAGACGTATCGGCATGCACGCGGGTCCGGGCCGGGGTCATCCCGGCGTCACCGGTGAATGGCCCGGAGCCGCGCGGGCGTCAACCCTGGGCCTCAGCCCTGCTTGGCCGCGCCGGCCTGCAGCGGGACCGCGGTCTTGATGGGCTCCGCGTCGAGCACGTGCTCGGGGCAGCAGCCGGCATTCCAGGACGGCCCGAGATCGGCCAGCGCCACCTCGAGGCATTCGACCTCGAGCCGGAGCATGCCGCCGCCCGAGAAGGTCAGCGTCACCACGCCGGCCGGATCGTCGGCGCCCTTGGGCGCATACGACACCGCGAGCAGGTTGAGCACCTGATCCTTCTGCACCGCGCTCAGATCGCGGCACTTGCACGCCGAGACGCGATCGAAGCGCAGCACCGCGCGGCGGCGGCGGAATTCGGGATTTGTGCCGTTGGCTGCCGGCTGCGCCGTCCCTTGAGCCGCCTCCCAGTCGAAGCGGTTCACACAGACCACCAGCCGGTTTTCGGTCGGCCGCCAGCGGATGTCGGCCACCTTGACGACAGCGTCCTGCAGATGCGCCGAGACGACTTCCATGTCGTCCCCATCAAGCGCGACGAGCTTGAGAAGGTCCATGATCGTGATCTTCTATTGATCCAATGCTCGGAAGGTAGGCAAGCCACATACGCGGTTCAAGCCGTATAAATACGGAATCTGCTTTGTCGGCTAACGTCTGACCGTCTGGTCAATGAAAGTTAAAACGACACGCAGGACGGCCGCAGGATCAGGCCGACCGACTGCTGCTTGAACTGGCTTTTGTAGGCCTGGATGACCGCGTCGAGGCGCGTCTGGTTGTCGGCGGCCGGCGGCATCGCGACCATCACCACCTTGCTGCGCTCGCGGGAGATTGCCTGCGTCTTGGGATTCCGCCACTGGCCGCGGGCGTCATAGACCGTGAGTCCATCGGGAAAGCGCGGCGTCACTTCGGCGGCGAGGAAGCGGTCCCAGGCCTTGTCGCTGACGTTGCTCCGGCCGAACAGCAGCTCAGCCACCATCCAGGACTTCTGCGTGCCGCTGCATTGCAGGTCGGGCTGCCCGGCGGCTGATGCCGTCAGCGCCAGCAGCAGAGCCGTCGCAGTGACAGAAATACGCAACGGCTTAACCGCTGACGCGCTCGATCGCGGCGCCGCAGGCGCCGAGCTTGTCCTCGAGCCGCTCGAAGCCGCGGTCGAGATGATAGACCCGGTTCACCATGGTCTCGCCTTCGGCGGCGAGCGCCCCGATCACCAGGCCGACCGAGGCGCGCAGGTCGGTCGCCATCACCGGCGCACCGCGCAGCTTGTCGACGCCGGTGACCACCGCGGTCTGGCCGTCGAGCGCAATGCGCGCGCCGAGCCGGGCCAGCTCCTGCACGTGCATGAAACGGTTCTCGAAGATCGTCTCGGTGATCCGCGAGGTGCCCTTGGCCATGGTCATCAGCGCCATGAGCTGGGCCTGCAGATCGGTCGGGAAGCCCGGGAACGGATCGGTGGTGACGTTGACCGGAGAGAGACCCGCGCCGTTGCGCTTGATGCGAATGCCTTCGTTGGTGGCGCTCACCTCGGCGCCGGCCTGCCCCAGCACGTCGAGCGCCGACTGCAGCAGCTCCGGCCGCGCGCCCTGCAGCAGCACGTCGCCGCCGGTCATCGCCACCGCCATCGCATAGGTGCCGGTCTCGATGCGGTCAGGCAGCACGCTGTGCCGAGCGCCGCCGAGCCGCGTGACGCCCTCGATGATCAGCCGCGAGGTGCCGATGCCGGACACCCGCGCGCCCATCTTGTTCAGGCAATCGGCGACGTCGCCGATCTCGGGCTCCTGCGCGGCGTTCTCGATCACCGTCGTGCCGCGCGCCAGCACGGCGGCCATCAGCGCCGTGTGGGTGCCGCTCACCGTGACCTTGGGGAACTTGATCTCGCCGCCCTTCAGGCCGTCTTTCGCGCGCGCGATCACATAGCCGCCGTCGATCTCGATCTGCGCGCCGAGCCGCTCCAGCGCCATGATGAGCAGATCCACCGGACGCGTGCCGATGGCGCAGCCGCCCGGCATCGAGACCTTGGCCTCGCCCATGCGCGCGACCAGCGGAGCGATCACCCAGAAGCTCGCGCGCATCTTGGAGACGAGGTCGTAGGGCGCGGTGGTGTCGACGATGCGCGAGGCGACGATATGGATGGTGTGGCCGTTCTGCTGCGACTCGCCCGGGCGCTTGCCGGGCACCATCATATCGACGCCGTGGTTGGACAGGATCCGCTGCAGCAGGCTCACATCGGCGAGCCGCGGCACGTTGTCGAGGATCAGCGTCTGGTCGGTGAGCAGGCTCGCGATCATCAGCGGCAGGGTCGCATTCTTGGCGCCCGAAATCGGGATCGTGCCCTGAAGCGGACGTCCGCCGACGATACGAATGCGATCCATCTTTTGCCCCCGCGGGCCGGAAACCGGCCTTAAGTCTGCGACGTGTTCGAGCCGTTGTCGGTGAGGATTCCGGCGGAATCGTGGGACGGCGCCTCGGTCCGCGACCGCTCCCGCGCCTGCGATTTGCGCCGTTTCAGGTTCTCCCGCAAGGCGGCGCCCAGCCGCTCGGCCCGCGTGCCGTCGCCCTTGCGGGCGCCGGGCCGGGTGCCGGAGGGACCGTTGTCGCCGTGGGTCATGGATATAGAGCTAGCCCCTTGGGATCGGGCGGCGCAAGGGCGCATTAAGGCGTGCATCAGGCGATCCCGCGGAACAGCCGGCTCCAGCGGATCGCGGCAGGCCAGCGCCAGAACCGCCAGGCGCTCTCGCCTTCGTCCAGCGAGAAGTAGATGAAGGACGGATGGCCCAGGATGTTGGACGCCGGCACCGTGCCGTGCTGGGCGACGCGGCTGTCGCTGGAGTTGTCGCGGTTATCGCCCATCATGAAGTAGTGCCCGGGCGGCACCGCATATTCGGCGGTGTTGTCGAGAAAGCCGTTCTCGACCGCGTCGTAGATGCGGTGGCTGGCGCCGCCGGGCAGCGTCTCGAGATACTGCCGGACCGGCTGGGGCTTGCCGTTGAGGTCGGGCGTTATGCCGTCTTCGAGCCGCTGCTGCTTCACGGCCATGTCGTTGATGTGCAGCACACCGCCGCGCATCTGGATGCGGTCGCCGGGGAGCCCCACGACGCGCTTGATGTAGACCGTGCTGCCGTCCTTCGGGAGCAGATAGACCACGACGTCGCCGCGCGCGACCTTGTCCCGCTCGAACGCCATCACGTAGTCGTTGATCTGAAGCGTCGGCGCCATCGAGCCCGACGGGATGCTGTAGACGCTGTAGCCGCCGGCGAACGCGTGGCCGGGATGGCTCGTTCCGCCGCCAAGGCCGAAATGCATGAGGACCGCGGCGACTACCGTCACTAGGCCGGTCCGCAGCGTGACATTGCGATGGAAAGCGCGAGGCGCCGACATGGCACCGTCCCCCGATGGCCGAATCTCCTTCGTTGGTCGGCCGATCGGGCCGGCAGGTTCGAAGGCCCGTTCCCCACAGCAAATAAAAGGAAAAACCAGCGTTCTTGCTTCGCCGAACCCCTTGTGGCAGTTTCCGCCGCGCCCGGCCGCCCCGTCGCGTTTTTTGGGCGGTTTTCGCGGTTCTGCTGCCGTAGCTCAGTGGTAGAGCACCCCCTTGGTAAGGGGGAGGTCGAGTGTTCAATCCACTCCGGCAGCACCATTTTTCCGCGAGACAAAATTCCCTGTGTCTGAAATGTGCCAAAATTACTGGCACAGGCACAGAATATTTTCTGCCAGCGCTTTGACCACGCGGAGGCTTCCCGAGTTCGATCTCTCGCTCGTTATCGAATACTCAGCGAGCAGCCTCTCGCCTAGTTCTTTAGCGTTGCTGGTTCTTCTTTATGAGAACTTCAAAGCCAACTTGCTTTGGGCCTGGCTTGAGAGCTGCCGTCGCGGTCTCAACGACCGTTTCTAAGCGCTGGACAGCCAAGCGGAGCCTTCTTGGCCGCGACGACTCTTTCAATTCGCGTTTTATTGTTTTGATCTCCTCGATCACCGCCTTGCCGATGACTTTGCTCCGATAGTCTAGCCCGGTTTGTGCGAATTGGCTGAAAGCCCTTCGTAGTCGCGTGAATAGGAGCGTATCAGCCTCAAAAATGACTGCTTGTACGCCGATCCCGCCCAGCAATTTGATTGCCGCCACGACCTGCCGTTCGTCGTTCGCAGTCATTTTTACGTATCCAGGTCCTGCGAACCCCATGAAGAAATCATGGAGACGCAGAACCAAAACAGCGAGCGTTCGCGTTTCAAGCAACCAATGAATCAAAACGAAATTGCGAACGATCTCCCGGGGCCCGATCTCCAACAGGCAAAGCCCATAAAGATAATCTACGCTTTCATTAACTTGCTTTGCGGACTTGTTGCCAACCAGCCGAAATATCGTTTTCTTGACATCTAAGACAATTGCACGACGCTCGACACTTGATGAGTGTTCCGTGCGCTTCGTCGCTGCGACCTGGTACTTTACGGTTACGCTAGCCTCCCAAGCCTTCTTGTATTGGCGCAGCAGCGACGAGGATAGCCCTTTTACCATGGCGCTTGTTGAAGACGCCTCAGCGTGATGCTCAATGCAGAGCACGCAAAGATTCGATGGGCTGTTGTTGGATGGATTTCCATCAATGTGATGGATTTGAACTCCGCGTTTCTGGCATACACAGCAAACGCTTTGATTGCGAAAGAGAACGTTCCGCTCAGTGTCCCTCGGAATGGGTCGCCGAGAGTTCTTCATCATCTGCATCCCGCTGACGGTCGTATGCGCGTGGCGAAATTAGCTGCTGCGCTTCCTTTTTTCGACCGCAGAGGTCGCTTTCGGAGTATTCGACCTCCCCCTTCCCGAGGGGGTGGTCTGATCCTTTGAGATTAAAACAATCGACGAGCGTCGGAAATTTGGAGTTTTCAACACAACTCGGCCTGTGTCTGAAGTGTGCCGCTATCCCGTCATTTCGCGGCATGCTCTGGCACGATCGGTTCCAATTTCGGCGCGCCTACCCGTGCTAAGTCATTGATTTTTCTAGCGCGATACAAACCAAAATATGCCAAGTTCTCCTTTGGTAAGGGGGAGGTCGAGTGTTCAATCCACTCCGGCAGCACCATCCTTCACCTGAACCACAAGAAACTTTGCGCGCGGCAAAAGCCGCCGCCAGGGAGAACGCCGCCATGATCCGCCGCAGTCTTCTGCTGCTCGCTGCCGTTGCCGCGGGCGGCTTGGCCTTCATCGACGCGCAAGCCGCCGACTGGCGTCCGCCGGCGCCGGTGCGCATCGTGGTGGGCTTCGGCGCGGGCGGCGGCACCGACATCGCGGCGCGGATCGTGGCCGATCCGCTGGGCGAACTGCTCGGGCAATCGGTCGTGGTCGAGAACCGGCCCGGCGCCGGCGGCATCACGGCGGCGAACTACGTGGCGAAGTCGCCGAAGGACGGCACCACCGTGCTGATGATGAGCAACGCGCACGTCATCGCGCCGGCGATGTACAAGTCCCTGCCCTATGACTCGGTCAACGACTTCCAGATGCTGTCGATGATCGGCAGCGCCGGCCTCGTGCTGGTGGCACGAAAGGATTTCGCCGCGAACAATCTGGACGAGACGCTGCGCATGCTGAAGGCGTCGCCCGGCAAGTACAACTTCGCGAGCCCGGGCGTCGGCACCACGCAGCACTTCGCCGTCGAGCTGATGAACCAGATGGCCGGCATCAAGATGCAGCACATCCCGTTCCGCTCGACGCCGCAGGCGCTCGCAGCGCTGATCGGCGGCCAAGTCGAGCTTACGATCGAGCTGATCCAGACCGTGCGCGGCCAGATCGAGAGCGGCGAGCTGAAAGCTATCGCGGTGACGTCGCCGCAGCGCTTTCCCTCGCTGCCCAACGTGCCGACCTTCGCCGAGTCCGGCCTGCCGGACTACGCGGTGACGAGCTGGTACGGACTCGCGCTGCCGGCCGGCACGCCCGAGCCGGCCGTTGCGGCCTACAGCGCTGCGCTCGCCAAGGCGCTGGCGACCGACAAGGTGCGCGACCAGATCCTGAAGGTCGGCGCGCTGCCGGTGACCTCGACGCCGGAGGAGTTGCGCAAGCACATCGCGGCCGAGGTCGCGCGCTGGCAGGCGGTGCGCGAGAAGGCCGGGATCGAGCAGCAGCAATAGGCGCGGCGCGCGCCGTTACTCCGCCGCGACCAGCTTCTTGCCGGCGTTGCGCTTCAGGCACTCGATGGCGAAGTCGGTCGACATGATGTCGCCGAACGTCAGGTAGAAGTTGTTGAGCGCCGCGTTGTGGTCATCGTCGGTGTTGGCGGCGTTGCCGTCGGTGATCATCACGGTGTTGAAGTTCAGCATCATGGCGTCGCGCGCGGTCGACTCGCAACACACGTTGGTCACCGTGCCGGTGATCAGCACCGTGTCTAGGCCGCGCTGGCGGAGCTGCGCGGCGAGGTCCGAAGAGCCCTGGATGAAGGCGCTGTAGCGCTTCTTCTCGACGATCAGGTCCTGCGGCAGGACGTCGAGATCGGGGAACAGCTTGTAGCCGGGGCTGTCGACCGCAAGCGAGCGCCTCCGCCGCTCGGCACCCTTGGTTCCGACCATGCGATAGAGCGTCGACCAGCTCGTCAGCGTCTCATCGGTGAAGGCGGTCTGGATCCAGACCACGGCGCCGCCGGTCGCCCGCACCGCCTCCGCCAACCGGTTGATGTTCGGCACGATCTCGTGGGCCATGGCGCAGGGCGAATGCGCCACCTCGTGCTTCATGAAGCCGTTCTGCATGTCGACCACCACCAGGGCGGTCTTGGCCGGGTCGAGGTCGTCGAAGATGTGCTCGCGGCCGCGCCGCGCCACCACGCGGTCGATCACCGACTGCAAAATCGAGATTTTATGCATCGCCTGACCCTCCAACCGGAGGATGGAATATGCGGCGCGCCGCGCCCGGAGAGCAACCGCCTGCTGCGCGGGGCCCTAATGACGCAATAGATGGCGTCGATCATTGGAGGAGTTTCAAAGCGTTGACAGGAACTTGATCCCGATCAATTCCAAGGCCCTGATTTCGGGGCAAGAAACGCCTCGACAAGCAGCGTGGAAGGCTTCTAAAAATAGGGGCTGCGCCCCGGCGACGGGCGGTCCGCACGCGAAGAAGTACGCGAAGAAAAAGGCCGGATTTCCCATGAACTACGATGCGTTTTTCGCCGACGCCCTGTCTCGTCTGCGGGATGAACGGCGGTACCGGGTGTTTGCCGACCTGGAGCGCATCGCCGGCCGGTTCCCGCACGCCGTCTGGCACACCCCGGCCGGCCCGCGCGAGGTCGTGATCTGGTGCTCCAACGACTATCTCGGCATGGGCCAGCACCCGAAGGTGATCGGCGCCATGGTCGAGACCGCGACCAAGATGGGCACCGGCGCGGGCGGCACGCGCAACATCGCCGGCACCAACCATCCGCTGGTCGGCCTCGAGCGCGAGCTCGCCGACCTGCACGGCAAGCAGTCGGCGCTGGTGTTCACCTCGGGCTACGTCTCGAACCAGACCGGCATCTCGACCATCGCCAAGCTCATTCCGAACTGCCTGATCCTGTCGGACGCCTACAACCACAATTCGATGATCGAGGGCATCCGTCAGGCGGGCTGCGAGCGGCAGATCTTCCGCCACAACGACCTCGCCCATCTCGAAGAGCTGCTGAAGGCGGCCGGCGACCGGCCGAAGCTCGTCGCCTTCGAGAGTCTCTATTCGATGGACGGCGACATCGCGCCGATCCACGCGATCTGCGATCTCGCCAAGCGCTATGGCGCCATGACCTATCTCGACGAGGTGCACGCGGTCGGCCTCTACGGCCCGCGCGGCGGCGGCATCGCCGAGCGCGACAACGCGATGGCGCGCGTCGACGTGATCGAGGGCACGCTCGGCAAGGCGTTCGGCGGGCTCGGCGGCTATATCGCGGCCGACGGCGCGCTGTGCGACGCGGTGCGCTCCTATGCACCGGGCTTCATCTTCACCACGGCGCTGCCGCCTGCGGTCTGCGCCGCGGCGGCCGCCGCGATCCGGCATCTGAAGTCGTCGAGCTGGGAGCGCGAGCGGCATCAGGACCGCGCCGCGCGGGTCAAGGCGGTGCTCAACGCCGCGGGCCTCCCGGTTGCCGAGACGTCGACGCATATCGTGCCGCTGATGGTCAACGACGCCGAGAAGTGCAAGGCGGCGAGCGACCTGCTGCTCACCGACCACGGCATCTACATCCAGCCGATCAACTATCCGACCGTGCCGAAGGGCACCGAGCGGCTCCGCATCACGCCGTCGCCCTATCACGACGACGCGCTGATCGATGCGCTGGCCGAGGCCCTGGTCGATGTCTGGCAGAAGCTCGGCCTGCCGCTGAAGCAGCATTCGCTGGCCGCCGAATAAGCTTGGCCGAATAAGCCCGTCACTCCGGCGGTTTGGCGCCCTTCTGCGCGGCGATCCTGCGCCCGATGCGGTGCGCCATGAAGGGCACCAGCAGCGAGACGATCAGGAACCGCGAGATCTGCAGCGCACCGACGAACACCGGATCGAGGTGCAGCGCGAGCGCCAGCACCATCATGGTGTCCTGGGCGCCGGGCGAGAATGCGATGACCGCATCGCTCACCCGGATCGGCATCAGCATGGTGAGCACGATCACCGACAGCGACGCGATGGTCATCGCCACCGTGAACGAGCCGACCGCGGCGGCCAGGAACCGCAGCAGCGTCATCGGCGCGGTGCCGGCGAAGCGCGAGCCGGTGACGGCGCCGATGCCGATCACCGCGGCGCTCGCCACCCACCAGGGCAGCACCGCCGAGACATAGCCCATGCCATGCAGAATCGCCGACGCCATCATCGAGCCGAACATCAGGCCGCCGGGCAGCCGGAGCTTCCAGACGACCAGCGCCGAGACCGTCGAGGCTGCGACCAGGATCGCAAGCTCGGTCAGCGACTGCGGATGCGTGGTGGCAAACCGCGCCATGATGACGTTGCCCGGCGCTGAAAATCCGAACCAGGCGAGTCCGGTCGGGATGCCGACCGTCAGCGCCACCACCCGCATGGTCTGCACGATGGCGATGGCGCGCATGTCGGCCTTGTACTCCGCCGACAGCGTCATCACCTGGGCGAGCGCGCCGGGGCTCGAGCCGAGCAGAGCCGACAGCGGGTCCCAGCCGTGCACGACGCGCAGGTAGGCGCCCGTGCCCATGATCATGCAGACGGTGGAGACGGCGAGCACCGCGACACTGAGCGGAAACGCCGCCAGCCCCTTAAGCGTGTCGGGGCTCACGATGGCGCCGAGCGAGATGCCGACCAGCACCGAGATCGCGCGGGCAAGCGGCACCGGCATCGCCACGGGCCGTCCGGCGAGCGCAGCGCTCGCCACGCCGAGCAGCGAGCCGGTCACGAGCCCGGCCGGAAAGCCCAGCCAAGTCAGCAGGATGCCGCCAGCCGACCCATAGGCCAGGGTTTCGAGCGTGCGCAGGATGACGGGCCTGACAGACGAAAGCGAAGCGGGCATTGAGGCGATCAATGCCGCGCTGATCAGTCTCCGTCAAACGCTGGTCGCCAACGGCTCAGGCCGTTCCGCGGAGCGGCACCGTCACTCTTCGATGCCGAGACGCACCGCCATCCGCACCAGGTCGGCGACGTTCTTGACGCCGAGCTTCTTCAGCAGCCGCGCGCGATGGATCTCGATGGTGCGCGGGCTGATGCCAAGCTGACGAGCGGCCTCCTTGTTGGAAGCGCCCGTAATCAATTTCTCAAACACGTCACGCTCACGCGGCGTGAGCGTGTCGAACCGATCGTGCTCTGTCGATCGCTTGGCGACGATCAACTCGATGGTTTCCAATACTTGCTGGGTCATGAGCGCCAAACCTCGCTCCGCGATCCGGAAGCGGATCGTCGCAAATAAAATTGCGCCGTCGCGTTCAAAGATCAAGTCGAATTGTTCGGCGAGGACGCAGCGCGCCGCAGCGACGATTTTTTGGCGTCGCGAAAAAATCTCAGTCGCAACTGGTACTTACTCGGGTGAGATTTCGTTGAACGCACAGAACGCGAAGGTAAATTGCCGTAAGTTGCACGCGTTAACACCCGCAACAGGGCGGCGCATATAAAATTTTGCATAGCGAATTGGTTTCGATCGCTACGCAAAAGCGCAGCGTTAGACCTTCGTCGCATGAGGTCTGATTCGCGCTCCGCACCGGATGCGGCACCGCACTGCGGCGCATCCGCGCCCGGCGTCGCTGCACGGTTTTTCCGCACACGCCGCCTCGGGCGCCGTCCGGCGCCGCTCGCCTCGCCAGGCGCTGTCTTAACTATTGCGGCGAAACCGGTCCCGGAGCGGCGCGCGCCCGTGGACAAGCCCCGGCCGCTGTGGTGATTCTGGTGCAGAAACGCCCCGCCAAGCATCGGTGCGGCGCGGCCTTTCGGGGAAGACGACATGCTGCAAGGCTGGGTCGTCATAGCCGTCGCACTCGGCTACATCGGCCTTCTGTTTCTGGTGGCGAGCTACGGCGACCGGGCCCGGCGGTTCGGCCGCGAGGGCGGCGCGCGGCTGCTGATCTATCCCCTGTCGCTGGCGATCTACTGCACCTCCTGGACGTTCTTCGGCTCGGTCGGCTCGGCCTCGCGCAGCGGCTACGAGTTCCTCACCATCTATATCGGCCCGGTCCTGATGATCGGGCTGTTCGCGCCGCTGATCGGCCGCGTGGTGCGGCTCGCCAAGGCGCAGAACATCACCTCGATCGCCGACTTCATCGCGGCGCGCTACGGCAAGAGCCAGGCGGTGGCCGCGACCGTCGCGCTGATCGCCATCGTCGGCACGGTTCCTTACATCGCACTGCAGCTCAAGGCGGTGTCGTTCTCGCTCGAGACCATCATCGCCCATGTGATGCCGAACGAGGCCGCCCGTCCGCTGCTCGGCGACATGGCGCTGTTCGTCTCGCTGTCGATGGCGGTGTTCGCGGTCCTGTTTGGAACCCGGCACATCGACGCCACCGAGCACCAGGACGGCCTGATGCTCGCCATCGCCACCGAATCGATCGTCAAGCTGGTCACGTTCCTCGCGGTCGGCGTCTTCGTGACGTTCTACATGTTCGACGGCCCGATGGCGCTGTTCGGCAAGGCGATGCAGTTCCTGCCGGCGGCTTCGGTGCTGACCCGCGAGCCTCCGGCCGACACGCTGATCGCCTCGACGCTCCTTTCTTTCATCGCCATCCTGCTGCTGCCGCGGCAATTCCACGTCGCCGTGGTGGAGAACAACGACGAGCGCGAGATCAAGCGCGCCCGCTGGATGTTCCCGATCTACCTGGTGCTGATCAACCTGTTCGTGGTGCCGATCGCGATCGCGGGCCTGCTCACCTTCCCGGCCGGCAATGTCGACGGCGACATGTTCGTGCTGGCGCTGCCGCTGCATGCCGGCTCCAACGTCTTCACCATCCTGGCCTTTGTCGGCGGGCTGTCGGCCGCGACCGCCATGGTGATCGTGGAGTCGGTGGCGCTTGCCATCATGGTGTCCAACGACATCGTGATTCCCTGGGTGCTGCAGCGGCGCGAGACGCTGATCGAGGGCAGCGAGGACGTCGGCGCGCTGCTCTTGACGGTGCGGCGCCTCGCGATCTTCGCGATCCTGCTGTTCGCCTACTTCTATTACCGCTCGGCGGGCGACAGCCAGCTCGCCGCCATCGGCATCCTGGCCTTTGCGGCGATCGCCCAGCTCGCGCCGGCCTTCTTCGGCGGCCTGGTCTGGCGCAACGCCACCGCGGGCGGCGCCATCGGCGGCATGATCGTCGGCATCCTGACCTGGGCCTATACGCTGCTGCTGCCGACCTTCTGGGACTCGAGCTTCCTCGACCACGGCCCCTGGGGCATCGAATTCCTGCGCCCGCAGCATCTGTTCGGCGTCGAGCTGCCGCAGCTGGTCCACGGCGTGTTCTTCAGCCTCGCGTTCAACATCCTGACCTATATCGGCTTCTCGCTGCGCCGCGCGCCGCGCCCGATCGAGCGGATGCAGGCCGAGGTGTTCGTGCCGACGCATCTTGCCCCCACACCAGGTTTCCGGCTGTGGCGGTCGTCGGTCACGGTCGGCGAGCTCACCACCACCGTCGCCCGCTATCTCGGCGACGCCCGGACCCGCTCCTCGTTCGAGAGCTTCGCGGCGACGCGCCGCATCAGTCTTCAGCCTCAATTGGAAGCCGACGTCCAGCTGCTGCGCTACGCCGAGCACCAGCTCGCATCCGCCATCGGCGCGGCCTCCTCGCGCCTCGTGCTGTCGCTGCTCCTGCGCAAGCGCACGGTGTCGACCCAGGCCGCGCTGAAGCTGCTCGACGACGCCAACGCCGCGATCCACTACAACCGCGAGATCCTGCAGACCGCGCTCGACCACGTGCGCCAGGGCATTGCGGTCTACGACAAGGAGATGCGGCTGGTCTGCTGGAACCGGCAGTTCGGCGAGATCCTCAACCTGCCGCCGGAGCTCACGCGCGTCGGCGCCAACCTCGAGGAGATCGTCCGCTACAACGCCGAGCAGGGCGCGCTGGGCCCGGGCGATATCGAGACGCTGGTCCGCGCCCGGCTCCAGCAATACGCCAGCGACGAGGAGCCCTATCTCAAGCGCTTCCTCGACCGCGGCCTCGTCGTCGAGGTCCGCACCAACCGCATGCCGGACGGCGGCATCGTCACCACGGCGACCGACATCACCCCGAGCGTGGTCGCCGCCGAGGCACTGGAGCGCGCCAACGCCACGCTGGAGATGCGGGTGCGCGAGCGCACCACCGAATTGACGCGTCTCAACGCCGAGCTGGGCCGCGCCAAGGCCGAGGCCGAAGAGGCCAACATCTCCAAGACCCGTTTCGTCGCGGCCGCGAGCCACGACATCCTGCAGCCGCTGAACGCCGCCCGTCTCTATGCCACCTCGCTGATGGAGCGCCGCGGCAAGGGCGAGGATGCGCGCCTCGTGGAAAACATGGATGCCTCGCTCGACGCCGTCGAGGAGATCTTCAGCGCGCTGCTCGACATCTCGCGGCTCGATACCGGCGCGATGCGTCCCGAGCCGGTGAGCTTCCGCATCGACGAGCTGCTGCGCCAGCTCGAGGTCGAGTACACGCCGCTCGCTCGCGAGAAAGGCCTGGAGCTGAAGTTCATGCCGTGTCGTCTCGCGATCCGCTCCGACCGGCGGCTCCTGCGGCGGCTGCTGCAGAACCTCGTCTCCAACGCCATCAAGTACACGCCCGAGGGCCGCGTGCTGGTCGGCTGCCGGCGCCGCGGCGACAACCTGCGCATCGACGTCTACGACACCGGTCTCGGCATTCCGTCCACCAAGCGGCGGGTGATCTTCCGCGAATTCCAGCGGCTCGACGAAGGCGCCAAGGTCGCGCGGGGGCTGGGCCTCGGACTGTCGATCGTCGAGCGCATCGGCCGCGTGCTCGATCACAAGGTCGATCTACTGTCGGTACCGCGGCGCGGCTCGCGCTTCTCGGTCACGGTGCCGGTGTCGAGCGCGGCGCCCGTGCAGGCGCTGCGCGAGGCAGCGGCGCCCGACCGCAGCCAGCTGTCCGGCATCACCGTGCTGTGCATCGACAACGAGCCCAAGGTGCTCGACGGCATGGAAACGCTGCTCGGCGGCTGGGGCTGCCGCGTGCTGAAGGCACCGGACCTTGCCACCGCGATCGAGGTCGCGGGCGCGGCGCCCGCCCCGCCGCACGGCTTCCTCGTCGATTATCATCTCGACCGCGGCACAGGCCTCGCCGCCATCGCCGAGCTGCGCCAGCGCTTCGGCGCCGATCTGCCGGCAATTCTCATTACCGCCGACCGCTCGCCGCTGGTGCGCGACCTCGCGCGCGACAAGGATGTGCAGATCCTCAACAAGCCGCTGAAGCCCGCGGCGCTCCGCGCGCTGATGGCGCAATGGCGCGTGCAGCGGATCGCTGCGGCGGAGTAAGCGAGAGCGCCAGCCACAGCTACTTGCACCGCTGTCATTCCGGGGCGCGCCGAAAGGCGCGAACCCGGAATCCATAACCACGACTCGGGGTTATGGATTCCGGATCGCCGCTCCGCGGCGTCCGGAATGACGGCGGAGCAAGCGCGCCACTTCAAACCACAGTATCAATTCTGATTGGCGGCCTGCGGCCACTGGCCGACTTCGATCTTGGCCGCCGCGATCACGGCCTGCGTCCGGCTGTCAACGCCGAGCTTCTGCAGGATGGCCGAGACGTGCGCCTTCACGGTCGCCTCCGACACCGACAGCTCGTAGGCGATCTGCTTGTTGAGCATGCCCTCCGATAGCATCATCAGCACGCGCACCTGCTGCGGCGTCAGCGACGCGAGCCGCGCCATCAGCGCGGCCGACTCGGCGTCCGCACCGCCGGTGAGGTCGACGTCGGGCGGCGTCCAGACGCCGCCGCCGAGCACCCGCTTGATCGCCTCGCGCATGTCGTCGATGCCGAGCGTCTTCGGCATGAAGCCCGAGGCGCCGAAATCCATGCAGCGGCGGATCACCGACGGGTCGTCGTTGGCCGACACCACCAGCACCGGCACGCTCGGATGCTGCGCGCGCAGATACATCAGCCCGGAGAAGCCGCGGACCCCGGGCATGGCCAAGTCGAGCAGGATCAGGTCCACCTCGCCACCCTCTTCGAGCAGCTTGGACATTTCCTCGAAGGTGCCGGCCTCGGCAATCTCGGCACGCTCGACCATGCCGGACACGGCCTCGCGGAGCGCGCCGCGGAACAGCGGATGGTCGTCGGCTATCAGCAGCCGGTAGTTCGGATCGCTCAAAGGCCTTCCTCGGTCACGCGCCCGCACCCCCGCGGGCCAGTCCCGGACGTCATTAAATCTAGCCGATTGGAACCGGCAATGCATGCATTGCGCGGCGATTTGATCGGGCTTGGTTAGTCCCAGGCGTTGTCTCTTGGGCCGGCCCAACGCTCAGGCGCGGGTGCCAATGAATTGCAGCAGCACCTCGCGGCGGTGGGGCTGTGCGCGGTGCTCGACCAGATAGATGCCCTGCCAGGTGCCGAGCTTGAGCGCCCCGCCCTCGACCGGCACATGAAGCGACACCCCGGTCAGCATGGTCTTGATATGGCCCGGCATATCGTCGGGTCCTTCGATCGTATGAACCCAGGGCCCGTCGGCGGGCGCGAGCCGCCGCAACGCCGTGACCAGGTCGGTCTGCACGTCGGGATCGGCGTTCTCCTGGATCGTCAGTGATGCCGAGGTGTGACGGAGATAAAGCAGCAGCGCCCCGTCGCCCGCTCCGCTTTGCGCGACGAAGCGCCGCGCCTCCGCGGTGATGTCGGTGAAGCCCTCGCCCGGGCTGTCGATGGTGAGCGCCGCGCTGGCCAGCAGCTCCGGCGCGACGGAGCGGATGGTGGAAAGCCGGCCGGTCACGGCGCGCCCTCAACCCTTGCGCTGCTGGATGTCCCGCTGCAGGTCCATCATCATGTCGACGAGCTTGCGCCAGACATTCTTCACATAGGCCAGCGCACGGTCGACGTCGGCCTCGCTCGGCGGCTGGAACTGGCCGGGCGGCTTGGCGGACGGGTCGGGCACGTTGCCGGGCGGCACCGGCCGGGCTTCGGGCTTGGTCTCGGTCATGGCGCCCGGAGAATTGGCCCCCGGCGGATTGGGCCCCTCGCCCCGCGCCAGCAGCGTCTTCTTCAGGCTGGCGTTTTCCCGCTGCAGCCGGGCGATCTCGTTTTCCAGCGCGGACCGATCTTCCGGAGCCGCCGCGCAGGTCCAGCCGGTCGTGCCCTGGGCGGCGCACTGCGCGACCTGGCCGGTGGCGCTGTCGAGCCGGACGAAGGCATCGCCGACGCGGTGGAAGCTGAACCGGGCACTCTCGGCGGCCGGCGGCGTCGGCACGGCCTGAGGCGGGACCGGCGGCTGGGGCTGGGTCTCGGGCTTGACCTCTGGCTTGGCTTGGGCCGGAGGCTGGGCCTGCTCCTGCGCCGCAGCCGCGAGCGGCCCGGCCGCAAACGCCAGTCCTGCGAGGAGAGTCGCAAAGGCCGGACGCATCATGGTTCGTCTCCTTCAGAGCCTTATGCGAAAAGGTCGTTTGGGCGAAATGTGGTCTGGGGCGCCGCTTGCCAGCGGCATCTACCAGACTCAAACCTCACATCGCCTGCGCATGCAACTCGCTGCCCACAGCGGCGTTTCCGTGTCTCTGCCGATCAGCACTAAGGTTATGAAAATGCGCGAGAATTCGCCGGCTGCCGCAGGTGTGGCATTTCTTGACTCGGAAAACCCCAATCACTATGGTCCGCGCGGCTTCAAGCAAGGCAGGCGTTATCTGGGCTTGCTCGCGACGCCGCAGTGTCCAAGACGGGGCTTCTGACCATGCCCGACGACACGCGCGACAAGAGCGAAAACGGTGACCGGCCGAACCAAGAGGCTGATCTCTCCGCGAGGCTCCAGCGTCTCGGCGAACGGCTTGCCCAACAGGACGGGACGAGCCGGCAAACCGAAGCTGGGTCCGGTTCGAAAACCGATCCGTCGGCACTCGCCCGCGGCTTCCGGCTTTCCACCGAACTGGTCGTCGGAGTCCTGGTCGGCGCGTTCATCGGTTGGGCGCTCGATCGCTGGCTCGGCATCTCGCCGTGGGGGATGATCGTGTTTCTCTTGCTTGGCTTCGCCGCAGGCGTGGTCAATGTGATCCGTGCCGCTGGCATTTCCAGTGGACCGGGCCAGAGATCGCGATAGAAGTATCGCGGTGGAAGTCAGGTGAACTTGGCGACGGACTGACAGGGCAAGCGCGGCAATGGCCGATCCGATTCATCAATTCGAAATCCAGAAGATCGCAGTGCTCGGCCATATCGGCGGGCAGGAGATCGCCTTCACCAATTCGGCGCTGTTCATGGCGATCACCGTGGTCGGCATCTGGGCGCTGCTGATGGCCGGCAGCTCGGCCAAGTCGCTGGTGCCGGGCCGCATGCAGTCGATCGCGGAGCTGTCCTACGAATTTGTCGCCAACACCATCAGCAGTACCGCCGGCAAGGAAGGCATGCGGTTCTTCCCGCTGGTGTTCACGCTGTTCATGTTCATCCTGGTGGCGAACGTCATCGGGCTCGTGCCCTACACCTTCACGGTGACGAGTCACATCATCATCACCGCCTCCCTGGCGCTCTTGGTGTTTTTCACCGTCCTGGTCTACGGCTTCTACAGGAACGGCCTGCACTTCTTTAACCTGTTCGTGCCGAAGGGCATCCCGATCTACATCCTGCCGCTGATCGTGTTCATCGAGGTGCTGTCGTTCCTGTCGCGGCCGCTCTCGCACAGCGTTCGTCTGTTCGCCAACATGCTGGCGGGCCACATCACGGTCAAAGTGTTCGCGGGCTTCATCACGCTGCTCGGCGGACTGGGCATCGCCGGCATGGCGGGCGCCGTGCTGCCGCTGGCGATGGTGGTGGCGCTGACCGCGCTCGATCTGCTGGTGGCTTTCCTGCAGGCCTACGTGTTCGCGATCCTGACCTGCATCTATCTCAACGACGCCATTCACCCAGGGCACTAAGAATTGGGTCACTGACCCGAACATCCAACGCAACTCGAACAACCAACCTCGAAAAGGAGTTTTCTCATGGATCCAGTGGCCGCGAAGTACATCGGTGCCGGCATCGCCTGCATCGGCATGGGCGGCGCCGGCGTCGGCGTGGGCTCGATCTTCGGCAACTACCTTGCCGCGGCGCTGCGCAATCCGTCGGCCGCCCAGGGCCAGTTCGGCAACCTGATTTTCGGCTTTGCCGTGACCGAAGCGCTCGGCATCTTCTCGCTGCTGATCGCGCTGCTGCTCCTGTTCGCGCTCTAAGCGAAACCCACAAGGCCTCAAGGCACCGCGATGGCGACCGACGCGCATACCGAACACCCGGGCGGCAAACCGCCGTTCCCGCCGTTCAACAAGGAGACCTTCGCCTCCCAGATGTTCTGGCTGGTGATCTTCTTTGTCGCGCTTTACGTCATCATCGCCCGCTTCGCGATCCCGCGGCTCGGCGGGATCATCGACGCGCGCAAGGACCGCGTCGACGGCGACTTGGCCGAGGCCAAGCGGCTGAAGGACCAGTCCGACGCGGCGCTGACCGGCTATGAGAAGTCGCTCGCCGATGCCCGCGCCCGCGCGCAGGCCATGGCGAGCGAGACCCGCGACAAGCTCGGCGCCGAGGCCGATGCGACGCGCAAGAAGCTCGAGACCGAGCTGAATGCCCGCCTCGCCAAGGCCGAGGAGACCATCGCCGCGACCAAGACCACGGCGATGACCAACGTGCAGGGCATCGCCATCGACACCGCATCGGCGATCGTCGAGCGGCTGACCGGCACCGCCCCCGCGGGCAGCGCCGTGCAGGCCGCCGTGGCCGACGCGCTCAAGCGGTAAGGGTGACGGCGATGATGGAATTCCTCCACGAGCCGGAGAACTGGGTCGCGATCGCCTTCGTGATCTTCATCGGCGTGCTGCTCTATGTCGGCGCCCACAGGAAGATCATCGTGGCGCTCGATCACCGCGCCGAGCGGATCAAGGCCGAGCTCGACGAGGCGAAGAAGCTCCGCGACGAAGCCCAGGCGCTGCTCGCCGAGTATCAGAAGAAGCAGCGCGAGGCCGAGTCCGAGGCCGCGGCGATCGTCGCCGAAGCCCGGGCCGAGGCCGAGCGGGTCGCCGCCGAATCCCACGCCAAGGTGGAAGAGTTCGTCGCCCGCCGCACCAAGCTCGCCGAGACCAAGATCAGCCAGGCCGAGGCCCAGGCGCTTGCCGACGTGCGCGCCGCAGCAGCCGAAGCGGCCGTCGCCGCCGCCGAGAATATCCTGCGCGCGACCACCAAGGGCGACGTCGCCGACAATCTGGTTGCCCGCGGCATCCAAGACGTGAAGGCCAAGCTCAACTGAGCTTCCCTTAAACAGCGTCAGGCTTTCGCCGACGCTTTCGCTTATCGCTTATTTTCATTTGATATACGCGCGCGCCGTTGTGCGGCGCGCAAGCGAGTTCCTTGTGCACAACTGGAGTCCGGACTCACGGATTGCAGTGCACGGGATTCATCGAATCAGCCCGCCTCCATAATCTTGCCACGCGAATCAACACAGGCACGTTAGGGCGACGCCTGCGGAGCGTGGGCGACTCGGGGGCCTCGGTGTTCATCTTCGACTGCAACGGCGTGCTGGTCGACAGCGAATCCATCGTGGCGGGCGTCGCCGCGCAGGAGCTGACGCGCGCGGGCTTTGCGGTGTCGCCGGAGATCGTGTCGCGCTTCTTCGCCGGCCGCCGGCCGGCCGACATGCTGATCGACATCGAGGCGGCGACCAGACGGAAACTGCCGGCGAACTTCGCCTCGGTGCTGGCCGGGGCGACGCTGCGGCGGCTGCGCGCGGAGCTGCGCGCCACCACCCATGTGGAGCACGCGCTGACCTGGCTGCGCGGGCCGAAATGCGTGGCGTCGTCGTCGCCGCTCGACCGGGTGCGCTTGAGCCTGGAAAGCACCGGGCTCCTGCGCTTCTTCGACCCGTACCTGTTTTCAGCGAGCGACGTGCCGCGCGGCAAGCCCGCGCCGGACCTGTTTCTTTACGCCGCGGCCAAGATGCACGTGGCGCCGGCGGACTGCATTGTGATCGAGGATTCGCCGGCCGGGGTGGCGGCAGCCCACGCCGCCGGCATGTCGCCGATCGGCTTCATCGGCGGCAGCCACACCAATCCGACCTTGGGGGCGCAGCTGACGGCGGCCGGGGCCCGGGCGGTGGTGACCGACATGCGGGCGCTGAAGAGCACCGTGGTGGCGCTGCGCGGCTTCTAGCCCCTGCTCCGACCTTGGCTTAGGACGTTAGCCCTGCTGGGGCGGACGCTTCGGCTTGGCCGGGCGCGGCGGCGGCGCCTTCTTGCGCTCCAGCTGCTGGGCGCCGACCGGATCGAAGCCGATATAGACCACGTAGGACTCGATCTCCGACGGCTTCGGCATTGGGAATTCGAGGCCCTCGACCACGTGGGAGAACAGCACGTTGCTGTCGTTCTCCGACATCGTCACCTGGACGCGCTCGAGCTTGGTGGTGATGGTGCGGGCCGGCACCCCGTCATAGACCACGGCGTAGCGGATCGGCACGTCGATCGTGCCGGGCTGGCCCTGGGGCCCCAGCACCGCCCTTCCCTGGATGCCGACCTTGATCGACAGCACGTTGGGCGCGGCCAGGCGGCATTCGCGGGCCGTGGTGTTGAGGCCGACCTGGTAGCGCAGGCTGGTGGCGGTCTCGTCGGCCGGGTTGGCGTTCGAGGTCAGCGTGCCGGCGCCGGCACGGATCAGGACCTGGGGGCAGTCGAAGTCGTTCGGCAGCACCAGCGGCGCGGTCGCGGTGGCATTGGCGTCGCCGGCGGCGGTGCCCGAACCGAACATCGAGGAGAACGACGGCATCGAGGGCGACGAGCAGGCGCCGAGCAACGGGCTCAGAAGCGCGAGCGCAGCCACGCCGCGGCGAATGGATCGAAACGGAACACGCATCAAAGGCCGGAACTCGGTCACGCCCAAACCCACCCCGAACTTGCTGGTTTGATTACCCCCGGGACCCGCCCCACGCTTAGGCCCGCAATGGTTCATGCCCGGTAAATCTACGGCATTTATAGCAGAGCCATCGTGGCCGTCCCAAGGCGCGGACCCCGCGACCCTCTGCCCCGCTCACTCCCGCGGATCGCTCTGCAGCTTGGCGTACAGCAGATGGTCCTGCCAGATGCCGTTGATGCAGAGATAGGACCGGGCATAGCCCTCGCGCTTGAAGCCGGTCTTTTCCAGGAGCCGGATCGAGGCCAGGTTGGTGGGGATGCAGGCGGCCTCCAGCCGGTGCAGCCGCAACAGGTCGAACGCCACCGGGATCAGCGCCTTCACGGCCGCCGCCATATAGCCGCGGCGGATATAGGGGGCGCCGACCCAGTAACCGAGGCTGCCGGCCTGGGCCACGCCGCGGCGGATGTTGGCCAGCGCCAGGCCCCCGACCAGCGCACCGTCCTCGGTCCGAAACAAGAAGAACGGATAGGCCTGGTCGGTGCGGATGTCCTCGGCGTAGCGGCGGAGCCGCTGCCGGTAGGCCGGCCGGGTCAGATCGTCGGCCGGCCAGGTCGGCTCCCAGGGGGTGAGAAATTTCCGGCTCTCTTCGCGGACCTGGGCCCAGGCGGCGTAGTCGCCCATCTGGGGGGCGCGCAACACCACCCCATCTCCGGTGACCGGAGGGAGCGGCTCGGGCGCGCTCAAGGTGCGAAACAACGCCATTTCGTACTTCTAAGCGTCCAAGTTTTACGCCGTGACGGCCTCAGGCCGCGCGGCGCTTGAAACTCTCCACGATTGTCTCGGCACTCTCAAGTCCTTTGCGCGGGCCGAGAGCAGCAATGGCAGGCCGCGCCCGGGCAATCAACGAGGAACCCGCGGCACGCGCACTTTCCACAGTCACGTTGTCGATGCGCGCGATCATCTCCTCGATCGGCAGCGCACGGCCATACGTCAGGATCTGGTTGGCGAGCTGCCGCGCCCGCGCGCCGGAGCTTTCCAGCGCCATCAGGAGCCCGACCTTGATCTGCGCCTTGGCGCGGTTGACCTCGGCCTCGGTGATGTCGGCGGCGGCCGCCGCCGTCTCGTCGACCGCGACCCGCATCAGCTCCTTCACGTCGCCCGCGTCGGTGCCGGCATAGATGCCGAACATGCCGGTGTCGCTATAGGGCGCGTGGAACGCCGAGATCGTGTAGCAGAGCCCGCGCTTCTCGCGGACCTCCTGGAACAGCCGGGACGACATGCCGCCGCCGACGATGATCGAGAACACCTGAAGGCTGAACAGTTGCGGATCGCGCTGCGGCAACCCTTCGAGAGCCAGCGCAATGTGCACCTGCTCGAGATCGCGCGCCTCGAGCTTGGTGCCGCCGCCGAAGCTTGCCGACTGCGGCACCGGCGCGGCCGGGCCGTTGAAGTGGCCGAAGCGGCGCTCGGCCTCGGCGACCACGGCGCTGTGCTCGACCGCACCGGTCGCGGCGAACACCATGTCGGGGCCGCGGTAGTTGCGGTCGAGGTAAGCGCGCAGGTTCTGGTCCTTGAACGAGCAGACCGTCTCGGGCGTGCCCAGGATCGGGCGGCCCATCGGCTGGTTCGGATAGGCGACCGACTGCAGATAGTCGAACACCAGGTCGTCCGGCGCGTCCTCGGTGGCGCCGATCTCCTGCACGATGACGTTCTGCTCGCGCTTGAGCTCGGCCGGATCGAAGGCCGGCTTCGACAGGATGTCGGACAGCACGTCGACGGCGAGCGGCATGTCGGCCTTCAGCACGCTCGAAAAATACGCCGTGGTCTCGAAGCTCGTCGCCGCGTTGATGTCGCCGCCGACCTGCTCGATCTCCTCGGCGATCTGGCGCGCGGAGCGCTTCTCCGTTCCCTTGAACGCCATGTGCTCCAGCAGATGCGAGATGCCGTGCTCCTCGGGCTTCTCGTCGCGGCTCCCCGAGCCGACCCAGATGCCCATCGTGGCGGTCTGCAGATGCGGCATGCTGTCGGTGATGACCGTGAGGCCGGTGGGAAGCTTGGTGACTTCAACGGTCATGCCGCTGCTCCTTCACGCGCGGCACGGCTCGCCGCCAGGATGAATTTTTCGATGGCGCCCTGATCGACGGGCATGGCGGTGATGCGTTCCTTGCGCGACGGCAGCTCGCCGAGCCATTCGGGCAGCTCGGGGCGCACGCCGCAGGCGGCCTGCACGGCGTCGGGGAACTTGGCCGGATGCGCGGTGCCGAGCACGATCATCGGAATGGATGTGTCGCGCGTCGGATCGCGGGTCTCTTTCTCGGCGACCGCGAGCGCCACGGCGGTGTGCGGATCGATGACCCGCGAGGTCTCGCGCAAGGTGGTGCGGATCTCGGCCGCGGTCTCGTTCTCGTCGGCGCGGCCGGCGGCGAACAGCTCGCGAATCTTGCCGAGCGCCGGCGTCGAGATCGAGAAACGGCCGGACTGCGCCAGCGACGCCATCAGCCCGCGCACCTGCGCGGCATCGCGGCCGCAGGCTTCGAAGAGGAGCCGCTCGAAGTTCGACGAAACCTGGATGTCCATCGACGGCGACGAGGTCGCCACCACCTCGCGCACCTCGTAGGTGCCGGTCGCAAGCGTGCGCGCCAGGATGTCGTTGACGTTGGTGGCCACCACCAGACGGTCGACCGGCAGGCCCATGCGCTGCGCCACGTAGCCCGCGAAGATGTCGCCGAAGTTGCCGGTCGGCACCGTGAAGGCGACCTTGCGATGCGGCGCGCCCAACGTGGCCGCCGCCGTGAAGTAGTAGACCACCTGGGCGACGATGCGCGCCCAGTTGATCGAGTTGACGCCCGAGAGGCGCACGCGATCGCGAAAGCCGTGATGGTTGAACAGGCCCTTCACGATGGCCTGGCAATCGTCGAACGTGCCTTCGACCTCGATGGCGTGGACGTTGTCGTCCGGCGCCGTGGTCATCATCAGCCGCTGCACGCCGGAGACGCGGCCCTTCGGAAACAGCACGAACAGATCGGTGCGGGCGCGGCCGCGGAACGCCTCCACCGCGGCGCCGCCGGTGTCACCCGAGGTGGCGACCACCACGGTGGTGCGCTCGCCGCGCGCCGCCAGCGCATGGTCCATCAGGCGGGCGAGCAGCTGCATCGCCACGTCCTTGAAGGCGAGCGTCGGCCCGTGGAACAGCTCGAGCAGGAACGTGCCCGGGCCGAACTGCGACACCGGCACCACGGCCGGATGGCGGAAGGTGCCGTAGGCCTCGCGGGCGAGCCGCGACAGGTCGGCCTCGGAGATGGAGTCGCCCACGAACGGCCGGATCACCTCGACGGCGATCTCGGCATAGGGCCTGCCGGCGAAACCCGAGATGGTCGAGGCGGGAATCTGCGGCCAGGTCTCGGGCACATAGAGCCCGCCGTCGCGGGCGAGGCCCGCGAGCGTGACGTCCATGAAGCCGAGCGGCGGGGCCTCACCGCGGGTCGAAACGTAGCGCACGAAGCGGTCCTTGAAAGTGTCCGGCCAACTTATGCGGCCCTCCTGGGTTTCACAAGGAATGGATCAAATTATTGAATCTTCGGCAGAAATGGCCAAAACGCCGGTTTAGAAGGCATTGCCTTTGGAACAAGCGCGTTCGGCTCCGCGCAACGATTGCGCGGACCGCCAGATCACCTTGTCCCTGCCTTCCCGGCCCCCCGGCCGGTCTTCTTTTGCCTCCCCTGAGGGAGGCGGAGCGCCGAAACGGCGCAGGTAACATGGGGCACCTTTGCGAAGGCACCCCGCGCGCCCTGGCGAGGGCACGCGCGCCTTCCGGCGCTCCACCGCGGCGATTTGTTACGCAGCCACCGTACTTCTTCGCCGGACCGAAGGGCTCAAGCCACTCACGTTATCCAGGCAGCATTTGCGCTGCCCTTCATCCGACGAGTCGCAGCCATTCAAGGCAGCCCCCTCATCGGGGGCGGACGGTGACCGCGCCTCCCGGTCCGGGCTTACGAGGCTCGGATGCGGGCGCCGCAATCCCCGCTCCGCCAACGGTACGTCTCCGGAGACGCCCTCAGTGAGCGGGGATGAAGGAGAACATAGCAAGAACTTAAATGTGCGTCAAGCGTACAATTGAGCGTAAGCAGCCCTTGAAATTTCGTTCTTCTTTTGTTCTTATTACCCACCGGCGCTTTGACCGTTCCACGATGCCCGGGCAGCATGCTCTCCATGCGGGTTCGGGACCTGATAGCGGCGCCAAAGGTTGTGACGAAGGCTGGGGAATGGAAGTCCGGCAAAATGACCCGGACGGCGTTCCCCATGTCTCGGACACGAAATTTTCAGCTTGGCGCGCGATGGTCGTGGCGAGTTGATCTTGTAGACGCCGGCGGTGTCGAGTGTCGATTACTCACGGCATTTGAGCCGTCTAAGCATGGGTTTCTCGCGTGGCTTACGTGCAGGCGAGGCGATGCGCATGTGATGCTTGCGAGACTCGAATATCATGGGTCCGAGCCGGGCATTCATTGCCATGCCTCATGTGATGAGGTTCACAACGTCCAAGTTGGAGTTGTGAAGCCATACCCAACGACAAGGCTGCCGAAATATGGGGCCTTCCATCGTCGCTCGACGTACGAGATGACGGAGGCATCGGCTCTCGCGGTGTCTTTTGAATTCTTTAACGTGAAGAAGGCACCGCAAGGTGCGCTGGTATGAAAGACGAGCTTTGCAAAGCGTTCTGTGACGATCTGAAGATTCAGAACGTCCCGGCGGGGCTAGCGGTCACAACGACGTTCGCTACTGCGGACGGCGATCATATTGGCTTTTACGTTGTTAAGACTGCCGAGGACACCTTTCGCATAGAGGACGACGGTGTTGTGCTGCCTTACCTGGAAGGAAGCGGTCTAGATTTCGGTTCGGGCACGCGTGCAGAGGCACTGCAAGAGTTATTGCACGAGTATCGCGTATCCATCGATGCCGAAACCCAAGAATTCTTTATGGGCAATCTGCAAGAACCCGAATTGCCAGCGGCGGCTTTGAAATTCGTGGCCTTTTCTCTTCGCGTACGCGACTTCATGTTGATGACGGAATTTCGTGTGGCAACGACTTTCCGCGAAGATGCCGCACGTATGTTGCGCGAGGTTGTAAAAGACAAAGCTACATTTGAAGAGAACGTGCCGATCACGCCAAAACTTGCAGACTTTCCGGCTGACTTTGTGTTGCGCGCACCTAATCGTGACCCTGTTGGCGTCTATCTGGGAATGTCCGATCAAAGAATTCTTGAAGCGATTGTGATGCAATTGCGCAACCAGCATGAAATTCATGATCACTGCAAAATCATCGCACTCGTCGAAAAAGGGAGAAGCCTAAGCAGCCGAGTGAGGCAACAAGCAGCCAATCGTTTAGACGCTGTGACAGAGTTTCGTGGAGACGAAGTTGCGGCCGTTGAAAGAATTGCGAGAGAAGCCTTAGGCAGCCGTGGACCAGGCTTAAGCATTCAATGACCGCAAACTGATCCGACGCGCAGTGCGAGTAGCCGTCGGACATGGATTATCCAGCAGCGTAGGGTGGGCAAAGGCGCGAAGCGCCGTGCCCACGCGTATGTTCACTGCACGCCAACACAAGGTATGCGGCGCCCCGTTAGCGGTTTGTCCGACCATGCCGTGCGGTTTAGGTGGGCACGGCGCTTTGCGCCTTAGCCCACCCTACGAACCGACCCGACCAACGCGCTATCGCAAATCAAGCTCGCCCGAATGCGAAAGCCTGTGCCCCTTTTCGAGGTCGTGCTTCAGCTTTTGCTCTTCGTCAGCCGTTCGACAAATGAATTGTCGATGACGTCCTCATAGGGAACATCGATTTTCAGCGCGCCGATGGTGCGCACGACGGAATGCATCGTGGTCCAGGCCTGCCGGCTGATGGCACCGTCCGGGCTCCACAGGTCGTCCGCATAGGTGCGATCGAGCGTGGCCTTGAGATCGGCCGGATTCATGGTCGGAAACTCGCGAGCCGCGATGGCACGGACACGATCCGGTTCGCTCAGCACCGTCTTCTGCGCCTGGATGGCGGCGGCGACGAAGTCGGTGACGAGCTGCGGCTCCTTGTCGATCACGGATTTCGCAACGTTCAGGACCGAATAGGCGAGCGGACCGAGCTCCTTCGGCACGTTGTAAAACGGTTCGTCCCAAAGGCCCTGGCCGATGCCCTGCGTGATGGCAGGCTCGGAGCCCACGCCGGCATCCGCGAGCCTGGCCTTGATTGCGACATACGGCGTCGATGTCGGCACCTCGGTCAGCTGGACGTCCTTGTCCGGGTCGAGATTGAACTTCGCCATAAGCACGTATCGCATCACGGAGTGCGGCGAGGTGCCGCGCGGCCCGGCCGCGATGCGCTTGCCCTTGAGATACGCGCCGATGTCTTCGCCCGGCTTCGGGCCTGTGCCCTTCGCGGCCATGAAATACACGTTGCCGCGGTCGACGCAGTTGACGACGGCGCGCAGATGACCGCCCTGCGCGCGGGCGAACGCCACGCGCTCAGGCCCTCCGAGGAACGAGAAGGCCTGGCCGGCCAGCGTCGCATTGATCGCGGCGCCGTTCTGCTCGGCGGTCAGCATCTTCGCGTTCAGCCCGGCCTTCTTGAAGTAGCCTTCCGATATCGCGACGTAGATCGGAAGATAGCTGACCGAACGGGTCGGTTCGGCGATCAGGATTTCGCGATCCTGCGCGATGGCGGGCCGCGCCAGAAGCGGCGTGGCGAGGCCAACCGCCGCGGACATTTTCAAGAACGAACGCCTGTTCATCGATGCCTCCTGGGCGAGACATCGATCCGAGCAAGAAGCAGGCCAATGGGCGCGAGGCTATCTCCCCACCACCGGCCAAGCGCCATCCCAGTCCGACGGCGGGGGATTGCCCTGCATGCCCTCGATCCGCTTCAGCAACGCCAGCGACGGACCGTCGCCCGGCACCGCGGCGAGCGCCGCGTTGAACCCCGCCCGCGCGTCGTCAAAGCGGCGCGCCCGATACGCCGCGAGGCCTTCGGCATAGCGGCTGCGCAGCACGTCCTGCTGCGCCGTCAGCCCGCCTTTGACGCCCATGATCTCGAACACGGTCTGCGCCTGGGACTGGCCGTTGACGAACAGCCGGTCGATCTCGCGCAGCTCGATCGCGGCCTCGGCCATGCGGGCGGTGGCTTCCGAGACCAGGGCGTGGCTGCCGTAGATCTTGTTGGCGGGCTCGACGCGCGAGGCGAGGTTCACGGTGTCGCCCATCACCGTGTAGCTCATCATGAACTCGGAGCCGATGCTGCCGACCAGCGCCTCGCCGGTGGCGATGCCGATCCGGATGTCGAGCTCCATCGGCATGTTGCGCACGCCGAGCAGCTCGGGCAATTCCTGGCGCAGCAGGCCGATGCCGCGGACCATGTCGAGCGCCGCGAGGCAGGCGAGGCGCGCCTGCTCCGCCTCGTCGACGAACGGCGGGCCCCAGTAGGCCATGATGGCGTCGCCGATGTACTTGTCGAGAATGCCCTGGTGATCGTGGATCGGCGCCGACATGGCGGTCAGATAGCTGTTCATGACCTTGACGAGGCCCTGCGGCGTCATCCCTTCGCTCAGCGCCGAGAAGCCCTTCATGTCGCAGAACATCACGGTCATGATCCGGCGCTTGCCTTCGACGGCGAGCGCCGGCTGGTCGATGAGGCCTTTGACGACCTGGGGGTCGATGTACTTGCCGAAGGTCTGCCGGATCTTCTCGTTGTGCCGGAGCTGCTCGATCATGTGATTGAACGCGATCGAGAGCTGGCCGATCTCGTCCTGCGTGGTGATCGTGATCGAGCGGTCGAGGTGGCCGGCCTCGACATGGCGCGTGCCTTCGAGCAGCAACCGCACCGGCCGGGTGATGCCGCCCGAGACCAGCATCGCGAAGATCAGCCCGATCACCGCGGCCAGCGCGGTCACCACGCCGGAGACGAGGATGGTGTTCGTCTGGCCCCCCATGACGGTGTGGGCGCTGGCCAGCACCTGGGCCCCCATGTCGTTGCGGATGGCGTCGATCTTTGCGATGAACTCGTCGCGCAGCTCGTCGACCTCCGTCATGCGTTGCCGCGCGCCGTCGAAATCCTGTCCGTCCAGGGACGCAATCAACTGGTTGGTCCGGTCCGCCATGCGTTCCATGGCATCCCTGGTGGCCAGGTCGATGCGGGTCTCGATACGCGCCAGCGCCGCATTGTCCGAAGGCGTCCTGACGTCGTCGATGATCGAGATGATCAGCTTGCGCGCCGCCGTGGTGTGCTGCTCGATCTCGGGGCCGAGCTCCTCGAAATTGCGCTTGCGCGCCGCATAGCCCGCCTCGTCCGGCGGCGTCTGCATCTTCGCGATCGCCATGCGGCGGAGCGCGAGCGCGCGCTCGAGCGAGCGGACGTTGGCCTGGGCGAGATGGCCATAGGCCGGGATGTATTTGTTGGTGAGCTCGTCGAGCAGCAGGCCCACCTTCGAGGCCATGACGTTCGACAGCACGGAGGTGACGATCATCAGGATGATCAGCCCGACCGCGATGCCGACGATCTTCTGTCTGATGGAACGGCTGAACATCGATGGGTTTTCTAAAGGTCGCCGGGATGGCTCACAAGGCCGGTGCGAGGGGGATTTCGTCAAACTTCCGACAGCCGCGACCTGCGTTCTGACATGGCAGACGCAGGGTGGACACGGTGCTCTGCGTCTTTGCCCACCCGGTAGAACTGCTACGCTCCCGGCTGGGAAGTTTTGGGGGCGAAATATGAGATTGCCTGTCCTGGCTGCTGCGGCGCTTCTTTCCTTCGCCTCAGCGCAACCATCCGCCGCCCAGGACGCGTATCCCAACCGCGCGATCAAGCTCATCGTGCCGTTCGCGGCCGGCGGCAACACCGACGTCGTCGGCCGCCTGACCGCCGCCTACATGCAGAAGGCGCTCAACATCAGCGTCGTCGTCGAGAACCGCGCCGGGGCCGGCGGCATCAACGGCACCGATGTGGTCGCGAAGGCGCCGCCGGACGGCTACACACTTTGTGTGTGCGGCATCGGCCCGATCACGGTTTCGCCGGCGACCGAGAAGCTGCCCTACGATCCGCTGAAGGACTTGGCGCCGATCAGCCTGATCAACACCAATCCGCTCATTCTCGTGGTCAATCCGAGCCTCGAAGCGAAGACCGCGGCCGAGGTCGCGGCGCTGAGCAAGGCCCGCCCGCAGGGCCTGAGCTACGGCACCGTGGGCGCCGGCGGGCTGATGCAGTTCGCGGCCGAGATCTTTCGGGTGAAGACCGGCTCGAATTTCACCGCGGTGCCGTACCGCGGCGGTGCGCTGGCGACGGCGGCTGTCGTGTCCGGCGAGGTGCAGCTCGCGTTCTCCAACATGTCCGACGCCATGGCGCAGATGGCCGCCGGCACGGTGCGCCCGCTCGCGATCACGACCGCGCGGCGCAATCCGCAGACGCCGGACATTCCGACGCTCATCGAGCTGGGCCTGGTGGACTACCCGGTCGAATCCTGGAACGGCTTGTTCGCGCCCGCGGGGACGCCGCAGCCCATCGTGGACAAGCTCGCGCAGGCGATGGCCGACATGGTGCGGGATGAAGCCTTGCAGAAGCGGATGGCCGACATCGGCTCCATTCCGGTCGCCAATACGCCGGCCGAATACGCGAGCATGCTCCGCGAGGAAACCGGGCAATGGGCCAAGGCGCTGAGTGTGATCGGACTTGCCAAATAGCAGGCGCGGCGGGCCCGGATTTCGGCTAGTCTTGATGAGCCCGGCTGCAACGGAGCGTCGGCAAACCCAATCGAGATGGTGCAGTGATGAACTCATTGCGCAACGGCACGGTCTGCACGGTGCTGGCGATGCTCGGCGTGCTCGGCTCCCTGACCGCGGAAGCCGCCACGTCCAAGCAGCGCGTCGCCGCAGCGCCGCGACGCGTCGTCTGCGGCATCACCGGCTGCTTCGAGGTGCCGCCGGGCTGCCGCCACGAGATGCGCGCCGCCGGACGCGGCGGCGTGGTCGCGGTGATCATCTGCGACCGGGCGCGTTAGCGCACAGGCGACGCGGTGCTACGGCGCCACCGTGCGCGGCATGCTCGGATTGCCGACCTGGATCACGAGATACCGGACGCGCTGATCCGCGCTGGGATTGCGCGAGATGGCGTGCAGCGCGCCCGGCGGCTCGTAGAACACGTCGCCCGCCTTGAGCTGCCGCACCGGGCCGTCGTCGATCTTCACCTCGTAGGTGCCTTCGAGCACATAGCCGAACGTGTGATGCCCGGGATGGCGGTGCGGCGCGCTGCCGTTGCCGGGGTCGCGCTCGGTCAGGTTGATGCGCATCTCGCGGCCGATGTCGGGCATCGCCTGGGTCACGACCTCGGTGCTGCGGCTGCCGGCCGCCTGCGCGAATGCGGCCGAGGCCAGCGGTATGGCGATACGGCCGGTCGTTGCGGTGTAGGTCGCGATGCTCGCGATGGCGGCCGCTGCGGCGGCTGCGACAACGTGTGAGGTCAGGCTTCGCATCGGTCATTCCTCCCCCGCAAATCATGATGCCCGCTGCGCTTTTGGACGGCCGGAAAGGCCGGCGGGGGCTTGTTGCCTTTGAGAATACGTCCCGCCGCCCCGGCCGGTCACGGCCCTTTCGTGCCGCCAGGACGGCAAAATGCCAGGGAAATCCTCGCATCGCGCGGAACCAAATCGCGCCGATTTTAATTGGATTTGGCACGGGGGACACATTCCGAGGAACGTGTCATGCAGGCCAAAACCGTTTGTCTTCTCTCCATTGCTGTACTCGCCGTGTCGGCCACTGCTGCGGCGGCGCGCGACGGGGTGGTGCCCTACGATTCGCTGGTGTGCCAGGACAAGGCCGTGATGGACGGCTTTGGCGCCGTGATGAAGCGGACCACGGCGACGGAATTCTTCGCCTACATCAACGAGCTGACCGATTCCGGCCGCTGCCAGCACGTGGTGCGGGGCGAGCACGTGACGTTCACGCCGCGCGGTGACGGCACCGCTTGCCTGGCGGCCAACGCCAGCAAGCCCTGCATGGTCAGCATCCTTGCGCCCAACGACCTGGAGAACGCGGCCATTGCCGCCGCGACAGCCGGAACGACCGGACAGGCGACGACCACCGGCCAGGGCTCGTCCGAAACCACGGGCTCGATCGGCGGGCGGACGACGATCACCACCAAGACCATCCGGACGATCGAGCGACCGGGCCAGCGGCCCGTGACGACCGAGCAGACGACGACGGAGACCCGGTAGGCGGAGACGCTGCCGCGCCGCCAGGTGTCGACGTTTCCAAGTGTCAAACTTTAATGCGGCGCGCCGGCGGGCAAGCCTAGCCTCGCCGGGCAGACGTAGGCGATTCGGGAAAGCCTCCTATGTTGGCCGGTGCCCCCTGTCATCCCCGTGGCGGGGGGCGCAGCCTTTCCATGCAGCCATGACCGGAGCTTGTGTGAGCGCGCGGTGTTTCATTGCGCGACAGCGCTGGCGTGCGCCGCGTTAACCACTGTGCGGGTTTCAAGGCAACTTGATGGCCCTTAGCAGGTTACCTTGCCAATGCGGCGCCCCAAGACCGGAGCGCAAAGTGTCCTCGGAACAAGCGCCTTCAGACGACGTCGAAACCTTTATCTCGCTCGCCCGCAAATATCTCGCCGATGTCTACACCACGCTCGGGACCGAGCGCGTGCCGCCCGAGCAGGAGGCGGAGCTGTGGCAGCTCGTCAACGGCGTCGAGGCGGCGATGCGGATGCGCGCCGTGGCGCTCAACCTTCAGCTCGATGACATCGACCGCGATCTCGAGGGCATCGACTGGGAGATCGAGCAGCTGCACAGGCCCCGCCCGCTGTCGTAACCGGCCCGCTGTCGTGAGACGCTCACCAGAAGCCCGCGGCGTGAAGTGCACGCGCCAGCGCGATGCCGATGGCGACACCCACCAGCAGTCCGCCGGCCACGACGAAGCCGCGCGCCATCCACATCATGACCTCGCGCCCGGGTTGGCCGCTTCAGTGTGACCAGGCCCGGCGCGGGCGCAACAAAGTTTGACAATAGAGGCGCCCGGGTCCTGCACCCCCGGGCGCCCTGAAATCTCCGCCCCGGCCTTTAAATGCAGGAGGCCGGGGCAGAGCCAAACCGCGGGATAATCCACGGCCTAGCTGACGGGAATCAAACCCGAGCGCCTCGATGCAGTTCCGGTGGAATCAGGCTTATCGCTGTGTCACGTGACACAGCGCGAGCGGATCAGGACGACGTTGCGCGCAGCGGATTTTCGCTCAGCGGGCTTGCGCGTTGCGCTCCGCGCCCGCGCCGGCCGCGCCGATGAACTGCGGCAGCAGCAGCGTGTAGACCAGACAGCTGTCGGCATGCACGAAGCCGCCGCGCTCGTAGAGCCTGCGCGCCGCGTTGTCCTGGCGCACGTTGAGATAGATGAGATGCGTGCCGCGGCGCAGCGCCTCGGCGGTGATCGCGGCCATCAGCGCGCGGCCGATGCCGTGATGGCGGCACGTGGGCCTGACGAACACCGACTGCACGTAGATCGGCGACACCGGCCAGCCGGCGATCGGATGCTCGTTGAAGATCGCCATGCCGATCGGCACGCCGATGCACTCGGCGACGATCGCGAAGACGCGCGGCGCTGCGCCGAAGAAATCGCGCTGCCAATGCTCGGTGATCTCGTCGAAATATCCGGCGGCGTCCTCCTCGACCGCCATCTGCCGCTTCATGTCCATGAGCGCCGGCAGATCCGCGGCTTGCGCAGCGCGGACAATCACCGGCAGCAGCGGCTGCGCGTCGATCGGCTCGGATGAGGAAAGCGGGGGAGGATTCTGCGGCTGGAGATCCGGCGACGCCGACGAAGCAACCGGGGAAACCGCCATCGGAGCACTCCAGCGATGCTCAGCATCGCAACGGAAGAGTCGCCCCGGCGGAACGTTTCCCCGATTCGGCTTAACAAAAGGTAGCGCGGTTTTTATGCCGCAGTGCGGTTGCTGGGCGGCGTCGCTGGTGACAGCCCGCCCGCAAGAGTGCAGGCTTGCCGCAAAACGGGGAGGACGACATGAGGGCATTCATTGGATCGCTGGGCGCGAGCCTGGGACTGCTGGGCTTGAGCTTGCTCGGCTGCGGGATCGCGGCCGATGCGGCCACGGCGCAGAGCGCGCCGCCGGCCCAGGCGCAGCTGATCACGCTCGGCACCGCCGGCGGGCCGCTGCCGCGCGGCGACCGCGCGCAGTCGTCGAACCTGCTGGTGGTCAACGGCGCGCTCTATCTCATCGACGCGGGCGGCAGCGTGACGACGCGCGTGGTGCAGTCCGGCAACGACTTCCGCAAAGTCGGCAAGATCTTCATCACCCATCCGCACAGCGACCACACCGCGGGGCTCGCCACGCTGATGGTGAGCCAGTGGGAGTATCAGCGCGCCGAGACCACCGACATCTACGGCGGCGGCGTCGAGGCGCTGGTGAAGGGCGCGCTCGCTTACCTCACGCCGAATGCCGAGATCCGCTGGGCCGAGGGCAAGCGCCGGCCGATGGAAGAGACCTTCA